>CABKMZ010000046.1 GCA_902373545.1 uncultured Actinomyces sp. | reverse complement strand
CTCGGGCGAAGCAGCAACAGGAACACTAGGGGTGGGAAGCGGATCACCAACCGACGCAGGCACCCCTGCGCCCATCACACACGCGCCAACCGCAACCACACACGCCACCCACCGGGCCGCGACACGACGGCAACGTCCCCGCAACACCATCACATTCTTCCTCCCTCAGATCCAACACGGACAACGGCACACGCGCCAAGCGTCAGAAGTCCAGATCTGGCGGAATCTGAGGCGACCCGGTCGTATCCCCTTCCCAGATTGCCTTCATCTCCTCAGAGACATACGAGGACGGGATAGTCTTAAGGGCCGCCTCCAGGTTCGCCTCCGCATCCTCATCCCCAGCCTCAAGATCCTTGACAGCTTTATCTAACGCACCCGCAAAGTCGCGAACATTGGCAGCCATCGCATTCAGCGCGGTGATCTCCTGGGTCAGGTAGGACGTGTAGCGCGCCTGAAAGGCCACAGGCCCCGCCTCCACGCCCCACTTGCCCTCCGTCTGAACATCCACATTTTTCTGCAATTCTTTGGCGGCGTTCTCTAACTTCACTGCCACGCAATCGTCACCCTCACGCAGGGCTGCGATCCAGCTCTTCCACTTGTAGTAGTTGACTTCCATGTTCGCAGGAACATTCTCGGCACCCATGACAACTCCTCATTGACAGGCATGATCGTGATGACTCGAGCCTACCAGATGACAGGAAATGACAGAAGAGGCTTTCACAGCGCCACGCTAGCGCCGCTGGCGCAGGTCCACAACGGAAATGAGGCGTTCACCCAACAGCAGCTGACTGTTCATGGGAAGCTCGATGGGCTGGCCGGGAACCAGGGTGTGGGTCTGCCCGTTGGGGGAACGGGCGCGCGTCCCGTTCGCCGAGTTAAGGTCTTCGATCGTAATGCCGCCCTCGGAGGGGGCGATGCGCACGTGCGTACGCGAAAGGGAGCGCGTCTGATCCTCCACGGGGATCGGGGAGTCCGTGGCGCGCTGCGGCGAGGGCGCGCGGCCGAGCACGATCGTGCGGTTGACGGGGATTGACTGGCCCGTGTCGAGCAGGAGTGCGGCGTAGGACGCGCTCGCCGGCGCCGAGGCCGTGGTGCTGTTGGTCGCTGTGGCAGCAGGTTTCGGTGCGGTCGTGGGGAGAGCGGTCGTGGGGACAGCGGGCTCCGGCGGGCGAGGGGCTTCGACCTCGGCGGGAGGCGCCTCGGCGCTCGCCTCTCGAGCGGGGGGTTGCGGCGTGGGCGCGGAGAAACGCGCGGTCGGTGCCGGGCGTGCAACGGGAGCCTTCGGGGCCTGCATCTCCTGAACCGGCGTCGGCGTGGGTATCGGTGCCCCGATGGGAGCCTTCGGGGCCTGCGTCTCGCGAGCCCACGCAGGCGTCGGTGCCGGTGCCGTGGCTGGCGCCTCGGGCATCGCCTCCTGTTGGACGGGCGCCGCGGCAGGCACCTCCTGGACGGGGGCGGGAATCTGCGGGCCGGGCACGTACGGCACTGACGAGGCCGGGGCCGGGGCAGGCCACGTGCGTGAGCTCGCCGGGGCGCTGGGCTTGGGCAGTTCAACGCTGGGCTTGGGCAATTCGACGCTGGGCTTGGGCAGCTCGACGTTGGGCTGGGCGCTTGCCGGTGACTCGCTGGAGTGGCTGATCGGTGCCGAGGGAATGTCGGTCACGGAGGAGAAACTCGTATGGCCCTCGGCGATGCCTGCACCTGCCTTGCCGTAGGGGCTGGGCGCCGCCACGGCCTCGTCGATTGTGTCCTCCGGTACGAAGGTCACGCACTGAAGTGAGAACAGTTTCGCCATCCACGACCCGCGTTGGCCTCCCAGAAGAACAAAGATGACGGGCAGGGGCGGGATCAGCGAGGACAGAGCCGTCAGGAGGACATACCCCGCGGACACCATCAGCGAGGGGGACAATTGCGACGAACCAGCGCGCACCAGCGCGCAACGCGCCAGGAAGGCGCCCACCGAACGACCATGCAGTGCGATCAGGATGGCCTGGAGGGCAACGTATTCGACGATGGTCGTCACGATGATGGCAACGTTGCCGTGTGACAGGGCCGAGGCGACGGCACCGAACAGCGCAGCGCCGACGATATCGATGAGGAGCGCAGCAACGCGCTTGCCAGGGGATGCGGGGACGGCAACGAGGTCGGGTGATGTGGCTGTCATAGTACCTTCCGCCAAACGAGATCGAAAAGTCCTGACCCGTAGGTCGCGGCTGGTAGGAGCAACGTGAGTGAAAGCCCCTGGATGATGTCGATGATTCTGCCGACCAGGGCGGAGGGCTCGCGGCCCGAGCGGATGAGCGCCACGACGGGCACGATCACAGCCAGCAGGCACAGGGAGAGAGGCAGGATGACGTGCTGCGCGAACGTCAGCGTCGGTGCCGACGACTCGCCCGTGGAACGCAGGAGGTAGCGGTCCCAACCGGGCGCGAAGAAAAGCATCACCCAGATCGCGAGCGCCGCGAGACGAGGCCCGTAATGCGTCAGCCGGTCGCGCTTCGAACGCGCGTTGGTGACCAGGGCGAGGATCGCGAGGAGGCACAGCGCGAGCGTGGCGTAGCCGGCGTAGGGTGTCTCCTCGCCGACCGGCATCTGGTAGGCGGTGAACAGGCCGGAGATGAGCGCAACGATGGTCGCGTTCCACAGGATCGTGCGGGAGCGGTCGTACGCTTCCGCCAGCGTCTTGTTGACGCGCAGCGGCGTGATTCGCGATGGTGGCTGCAGGACGGTGAGGCGAATGGAGGGGAGGCGCTTCATGACCAGCGGCAGGTCGAGCACCTGGTGGTCGGGGACCTGGAGGGCCAGGTGAGGAGACAGTGAGACGAAGAAAATCGACGCGGTGAAGATCAACGGAGCGAAGCGGATACTGCTCAGTGCGCTGAGGGACGCGACCGTGACGGTCACGGCAATCAGTGCGAAACACTGGACGTTGACGCGCGCGCTCGGCGTGGGCCTGGCGAAAAGAACGAGGCTGGCGACGATCAGGCAGGACCAGGTGACGATGACGGGCAGCAGGGTAGGTGAGCCGGGTAGGGGAGTGGCTGCGACGCCGACGCTCACCCCGGCGGCGGTGCAACAGGTGACGAGGGCGAAGCCGCGCGCTGCGTTGCTCGGGGCCAGGAGCGGGCACGACCAGATGAGTGCGCACACGATCCCCAGGGCCAGGCGTCCCCACGTGTCAGTCGCGAGCGAGGGGAGCATGTCGTAGCCGTCGCGATACAGGGCGAGCACGGGCAGGAGGACGCCGAGGAGAGACACGACGGAGGCAACGAATACGAAGGCCGCGGCTGTGAGCGCCGGCCGGAAGCGCCGGTTGTTTCTGGAACGTTGGTCGTCGGCGACGGCTTGGGCCGATTCCTGCGTGCCGACGATGGTGATGACCGAACCGGAGGGAATGTCTCGTCCGATGACAGCACCGAGCTCGACGGGGCGTCCGCCTCCGAGTGTGAGGCGAGCTGACAGCTTGGTCAGATCAACTTCGATGAGTGCGAGCAGGCCCGCGATCGTCATTCCGACGGGGATGACGTAGTCCTCCCGGTGGGAGCTGCCAACGACGGTAATCGATGCCTGTGTTTGTCCCACGCGAGCCTCCTTTCGTCTCCGACACGGATGACACTCTCAGACAGTATTGTGTCATCAGACGCGGGCTTGGCAAAAGTTCGACTGTGGTCCACGTTAGGATAGCGGGGACTACTGCTACCCGGGTGCGGTGACAAGGGAGGAACCATGGCTGACTCTGAGGATCGCTTGGAGGGCGTACCGGAGATGCCCGAAGGGAAGATTCCCATCCAGGCTCCGCCGAACCAGGCTGAGGCCGCGGGCATCGGTAACGTGCTTGCGATGGTGGTCCCGATGATGGGTTCGATGGGCGTCATGGTGTTCATGGCGATCTCCCAGGCCAGCGGGGGCGCAGGTCAGGGTCGCAACTCGATGATGCTGATGATGGCGGGCGGCATGGTGTTCGCCATGGTCGCCATGGTCGCGTTCAACGTCTATCGGCAGGTCTCCCAGCATCGTCAGAAGGTTCGCACGCTGCGCGGTGAGTACCTGGCGTACCTGTCGGAAACGAGGCAGACGGTCCGTAACGTCGCTGACCGCCAGCGGGCTTTCGTGAACTGGGCTCTTCCCGCGCCCGAGGCCTTGGTTGCGGTGGCGGAACAGGGTGAGCGCGTGTGGGAGCGTGAGCCGGGCGTCGAAATGCTCAATGCGCGAGTTGGCGTGTCTGAGCAGAGCTTGGCGATGGAGCTGCTGGCTCCCGACTTGCCGCCCATGGCGAACCCGGACATTGTGTGCCTGTCTGCGATGACGCGCTTTGTTGAGACTCACCGCAACCTGGACAGCGTCGCCTTCGGTGTTCCCCTGGAGGATTATTCGCATGTCGAGCTGGCGGGCCGCCGCGAGGACACGATCGGCGTCGCGCGGCTGATCATGACGCACCTGGCGACCTTCGTCAGCCCCTCGTACTTGCGTATCGCGGTGCTGTGCTCGCCGGATCGTCTCACGGAGTGGGAGTGGGTCAAGTGGCTCCCTCACGCCGGTTCGACCGTCGAGTCGGACGCCGTGGGCCCCGCCCGCATGGTGGTCACTGAGGACATCGATCTGCTGGACCTCCTCGGCTCCGACGTGACGGATCGGCCGGGCTTTACCCCACGTGGTGATCTGACGCCCTGGCCGCACGTCCTCGTCGTGTGCGACGGCGCTGAGCTGCCCGCCTCAACCCAGATCGGTTCTCGCGACGGCGCTGCCGGCGTGACTGTCGTGAACCTGCACGAGAAGTGGGGGGCGCTGACGAGCCCGTCGACGGTGCGCCTCCTCGTCCACCCCGTGGCGAAAGGACAGACGCGCGGCGTGCTCGAGGTCAACCTTTTCAGTCACCAGGCGATCGTCGGCGAATGGGAGCGGGTGGGGCGCGCTCAGGCCGAGGCCATCGCCCGACGACTGACTCCCTTCGCCATGGGCACCGAGAAGAAAGAGAGCGAGACGCCCGTCGGGCGATCGGACGTCAAGCGCTCCGTGGACCTCATGGAGCTCCTGCAATTGGGCGACATCCGAGACTACGATCCCGAGCGGGCCTGGGTGCGTCGCGAGGGCAGGAACCGCCTGCGCGTCCCCTTCGGTGTCACCCCCGAAGGCGTCCCCGTCCTGCTCGACATCAAAGAGTCCGCCCAGCAGGGCATGGGCCCCCACGGCCTCCTGATCGGCGCAACCGGTTCGGGTAAGTCGGAGGTCCTTCGTACCCTCGTCTTGGCTCTGGCCCTGACCCACTCGCCCGAGCAGCTCAACTTCGTCCTCGTTGACTTCAAGGGTGGCGCGACCTTCGCGGGCATGTCCGAGATGCCGCACGTGTCCGCCATGATCTCCAACCTCGAGTCCGAGCTGTCCCTGGTGGACCGCATGCAAGACGCGCTCAAGGGCGAGATGGTGCGCCGCCAGGAAGTCCTGCGCGAGGCGGGTAACTACGCCAACGTCACCCAGTATGAGGAGGACCGTATCGCGGGCAAGCATTCCTTCCCCCCGATGCCCGCCCTCTTCCTGATCCTCGACGAGTTCTCCGAGCTGCTCACCGCCAAGCCGGAGTTCGCCGAGCTGTTCGTCGCGATCGGCCGCCTGGGCCGTTCGCTCTCGATCCACCTGCTCCTCGCCTCGCAAAGGCTCGAAACCTCGAGGATGCGCGGCCTTGAGTCTCACCTGTCCTACCGCGTGGGCCTCAAGACCTTCTCAGCCAGCGAGTCCCGCGAGGTTCTGGGCGTGCCGGACGCATACGAGCTCCCCTCGCTGCCCGGCTCCGGCTTCCTCATGCCCGGCACGGACGAACTCATCCGCTTCCGTGCCTCGTACGTCGCGGCCCCGCCGCCGCAGCGAACCGTCGGCTCTACCCAGCTGTCCACGGCTGGAACGCCGGACCGCTCGATCAAGGTCCTGCCCTTCACCCTGGCCCCCGTCCTGACACGCGAAGAGCCCATCGCAGCCCCGGCCTCGTCCGAAGAAGTCATGAGCCTGCCCGGGGACGCCAAGTGGGCAGACATGAGCGAGCTCGACATCGCGGTGGCGAAGATGACCGGTAAGGGCGTACCCGCCCACCAGGTGTGGCTGCCCCCGCTGGACGTGCCCGACACCTTCGACCAGATGATGCCCGACCTCGCACCCGTCGACGGCCTCGGCTTCGTGTCGATGGAGTGGCGCCAGCGCGGCTCCCTCGTCTTCCCGCTGGGCATCAGGGACATCCCGCTTGAGCAGCGCCGCGACCTGCTCACCTTCGACCTGTCGGGCGCGGGCGGTAACTTCGCGGTCGTCGGCGGCCCGCTGACCGGCAAATCGATGGCGCTGCGCTCCCTCGTCATGTCGCTCTCGCTCATCTACACGCCGCAGGAAGTACAGTTCTACATCATCGACCTGGGCGGTGGAACCTTCGCGTCCTTCGCAGACGCCCCCCACGTCGCCGGTATCGCCACGCGCGACACCGGTGAAGTCCTCACCCGAATCCTCGCCGAGGTCCAAGGCATTATCGAGGATCGCGCGCGCTATTTCCAGCAGCACAAGATCGACTCGATCGAGACCTACCGGCGCGGTCGCGCCCAGGGGCTCTACGACGACGGATACGGCGACGTGTTCCTCGTTGTCGACAACTGGGCCTCCCTCAAGGCCGACTTCGACGACCTCGACATGCGGATCGGTCGCATGCTCAACACCGCTCTGACATTCGGTGTGCACCTCGTGGCCGCAACGCCTCGCTGGAGTGACTTCCGCATGCAGATCGTTGACATGCTCGGTTCGAAGCTCGAACTCAAGATCGGCGACTTCCGCGACTCCGCGCTGGACCGCAACGTGCAGAAGCAGATCCCGGACGCTCGGCCTGGCCGAGGAGTGTGCGCGTCCAAGCACCACGTCCTCATCGCCTTGCCCCGCGCGGACGGCGAGGCGGACCCGGCGACCGTCAGCGAAGGCGTGGTCACCACGATTGAGCAGATCCGCGCGGCGCTGCCCGCCGGCCCCGGCCCCAAGCTTCGCCTCCTGCCGACCAAGGTCACTGCCGAGGAGATCGCGCAGCTGCCTGGCGCGCTCGCCCCGGTGCAGGGCCGAGCCCCCGCGCTCATTCTCGGTGTCGAAGAATCGCGACTCGGGGCGTTCCGCTTCGACCCGAACTCCGAGCACCACCTCTACCTCTTCGGTGACTCCAAGTCCGGCAAGACAACGTTCCTGCGCTCCCTTGCACGCGAAATCGTGGCCAGGAATACGCCCCAGGAAGCGCAAATCATCGTCGTCGACCGGCGCCGCTCCTCCCTCGGCGCCATTCCGAAGGAGTACCTGGCCGCCTACCTGACGACGAACGAGTCTGTCGCAAGCGACATGGCTGAGTTCGTGGCGTTCCTGAAGGAACGTCTACCCGGCGACGACGTGACCCCCGAACAGCTCGCGAACAGAAGCTGGTGGAAGGGACCGGAGTTCTGGGTCCTCGTCGACGACTACGACCTCGTCGTGACCTCCGAGGGTAATCCGCTCGCGGCGCTACAGCCGCTGCTGGCCCAGGCGGGTGATGTTGGTCTCCACCTGGTTATCGCGAGGCGGATGGGTGGCGCCTCTCAGGCCCTGTACGAGCGCGTCCTGCGTTCCCTCATTGACCTCGGGTCGACAGGCATCATGTTGTCCGGTAACCCGGACGAAGGTCAGGTTATCGGGCGCGTGAGGCCGGTCCGCGCACTGCCCGGTCGAGCGATCGTCGTCTCGCGCGAGGCGGGCACCTTCCGCGCTCAGCTCGCCTGGTCTGATCCCGTTCGATAGCGCGTAACCATTTCTGGCTCGCGTGTAGAATAACGGTGTTACGCGTTATCCCACGCGCCCAACGCAGCGAGAAAGACGAAGGTAGATGGCTCAGGGTGAACATGCTGAGCGCGCCCCACTATCGTGGGGCGCGTCGACTGACATCGGTCCCGTCCGCTCCGAAAATGAAGACTCCTGGCTGGCGGTTTCGCCCGTCTTCGCGGTCGCCGATGGAATGGGTGGCCACCTCGGCGGCGCCCAGGCCTCGTCGAAGGCAGTCATCACTCTGCGGCAGTTCCTGAGCCCTGAGCGCCTCGGAAACCGCCCCGTCGACCTGGTTGACCTCTCCGTCGCCATCGACGCGGCAGCCACCGCCGTCGCCGGCCTGGCGCCCGTCGATAACCCGATGGGCGCGCCCGGCACCACCCTGTCCGGCCTCATGGTCCTGTGGACCCCCGAGGGCCCCTACTGGCTCTCCTTCAACGTCGGCGACTCGCGCGCCTACGTCGTGGGCCCCGGCGGGATCCGTCAGCTCACCCACGACCACTCCGCCTTGCAGGAAGCCCGCGACCTGGCCGCCACCTCCGGCGCGCCGCAGGTGATTCCCCCGGCCAACGTCGTCACCAAGGCCCTGGGAGCCGGACAATCCGGCAGCGTCAAGGCGGATTACACGATCATGCCCCTCGAAGAGGGCGATCGCGCCGTCATCTGTACAGATGGCGTGCACGGGGTCCTGCAAGACTCCCAGATCCACGCGATCGTCGCCGCTGGCAACGGTCCGCAGGGAACCGCCGATGTCCTCGTGAAAGCCAGCCTCGAAGCCGGCACTCGTGACAACTCAACTGCGGTTGTAGTCTACGCAGGAACCCAATCACGAGTAACATTGACAACGAATGTCATGAATCGAATGATTCAACCAGTACGTCCGGCGTCGATTCAGACAGCGCGCCGGGTTCCTCGTAGAGAAGGCAGTGACTGATGCTTCAGATTGGACGCTTCTTGTGTCGCGGACAGGGCGCGATGCTCGTCACCGGACCCCTCGGTGCCGCGTTGGTGCCGCTCGAATTTGCGGACTCCGCGGCTGATGTCGTGTGGGGACGAGCCGACACGCAGGCGTGGCTCTCCCACGTGCAGGCCGAGCAGGGCGACGTCCTGCTCCTGGACTGCGCCGGCGAACAGCCCTACTTGACAGTCCTCGGTAACATCCAGCTGCGCATGCGCGCCGCAGGACAGATCACCGAGCAGGTGTGGACCGACCCGATCTGGGCCTGGCCCTTCAACCCCGGTGAGTGGCAGACCTTCGAGGCGAGCATCAACGAGGGCGACGAGATCACGTGGATGGTCCCCGCCGCCGACCGCGTCGAGGCCGCCGAGATTCGCATCGGCCGCGCCCTGGACGAGGTCGAGGCCCTGGCTTCCCTGCCCGTCGACACGATGGGCTTCCTCATCAACCCCGACATTCCCGACCACGAGCGCCGCGCCCGCCGCGACGCGCGCGAGGAGCTGCCCGAGCCGACCACCACGCACACGTCGTCGGTCGACCTGGCCGCCGTCGAGGCTCAGTTCCTTGCAGCCACCTCCAACGGTCCCGTCTCGCTGACGCCCACCGCGCGCACCGCCGCGCCTGAGCAGGTCGAGGCCACGGATGCGATTGAGGACGCCGCTGAGAATGAGGTCGAGCAGACCTCGAGCGAGCTCTACGTCGTCGCCGACGCCGTCGAGCCGCCGGTCAACACCGCCGCGTCGACCGAGCGCCTGGCCGCCTACTCGGAGTCCACCTCGTTCGAGCCCGAACCCGAGCCTGCTCCCGAGCCCGAGGTTGAGCCCGCTCCCGCTCCTGCGCTGGAGCCCGAGCCCGAGGTTGAGCCCGCTCCTGCGCCGGAGCCTGAGGCTGAGCCCGCTCCCGAGCCGGAGCCCGCTCCCGAGATGGCACCCGAGCCGCCCGCCGCGCCCGAGGCCATGAGCGCCGCCGGACTGGCCGACCTGGGTGCCGAGACCGACACCGAGGCCACGATCCTGCGCCTCGCGCCCGTCAACGCCGGCCCGGCCGCCCCCGTCGCCTTCCTGATCCACGGCGGCACCGTGCCCGTCGAGGTCTCGCGCGACGTCGTCATCGGCCGCGACCCCGACGCCCGCGCCCTGACCGGCCGCCCCGTGGCGACCGTGCTGCGCGTGCCCAGCCCGGCCACCGAGATCTCGCGTTCCCACTGCGCCGTCATGATGACGACGCCCGGCTCGTGGGCCCTCATGGACCTGGGCAGCGCCAACGGCACCGTCCTGCGCCACGCTGACGGATCCTTCCAGGACGTCACCCCCATGGTGACGATCGCACTGAACGACGGCGACCTCATCGACGTCGGCGAGGGAACCACCATCGAGTTCCGCGTGCGCTGACGCCACATGCGCCTTGTCTGTGGGGTGGACCTGTTGGTCCACCCCACAGGTGTATGTACTAGGCTGTCTTATGTTGACCGTTTGGAGGTTGGGGGCACCGATGCCCTCGGCGGCTGATTGGGCATGCGAGAGGGAGTGAGTTCATGAAGAATCGCGTGCGGATGATCGTTGTCCTCGTGTGTGTGTTCGTTGTGCTGCCGGTGGTGGGTGGCCTCGTGTATCTGTCGCGCACGAGTGCGCAGGACGCCGCTCGCTACTACGCCGAGGCGATCGCCCAGGGGCGCTTCGAGGATGCGATGGCTATGGAAACGGACAAGGCTTCCGGCATCGTGGAGCCCGAGAACGTCGATTTGCGGCGAGGCCAGATCGCCGTTCCCTCCAGTGTGACGAGCGTGTCGCTCGTGGGCGTTGCGCAACAGGATGGAAGCCAGGCCGTCAGAATCGGCTTGAACGTCAATGGATACGTCACGACCCGCACAATTACCCTGCGTCCCGATGCCTCTCGACGTGGCTTGCTGGGCGCGTGGAAAGTGACTGAGGGGCTGGCTACCAAGTATCCGCTCAGCATGGAGGGGTACGCCTCTGAGGTGAGCGTCGGAGGTATGACGCTCGGCGCAGTGAGTGAGAAAGGCAGCGACGGCACGGTTATCCCGCTGACGGTGCCAACTGAGGGACTGTGGCACAGGGGCAGCAGCAGCGTCGTCTTCGTTGCGTATCCGGGAGTGTACCCGGTGGAGGTGACCACGGTCGGCGAGGGGGCCGAAGTGCTCGTCGATTCCTCGGTGGGGGCGCAGACTATCGCCTTCACACAGGGGCTTCTGAACCACAGGCTCGAGGTCCCTCTCGATGAGGAGACGGAAGCGTGGCAGGAGGAACAATTCGAGTCCCTCGCCGTCGCTTGTGTGAAGGGTGAGAAGCCGGAAGGCGTCGTGTGCCCGGGCGTGGAGGTATCGGGTGTTGAGTCGGTCTCCTTTGGTGGGGCGTCCAGGGAATTTGGGCGCCTTAGGAGCTGGGGCGTCAATGTAGAAACAGCCGACGAACGCGTGCTTCTGAATGTCATCAACGAGGTGTGCTTCGACGATGCGGGTGAGGCCCACACGGTGTTGTTCCTCGACGAGAGTAACCGCTATCGGAGGAAGAAGTGACGAGGGGGTACGTGACAATGCTGCGTAAGAGTTGGTCCCCGAAGAATCGCGCGCGGACCATTGTTGTCCTCGTGTATGTCTTCGTTTTCCTGCCACTGATTGGCTCGGTGAGTTCCCTGGCGAGGACCAGTGCCGAGGCAGCCGTGCGCTACTACGCGGAGGCGATCGCGCAGGGACGTTTCGAAGATGCGCTGAGCGTTGAGATGGACAGAGGTCGCAACGATAGCCGTGTTACGTGGGGTTCCTTGGTTGATCTGCGGCGGGCCCAGGTGGCCGCGCCCTCTTCCGTATCCGCTGTGCGGATGTATTCGGGCAGGGATGCGTTGGGGCGTCAGAGAGCCGCTATCGACTTTTCCGTCAACGGTTCCACAGTCACCCGTGAAATCTACGTGGAGAATACGGCTTCTCTCAGGCTGCACGTAGGTCCCTGGCGCATCGCAGAGGGAGCCGCTCGTGAGGAGACAGTGCGCACGGAAGGCTATGCCACCGAGGTAACCGTCGGCGGGGTCTCGCTGGGCTCTGTCGGAGGCACCACGGCTAGCATTTCTATTTCCGCGAGCGACGACCTGTGGCATCCCGATCACCATGACCACGAGGTATACGCGTACCCGGGCATGTATGTCATCGGCGTGACACAGCTCAGCGAGCACACCGAGTATTCTGTCGACTCCGTCGCAGGAGCCTCGGCGATAGAAATGGGAACTCGTGCACGTCATCAGGTCGACATCACCGTGGATGAGGAGACGCACGCATGGCATCAGGAACGCTTCGCTGCTTTGGCGACCGCGTGTCTTCGGGGGGAGAAACCGGAAGAAGCCGTGTGCCACACGCAACAGTACCCTCGAGCCGACTCGATCGATGTTGGTGAGATCAGCGGTGATCAACGCGAAGGACTGAGTGCCCCCTCCATTCAGGTCACGACCGGTGATTATGAAACTACGGTGGGGCTGAAGAGCGAGGTCTGCTTCGATCAGTCGGGTGAGCGCCGTATCGTCTTTAGAAGCTATCGCTAGAACATTCCGGGGCGTGGCTCGCAGAAAGCGAAGGCCCGTTGCAATTGTGTCCGTCGTTTTTGGAGGGTTTCATGAAGAGTCGCGTGCGGATGATCGTCGTCCTCGTGTGTGTGTTCGTTGTGCTGCCGGTGGTGGGTGGCCTCGTATATCTGTCGAGGATCAGCGCGGAGGCGGCTGTGCGCCACTACGCCGAGGCGATCGCGCAGGGGCGCTTCGAGGACGCGATGGGCGTGGAGTCAGCGGAATTGTCTTCGAAGGTGGGGGAGGTGCCCGATCTGCGTCGAAGCCAGCCGTCGTCTCTTGCCAGCGTGACGGGTGTGGTCGCTATCGGCGATCCTGACGGCGACGGCAAGCAGGACGTGTGGGTTGAGATGAGTATTGACGGGCGTAGCTTCCGGCGCATCATCTCTTTGGAGCGTTCCGGTTTTCCGCGGCCTCATGTGGGGCTATGGAAAGTGACTGAGGGGCTCGCTCAATTCGACCGAGTCACCCTGGAGGGCTATGCCTCAGACGTCAGTGTCGGCGGGGTGTCGCTTGGTCGCGCGGGGGCGACGAGCAGTGACGGTGTCGCTATTCCTGCGGGCGTATCGGCCGATGGTGTGCTGCCCCAGCACGTCAATGCGGCGACTGTCTATGCGTACCCGGGTGTCTATGAGGTTGCGGTCGATAAGGTGAGTGAGCATACCGATGTGCTCATTAATTCCGAGGTTGGTGCCTCGTCGATTGAGTTGGCCGGGTACGGGTCGGATAAGACGATCAGCGTGATGCCTGACGATGAGACGCGCGCGTGGTTTGAGGGAAGCTTTGACTCGCTTGCGCGGTCATGTTTCGGAGCGGAAGCAGCGCAGGGCGCGCTGTGTCCCACTTTCGACTTTTCGGGTACTGTGACCGATGAAGTGGAGGAGAAGGTTTGGTGGCAGACCGATGGTTTAGACGGTTTGGAAACGGTTTGGATTAAGACTGACGCTGATGTCGTTTCCGTCGAGCTGGCGGGTGCGCTGTGCTTCGACGAGGCGGGCGATGCTCGTGTCATGTTCAGGGTCGGCGAGGTGTTTCACTACCCTCCGAACTCGTGAGTGGGGCGCGTTGCGGCGCCCGTAGTGTTGTCGTGATGAGAGAAGAGGTTATGCCATGAAGAGTCGCGTGCGGATGATCCTCGTCCTCGTGTGTGTGTTCGTTGTGCTGCCGGTGGTGGGTGGCCTCGTGTATTCGT
>CABKMZ010000045.1 GCA_902373545.1 uncultured Actinomyces sp. | reverse complement strand
ACGAAGACGCGAGCAGATGCCACCACCTTCTATACCGACTTTCCCGCACCAGAAAGCCAAAAAGTCACGCCACCAGCAACACGCAGCATCCTATAACCCGGATATGACGGCCTATTGCGGGTTGGAGGAGCTGGGCTTGGTGGCCGTGGGGATGCGCTGCGGAAGTTCGGGAGTCTGCCGGGGTTTGCTCCGTTGCCCGATCTCGCACCGCTGCCCGATCTCGCGACGTTGCCCGATCTCGCACCGCTGCCCGACATCGGTGATTTCCTGAACGACACCCCGCCCGTTATCGCGTACGGGGCCGTGGCAGCCAATCCGCGCCGGCTGGCACGCGCGTGTGGTACAAACGCCCCATGAGCAACGACGACTTTCGCTGGTCCCCGCCCGACGGGACGCACCCCCTCCCCTCGGGCGAGAGTGGGGAGGAGACCGCGGGGCAGACGGGTTTCGCGCCGCTGCCCGAGCTCGCGCCCCTGCCGGACCTGGCGCCCCTGCCCGACATCGAGGAGTTCCTCAGGTTCGCTCCTCCCATGCCCGGCGACGAGGCCGTGGCTGGCCAGGCGGACACCGGCGCGTCGGAGGCAGGCGTCCCGGGGGCGGACGTCGCGCCCCACCCCGGCGTTGATCCCCTGCCGGACATCGCCGAATTGCTCGCGTACGCCCCGCCCGGCGACGAGCCCGAGCTCACGCAGGTCACGGACGCCTCGCCGACCGCGCCCGGCCCGGCGATCCAAGCCCCGGCCTCGTCCCTGGCCGTACACACGGGCAAGCATGAGCCGCTCGCCCACGAACCCGCGCCGGAGCCTCACGAGGATTCCGGCGAATCCGTTACCCCCGCGAAACAGCGCCTGCGCCTCATCCTGATCGCCTGCGTCTGCGTCGTCGCGATCGTAATTGGGACGTCTTTTTTCCGCTCGTCCACGCAGCAGGCGGGAGAGCCGGTCCGCGAGCCCGGATACCGCGGAACAGCGCTCAACACTCACTCCCTGTCGCCCGAGTGGGCGTCGGGGATCGCGATCGCATGGACGATCCCCATCGACCCCGAGATGTCTATCTTCGCCCCGCACGTCCACGCTGAGGGGTCGACTCTCTACCTTGTCTTCTCCGATCGGCCGACGACGGCGCGGAGCAAAAGCGTGACGGTCATGGCCTACGACGTGTCTGGAACCGATCCAAGGCTCCTGTGGAACACGAACGCTGAGACGTCGGTGGACCCATACGAAACCTACACTCCTCAGTTCGTCTGGGACGACGATCTGCTCTTTTTCCGCGACCTCGTCATTGATAAGGCGACGGGAACGATAACCCAGGCCCCGTGGGGCAAGGCATACCCCCTGGGCGTCTCCGAGGGCATCGTGGTTACCTGCCTCACCTACGGCTACTGCACGGGCTGGTCGCAGGAGTCCGGTGAATGGACTCAGGTGTGGAAAGCTGCGACGGTGAAACAGAGCATCTTCGGCCTGGGTCACATGGACTACACGGCCCCTGACAGCGCCCTTATCGGCAGCGGCGAGCAGGCCTCGATTCTCATTGTCCCCGGCTACCGCGAGGTCCCCCAGCTCCTCAACGTCCGCACCGGCGAGCTCACGAACCTGGGCGATCCAGATGACGACACGATCTCCTACGACCTCGTCCAGGCAAGCGACGGAGTCATCGTAGCTCCATGGCTCAAGACTAAGTATGCCTACGATAGCGTCGGCGGCATTCGGGGGACCTTCAACCAAAACCGGTACGTCACGCAGCCCACGCGCGATGGAGGAGCTCCGACGCTGTCGCAGCTCAGTGACTTCTTCACGAAGGACAAGACCGCCTCATGGACGACGGGCGTTGTTGAGATGACGGGCAATGACTGCGCCACGCTGGAGCTCACCCTGACCTCCGACGCGTCGACGCGCACGGTCTCGGTCCCCGACAACATCCGTCCGTACGTGTCCTCCAGTTGTTTCTTCCTGGTCAACGACGTGCGCGCGAGCGCCGACGGATCAGTCATGTTCATTCGCGACTTCCCCCTCGCGCCGAAGGGCAGCTACTTCTTCGACACGGCGACGAATAAGAACTTCAACTCTGCCGAGCTTGACGCCGCGGAATCGCGCACATGGGTTTTCGACGACATGCTGATCGGCGCCAGCAAGACGGGAGTCACGGCCTTCGTGCCGGCTTCCTCCTGACGAGGCCGTGGCGGGCAACCGGTACTGCCCGGCGCGCGGGTGTGATAGAAACGTTGCATGAGCAACGACGATCATCAGAGCACGGGCAGCCCGATTCCCCAGACACCGGTCCCCCAGCCGACGGCCCAGATCCCGATGCCCCAGCCGCCTCAGGACACCCGCACCGACCCTGGGGGCCGTGCTCAGCAGGGCGTGCCCTCGCCCGCTGGTCCTGCTGCCGCCAGCCCGCGGCGCGCGCGCAAGTCCCTCCAGGTGCTCGGGATCGTCGCCGCTCTGGTTGCCTCGGCCGCCGTCGGTGGCATCAGCGGAACCATCGTCGGCGCAGCGACGGCGAGACACCACAGACACCACCCCGATGACCCCGACCCCTCACCGTCCCCGACAGCTTCAGAGGCGTCAATGGATCCCACCCCGATCGGCTACCACGGGACGGCGACCAACACGAACGAGCTGTCTCCTCAGTGGGTGTCGGGCCTCGCGACGGCATGGACGATCCCGCTGGACGACGATTCCCGCGCCCCGCTGCTGATCGCTGAGGGAACCACCCTGTACGCCGTGCTTGAGGGCACGCAGGATGACGCTGACACGAGCGTGACCGCCTACGACATCTCCGGGAACGAGCCGCTCACTCTGTGGACCACGACCGGGCCTCACTCTCCCAGTGCCGGCGCCGTTCGTGCGCCCGGCCCCATCACCACCGAGACCCAGCTTCTGATCGGCGGCATCATCGTCGACAAGGCGAACGGCGACCAGAGCCTGGCGCCCTGGGGAGCCGACCTGCCCATCGGGGTCGTTGACGGAAACCTGGTCACCTGCGACACGGTCGCAACCTGCACCGGATGGGTGCTCGAATCGGGCACGTGGACGCAGCGCTGGAGCGCGGCGACTTCGCCGCAACAAGCCAGCGGCGTGCTGTTCTCGGAGGTGTCACGCCCATCGAACGGCGTCATTGGCGAGGGTTCGACGGCCGCCGTCATCGTGCCCGTTCGCCTAGCCTCCTTCGCCCCGCAGATCGTGGACCCTCGCACGGGAGCGGTCACCACCCTCGGGAAGGACCCCACGAACGACGCATCTCAGCACCCGACGCTCATCCCCGCGAGCGACGGGCTCGTAGTGGAGAGGGAGAAAAGCTTTAGCGTCTACGACACCACGGGACGCTTCGTGGAGACCGACTACATCCATAGCGGGGGCGTACGCCCGACCTACGACGGTCATACCCCGACGCTGGAGGAGCTCACCGGTTTTCTGCGGGACACGTCCGACCAAGCGCCGTGGACCACAGCCTCCGTCTATCTCGAGCACGATGACCTCTACTACGCGGGCCGCGCTCACGACGACAAGATACTGCACGTGCACCCCACCGCGTCAGCGAACAGCCGCTCCGTCAATATGCCCGATTACTTCGGATCCAACCACGACAAGCATGATTTCGAGGTATCGGACTTGCGAGTCGACTCCGGTGCCACGGTGGCCTACGTTCGCCTCGATGAGGGCTACACGATGGCCTCCTACTTCGTCGATCTGGACGGCCTGACCCTCTACGTGGCCAACGACCTGGATCGCGCGGAGAACCTCGTGTGGGCCTTCGACGACCTGCTCATCGGAGTCTCCCGCGGCCAGATCGTCGCCTTCACGCCGCCAGAGGCATAACCTCGTTCCACAGCGAAGGAGCGTCCCATGAGCGATCGCACGCCCGAGCGCGCACCGACAGCGAGGCCTCTGCGCCGCGCGGGCGCACCCCTGCTCGCCGGCGCCCTCGTCCTGCTCGTCGTCGCGGTCGTCGTCATCATCGTCAGCTTCCAGCGGAGCATTCCCACGCCCCACGCGGACAAGCAGCGATCCTACGACCCCCAGCCCGCCGTCGGCTACTCCGGGAACGGGGAGGCCACGGGCGCGATTTCCCCCACCTGGGCCTTCGGCGTCACAACCGCGTGGAGGATCCCCTACGAGGTGACGAGCATCGGCCCCAAGCCGCTCATCTACGCGCAGGGCACCACCCTGTACGCCCTCTTCCAGTCCCAGGACCATCATTCCCTCGATATCACCGTCGTGGCCTACGACGTCTCTGGAGACCAGCCCCGCGAGTTGTGGAGCACGGCGGGCACGGCGCCGCCCTCCTTCGTTGCGTCCCACGTGGTTCCCGTCGCACACCTCCTGATCATCGACCGACTGGTCGTCGATACGACGACGGGCGCGCTGTCCCTCGTGCCGTGGAAGGACGCGCACGCTCTGACGGCCGTCGGGGATACCGTCGTGGTCTGCGACGGTAACGAGGCCTGCTCCGGTTGGACGTTGGAGGCATCCTCGTGGGAGCTCACGTGGAGCTCCGCCACCGGCCCCCAGACCACAGAAAAGCCCACGGACGAGCAGATCACCTACCCCGAGAGGCCTGTGATCGGCACCGGCGAGAACGCATCCGTCGTCTTGCCCATCGACCTGTCCCTTCATCCGCCGCAGATCCTCGACCCGCGCACCGGGAGGATCACGAACCTGGCCGACCCTCACGCCCAGTCCGCCGCAAGGCCCCGCGACCTGATACTCGCCAGCGACGGCCTCGTCGTCGCGGACCGGAACACGGCGGTGCTCTACGACGCCGAGGGCTTTGTCGTAGGCGCGCAGTCGCGCTCGGAGGTACACAGGACACCGACGCGCGACGGGCGCGTCCCCACCGTGTCCGAACTGGGCACCTTCCTGGACGGCGGGGTCCCCGCGTGGTCGACCGCGACGGTGAGGGTCCCTCCCATCAGCGCGAATCACCCCCGCTTCGTGCTGACAATGGAGCTCACCGACGCCAGTGCCATTCACGATCTGGATCCCAACAAGAACGATCTGGCCACCACCATCCCGCAGTTTTGGCCCGCTCAGGTGCGCGCCAGTTCCGACGGCTCGGTGCTCTACGCCGAAAAAGACGAGGGCACGCACACGAAACTGTTTTTCGACGTGTCGGGGCAGGTCGCGCACGGATCGGCCGAACTCACCTCCGCCACGGCGCTCACGTGGGTGTTCGACGACCTCGTCGTCGGCGTCACGAACAGCGGCATCGTGGCCTTCACACCGACGAACCCGTGACCGAGTCGGCCCCTGCGACAGAAAAGAGTTGACGTGACGTTCATCGACCCTCCGGGTGACTTCTCCGATGCGTCCTCGGCGCGCAAACGGGGCCTTTCCCCCCTGGCCAAGTTCGGCCTCCTGACGGTCCTCGGCGTCGTCCTTGGCCTCATTGCGCGCCTCTACCTGGGCCCGGCACCCTACCCCGTGCCGCACAGTGACATACGAGCGGCGGGGGTCGAGCTGTTGGCGGATTCGCAGGTGCGTGGGTATCACGGACAGGCGACCAACACGAACACCCTGTCCCCCGCATGGAATTCGGGGGTGGCGACCGCGTGGACCCTGGACATCGCGCCGTCCGCCGTGCCCGCCCAGCTCCTCGTCGAGGGATCCACGCTGTACGTGCTCACCTACGGCATCGGTGATGAGGCGACCTCGACCCTGTCCGCCTACGACATCTCCGGCGTCAACCCGACCATTCTGTGGACCACAAGCGGCCCCAAGCCGGACCGGATCCTCCCCTACGCGGCCCCGGCCTCGGCCTCGACGCAGGACCACATCTTCTTCAGCGGCCTTGTCGTGGACAGGGAGAGCTCAACGTTGACGGCGGCCCCCTGGGGGGCGGCCCTGGCGATGGGGGTGGTCGACGACATCCTGGTCACCTGCGACACCGTCGAGGCCTGCGCGGGCTGGCAGTTCAACGCGGGCGAGTGGACGCAGCTGTGGTCCGCCACGACCTCGCCCCAAAGCCGCGCGGGGCTGAGCCCCTCGCTCCTCACGACGCCCGCGAGCGCCGTTGTCGGCAGCGGCGACGAGGCCACCGTCGTCGTCCCGGTGGACGTGGCGCACGAGGCCCCGCAGGTCGTTCATCCCCGCACGGGCGAGGTCACGACGCTCGGGGATGCTCCCGCGCCGGATGGGGCGCTGTCCCCCATGGTGACCCTGGCCAGCGACGGGGTGCTCGTCTCGGGCGAGGGCTCCTCCACGGCGTACAGCGCTGCGGGGGCGGTGGTTGGGACCTACGAGGCCGGGGCGGAGTTGACGCGCGTGCCGGCGGCAGACGGGCGAGTCCCCACCCTGGAGGAGCTGGGTGGTTTCCTGACGAGCGGCGTCGCGCCGTGGACGACGGCGAGCGTCCAGTGTCCGGGCTCTTCCCCGGGCACCGCGCTGGTCCTGACGCTCACCCCCACCGACGGCGGCGATACGACCGACATCAATCCGGGGGATAGTTTCCCGACGCAGGCCTTGTATCCGCAGGGCTTTGACCCCCAGGTCGTGCGCGCCTCCGCCGACGGCTCGGCGGCGTACGTACGAAGCGTCAGTTCCGCTCTGGGGGACTCGTTCTTTTTCGGCATGGAGGAGCAGGCGACGTACGTGTCGTCGGAACTCAACGCTGCGTCGACGATCGCGTGGGCCTACGATGACCTGCTCATCGCGTCGGGCAACGAGACGCTCACCGCCTTCACTCCGGCCTCCCCGTAGGCTGCCCGGATACGGAATCGTCCCCGACGGCCGAAGACATGCTCGGTCGCGTCGGGGACGATGTGTGTGGCGCAGGGCCCTCGGGGACGAGGCCGGGGCGCGCCTGGGCGGCCTCGTGCCCCTGGGTGGCTCAGTCGTTCATGTGGTCGAGCGTGGCGCGGTCGGCCTTGACGGGCAGGGTGAGTGCCAGGCCGGCGGCGAGGATCAGCATGATGCCGAGGATGCCCCAGTAGGTGTAGTCCTCGCCGGCAGGCGTGAGGGCCTTGCCGATGAACAGGAAGAGGCCGTACATGGCGGGGGCCATGAAGGACACGGCGCGCCCGGTCGTCGCGTAGAGACCGAAGACCTCGCCTTCGCGGCCCGCGGGGATGATGCGCGACAGGAAGGAGCGCGACGCGGACTGGGTGGGGCCGACGAAGACGCACAGGACCAGGCCGAGGGTCCAGAAGACGATGGGGCCGCGGGCGTGCAGGAAGAAGACGCCGAAGCCGGCGACGACCATGGCGCACAGGGACAGGATGATGACCTTCTTCGGGCCGATCTTGTCGTCCACCCACCCGAAGGCGACGGTGGCCAGGCCAGCGACGATGTTCGCGGCGATCGCGAAGATCATGACGTCACCCGCGCTGAAGCCGAAGGCCGTCTTGGCCAGGACGGCACCGAAGGTGAACACGCCCGCCAGGCCGTCGCGGAACACGGCCGAGGCGATGAGGAAGAAGAGCGTGTGCGGGGCCTCGCGCTTGAGGGTGACGATCGTGCGCCACAGGAGCTTGTAGGAGTCAATGATCGACTCGTGCTCATCCCCGGTCGACACCTTCGCGGGCAGCGGGGGGTTGAGCAGGACGGGGATCGCGAAGCCGCCCAGCCACAGGGCGGCGATCACCATGGAGATGCGGATCGGCAGGTACTCGTCCGTGGGCACGTTCAGCACGTTCACGCCGATGAGGCCGACGTAGAGGATGAGCAGCAGGACGATGCCGCCGATATAGCCTGACGCCCAGCCGAAGCCCGAGATCTTACCCCGGTCTTCCTTCTCGCCCAGGTGGTTAAGCATCGCGTTGTAGTTCACGGAGGCGAACTCGAAGAACACGTTGCCCAGACCCAGCAGCGCGATACCGAGCATCAGGGCGCCCTTGGGTCCGAGCACCGACTCGGGGTGGACGAAGTACATGGCGAGCATGCACAGGACAACCGCCCCGGTAAACCATCCGAGCCACACCCCGCCACGGCCTCGTCGATCGGCGCGCTGGCCCGTGATGGGTGCGAGGAGCGCGATGAACAGGCCCGCGATCGTCATGCCGTTGCTCAGCCACGTCGCGGCCGTGCCCTTATCCGTGAAGACGCCATCGCTGGTCAGGTACGTCGTAAAAACGAAGGTGGTGGCCACCGCGTTGAAGGCGGCGCTGCCCCAGTCCCAGGCCGCCCAGTCGACGACTTTGCGTGTGATGACCCGGCGGTGGGGGGTGGGAGTGTTACTCATGGGATCGGGCTCCTTTGGTGGGAGTGCTCGGAGACGCGCGTGCGTCCATGGCGAACCTACCATGTTTTACGTCACCGCCTCTCGCGGGGCCGCGCGGGGGCCAAGGCCCGGAAGCTCCAGCGCGTCCTGACCGCATGACATATCCTGATATGTCAACGACGAAGGAGAAGACGATGGCGGACAGTTCATTGCGTAGCGTGTCCGATGCGGACGAGCGGCTGTCGCAGGCGCGCACCTGCTTTGTTACCGCCGCCATTTGCGCTGGTTTTGCAGTCTTCTTTTTCTGCATCCGCAGTGTTTTTCCGATCGCCTACACGTTCTTTTTCGTCGCAGTTCCGATTCTCCTCGCGCTCGTTTTCCTGACACTCGGCTTCGCGGACATCACTCGACAGCGCCGTGGAGTCCTCATGCACGTCGAGCCGGAAGGGATCGCCCTCTACCCATTTATTTTCCCCTTCTACGTCTCGTCGATCAGCTCCGTGTTCTTGATGAGCTGCGGCCCCATCGCCCTCCTTCTGTTCCTCATTCATCCAGACGCCATGAGCGGCTTGATCCTGGGCTTTTCGTATTCATTCCTCGGGTACACAATGCTCAAGATGACGGAGTATCGTCCCTCACGCATTCACCGGTCGCCACTGATCACGCTCGGCCCCGATCACCTGTCGATTCAGCCCCTCCTGCACGACAACCCGACACGTATCCGTTGGGATCGCAACCCCCAGATTGAGGGTTTCGAGCTTTTCGTCGCCGCCAATGAGCCACACCAGTTGATGCACGTATCCACCCGAGACTCCGAGGATGCGTTCGTTTTCGAGATGAGGGGGATGTCCATCTGCTACTGGCAACTCGCGCGGCTCATGAACCACTTTGTCGCTCATCCAGAGGATCGAGCAACGCTCGGAACACCGCAGGGCCCGCAGCTCATCGCCGACATCCTGACGGCAGGCTAGCCCATGCTCCCCCTAACCCTCATCCGCCGACCTCTCACCCCAGCACAAGCCGATGCCATCATGCGCCGAGCATGGATCGTCCCCGCGTGCTTCTATGCCGTCGGAGTCGCGGCAGCACTTGTCTTCGTTGCGCTCATCGCACTCGACTTCCCCGCCCTCGGCCTGCGTTACGGGCTCGCTATCGTCTGCATTCTCCTCGTCGCCTTCATTCCAGCCGCTGTTGCCTACTCGCGCGCACCCAGCCGCCGGCCGAGGATCGCTGCCATTACGTCGCGCCAGGAGGAACGCACGGTCACCGAGCTACTGATCACAGGGGACACCACCTTTGCCCGGAGTCGTGCTGCCGGCATCGCATGGGGCTTGAGCGGCATTGCTATCTCCCTCATTCCTCTCGCATTCTCGTCGAGCACAAAGAATGGCTTCCTCATGTCGCTCGGCACGGGCTTTCTCATCATCTATCTACTCGTGAAAGTCCCAGATGTTTACTTTCCGCGTGAACATGGCGCACATGTGCAAATGATTATTCTCGTCCCCGATGGTTTCGCAATCGCCGAGAAAGACTTCGTCCCTCGTATCGAGACGGTCGCCTGGAGCTATATCGTTGGCATGGGTGAGACCATCAAGGGAGCGACCGCCATTCACTGCACCAAGGATGGCGAAGATAGCGTCCTATGGCTTCGCTTCAGCGACCCGGGGCTCTCCTACGTCGCGATCGAGCGACTTATTGACTATTTCGCCTCCAACCCCCGGCGGCGGCGCGTTCTCGGCACCGAGACCGGCGTCGACGTGGTGCGCGCGCTCCTGCGAGGGCAGGACCCGGACGCCTGAGACGCGGGCCCCGACCTCTCGATGGATCCCCACGACGAGGCCGGGGAACCGCCAGCGCGACCTGACCGCATGACATATGCTGATATGTCAACGACGAAGGAGACATGATGGAACACAGCGGGCTCATCAGCACGTGGGACGCGGACAAGGCGCACGCCAAGGCCAACAACTGGGTACGCCCCGCCATCTTCTTCTCGATCGTCGGCCTCATCTTCCCTTTCCTGACGGCGCGGATACCGGTGGGCATCGCCCTCTTTTTCTCCGTCTACTGCTTGTTCCTCGGCATCGCATCCGCGGTGCTCGCGCTCAGGCAGGTTGCGCGCCGAGGCAGTGGCTGGATCACGCACGTCGAGGGCGTTGGACTGGCTGTGCGTCCTTCCCTGACCGCTCTTCGGGCACAGCGCATCTCCAGCGCTGTCGGAATCTCATGCGCTCCGGTCGCGCTCGTCATCGAAGTGGCGCTGTCCCACTCGATCCTGGCTTCCATCATCAGCGTCGTCATGGGCCTCCTTGTGTCGGTGCTGTTCTACTACATCTACATGTCGTCCACGTACCACCCCTCGATGAAGGACAGAGGGTCGATCATCAGGCTGACCCCCGACCATCTCGAGATTCATCCCCTCGTCGATGATTCCCCCGCGCAGATTCCGTGGGACCTGCATCCGACGATCGTGGGCTTCGAGCCTATGACCCCTACCTTCGGCCAGGCCCCACTGATGTACGTCTCCATTGACGGAAGCGAGGATAAGCTGGTTTTCGACATGACGGGAACGCCAATACCGTTCACATGGCTGGAACGCCTGACCAACTACTTCGCACATAACCCGGACAAGCTCGCAACGCTCGCACTGCCGGAGGGAGTCGCCCTCGCCCGCGCGATCCTGCAAGCGCCCTAACTGCAGATGTGTATTCGTCGCGCACCCATGACACGTCCGCCGATCACAACAGAAAGAAGACGCTGATGCTACTGACCAACAAATACGAAGTTCTTCCGCAGTCGTCGATTCCGGCTCTCTTGACCGTCAGCGCGTTTCTTTACGTTTTCATGGCGGCGCTCAACGTCTTCCTCCTGTGGCTCAGCCCCCTGAGCCTCTACGTGCTCCTGGTCTACCTCCTCGTTGGCATGGCGGCGACGCGCGTGTACTTCGCCGGGGAAGTGTCCCGCAGGCAGCGCCGCGGGCCGACTGTGACCCTCTCCAACGCAGCCGTGACCGTCTCCCCGATGACAGCCCCCATCTACATGATCACCGCGGAGACCTTCCTGCTGTTGTCTCTGTTCCCCGTCTCCTTGATCTCTGTTGCGCTCACACGCACGATCCTCGCGTCCTCCCCCGGCACCTCTCTGACCGCCGCCCTTGACGTCGTGTGCGTGGCCTTGGGCGCTGCTGGAGCTGTCGGCGCTGTCGCGATGCGCCGCGGCACCGCCTACCGGCCACGCGCGATCCACGACGGCCCTCTTGTGGCGCTGTCCCCCACCCACCTGGAGTTCCACCCGCTGCTCTCCCCCACGCCGATCCGCATCCCCTGGGATCAGGCCCCCTTCATCGCCGCCGTCGAATACCCAACCGTAAAAAGGGACGTCGTCACCATCGCTCACGTCATGACCACGGCGAGTCCGACACCCACGCTCATCGACATCACGTGCCTTAGCCTCACGCCGGCACAGCTCCAGCGCACCATCGGCTGCTTCGCGTGCCGCCCCCAGTATCGCGGCATCCTCGCCACCGCGGAGGGCCCCAACCTGGTGCGCGCGCTCGTTTCCGAGAACCCCGCAGGCTGGCCCGCCTGACGGGCGATCGGCTCACTGCCGTTGCGACGCGGCGCGGCCGACGGGGTTAATCGGCTCTTCGCATGTAAGGGTATAGGAGGTGTTGGAATCCCCCGGAGTGGGCCGGAGTGCAGGTGGCGGCGTGGGCCGCGTGGGCGGCGTGCCCGTCCTGCCACCTGTAGGGCCCAGTTGCGCATGGAGGGGTGCGGCAGGGAGTGGATGGGTCGTGTCAGTTCCGCGTTTGTTCTTGTTTGTTGGGGTGCTGCACCCGATCCGTAGGCAATGCACCTCTTCTGTTCGGGTGCAGCGCCACGTAACGGGTGCACCGCCACATAATGGGTGCAGCGCCCCCGTGCTTGTGGCGGTTGTCGGGGTTGTGGGGGTCTTCTGGGCTTGAGTTGTCTTCTGCTTGGACTGTCTTCCGCGTGGGGTCTTTGCGGCGCCTCATGTTATGGTTCCTCAAAAATGTCGCACGTAATTCCCCGACATGTATTTCAAACATTGAAATCGCATCGTTGGAATTCTGCGGTTTTCTCGATACCTATGAAAAGTTAGGGTACCCAAATTACGTGCGAGTTTTGGTTGATGAGGCTCCCAAGGCGAACTCCTGTGTTCGGTCGTCGTCCCACGACACTGTCCACAATCCCCCGGACGCTTCGAACACCACCCCCACACCCCACAATGCGAAGAGCCCGTTAATCTCCGCCGCGGTTGGCGTGCCTCCTTGCGGGCGTGACTCACACTCGAGAGCGCCTGATCGCCTTAGTCCAGCCGCTCCTGACCCGCGAGAAGCTGCGCGAGAGACAGGTCGAGGGGGCGCGTGACCTTCAGCGAACGCTCATCGCCCGCGACCGTGTGCACGACTGCGCCGATCGCCTCAACCAGGCCGGCATCGTCCGTGGCCGCCACGGCCTCGTCCGCCCCCAGGGAGGCACCCGCCTCGTGCGCGCGCGTGAGCACGTCCCAGCGGAAGCCCTGCGGCGTCTGCACGGCGACCATGTCCGCGCGCCGGGGCGTGCCGGTAACGACGCCCGAGGCGTCCACCGACTTGAGGGTATCGGTGACGGGCAGGACGGGAATAACGGCACCCGCGCCCGCGCGCACCGCATCGATGACGCGCGCCGTCACCTGCGCAGGCGTCAGGGGGCGAGCCGCATCATGCACGAGAACGACGTCACCCGGATTGCGCTGACCCAAGGCGGCCAGCCCCAGGGCGACTGACGCCTGACGGGAACGATCAGAGCCAGCCACGACTTCCACGCCACCGATGTCGGCGATCCCCGCACGGAATTCATCAAGGGAGGCGGCCGGGGCCGTCACGATGATCGTCCCCACTCCCCCGGCACGTAGGCCACGGGCCGCCCACCAAACAAGGGGGCGACCCGATAATTCGACGAGGGCCTTGGGCACCTCGCAGCCCAGGCGTGAGCCCGAACCGGCGGCCGTCAGGACCGCGCAGGCCTCACTCAGCGGCGGCATCGTCATCGATCTCGATGCGACCCTCCGCCAGGACGGCGTCAAGGCGCTCAGCGGCGACCGTCTTGTCGATGTTGCGCGCCAGAGCCAGCTCGGAGGTGAGGATACCGCGCGCCTTCGTCAGCATGCGCTTCTCGCCCGTGGACAGCTTCTTCAGATCATCGCGACGCGTCAGGTCGCGCACGACCTCGGCGACCTTCACGATATCGCCGGTCGCAATCTTCTCCTGGTTCGCCTTGAAACGACGCGACCAGTTCGTGGGCTCCTCAACGTAGGGGGCGCGCAGGACGGCGAGAACTTCCTCCAGGCCGTCCTCGTCGACAATGTCGCGAACGCCGACCAGGTCAACGTTCTCGGCGGGGACCTGAATCTCAAGATCGCCCTGGTTCACGCGCAGCTTGAGGTAGGTTCGCTCTTCACCACGAATAGTGCGCGTCATGACCTCTTCGATCGTGGCTGCGCCGTGGTGCGGGTAGACGACCG
>CABKMZ010000044.1 GCA_902373545.1 uncultured Actinomyces sp. | reverse complement strand
GGCTGGGGGATTGGGGGCGTCCCGCTCGGCGGCACCCACTGCTCGGCCTGCGGGGGAGTGTTCATGCCCGGATGATCGTCATTGCTCATGAGTAGTTTCTATCACAGGGTAATGGCGGCGTGGTAACCGGTCCCAACAACAGGAAGACACCGCGACGAACGCCTCGATACCGCTCTCGGTCATTCCGATGCCCATGCCGTCGAAGGCTCACGCGGTTCTCCCCTGGCCCGCCACGGCCTCGTCAGGAGGACGCCGGCACGAAGGCCGTGACTCCCGTCTTGCTGGCGCCGATCAGCATGTCGTCGAAGACCCACATGGTCTGTTTCGGCAGGTTGAGAAGGTTTGATGTGTAGGTGAGCCCGTTGGCGGTATCGATGAAGTACCGGCTCTGGTCCTGGTAGGTGAAGGTATCGGCATAGAGGACCGAACCATCCGCGCTCACGCGAACCTCCTTCGGGCTGAAGAGGCACGTACTGGTCATGTGCTGGCTCAGCACGCCGGGGACCGGAGTCGTGCGCGACGACCCGTCGGAGGTGAGGGTGACCTGGATGGAACAGTCGTCCTTACCCACGAGGCCTACCGTGCCCGTCGCCCAATTCGCAGTCTTCGTCGTCATGAAGGTCTTGATATCCGCAGTGCTCGGGTTGCTACCGTCACGGCTGACTGCGGGTAGACGCAGATATTCATCGGTTGAGAACGTGGATTGGCGGGCCCCCGAGCTGTCGGTGAGGAACCCCTGCTTCTTGCTGACGTCTATGACGACGAAGCCGTCGGTCGCCACCTCGACGTATTGGCCCAAGCCTGACTGGTCGGGGCTGGGCAGGTACGTTGTCTTTCCGGTATGGATGTTGATGATCTGCGGGGTTTCCTGATAGTTGAAGGGGACCAGGACGGAGGCGAGTTCACCCGTGCCGGAGCGCGTGGTGCCTGCGGGCGCATAGCCCAAACCCTGGTTACTCAACCCGTAGGACGTCTGTGGATTCGTTGTCGTCGTCCACAGATTCGTCCACTCGCCGGAGGTTTGCATCCACCCGCGGCACGAGGATGTCGTCGAACAGGTCACCACGATGCCGTCGGCCTGCGCGAGGGGAAAATCATCGCCCCACGGGGCCTGTGTCTGCTCGCCGGTTGCCTTGTCGATGACTACGTCGTGGAAAAAGAGCTGGGTCTCGCTCGACACGAACGCGGGTGTGTACGTCATGATCGCGGAGTTTTCCGTGGGGCCGACCGTGTCCCACAGGAGGGTGGGTTCCTCCCCGGACAGGTCGTAGGCCTGAGTTCTGACGGCGGAACCGCGCTGGCCCTCGATCGTGTCGTTGCCGGCGATGTAGAGGACCTGACCCTCGGCGAACATCTGCGGTCCGAACTGAGTCATTTCTGGCGGCAGCTCGAGCGTCCACGCGGTGGCGACGCCCGAGGACCACTGCGGCGATATGGAATGTGTGTTCGTGGCACTCCCGCGGTACCCGGGCGCGCGGGTCGGCAGGTTCGCCGCATGTTCGCGTACCTCGGAGTTCGCCTGTGCGGCGGAACGCGACGAGGTCTGATGGGACGAAGGCGTCGACGACGATCCGCTCTGACTGGGGGAGAAGAGGGAAACCGCGACGTTGAGCGCGAGGATACAGCCGAGCACGATCATGACGACAGACGGCTTCCGCTTTACGGCTGTCTTGTCCACCCACGTCCGCGAGGGCTCGAGGTCTGGGGCGCGCAGTGCAGTCGGCGTCCGGTCGCCTTCGGACGTCCTCCGCGACGAGGCCGTGGCGGCCGCTATGGACGCAACGTCACGCGAGGCATGTTGTGGCTCCTCCGAGGTGGTCTCGTCTGGCAGCAGCTCGAATGCGTTTACGGAAGTGCTGACCAGCACAGCGGCACTGCGAACGTCCCGCGCCGGGGCTTCCTCGGCCTGGGGCCAGGCGACGCCGCTCTCCATTGGCTCTTTCTCATTGTCAGGCCCTGTCGGATCTTCCGCGAGGGGCTGGGCGATGTCAGGTAGCGGCGAGATCCCGGGCAGGGGAGAGGCGCCCGGGAACAGGTCGTCATCCCGAGATCCCGCGGTATCCGCCTGCCCGGCCCGGGCCTCGTCCCCGGGCATCGACGCGGGGGAGGAGAGGACGTCACCGATATCGGGCAGCGGGGCCAGATCCGGCAGCGGGGCGAGTTCGGGCAGCGGCGCGAAGCCCGGCAGTGTCCCGAACTCCGGCAGCGAGAAGACGCCGCCGCTGTCCGGGGATTCCTCCTCCCGCGAGCGCGCGGAGGGTCCCTGCGTCCCGTCGGTGGAGGTTCCGAGGACATCGTCGTTGCTCATAAAACGTTTCTATCACACCCGCACGCCAACCAACGTGAGGAGCAACCCGGGCCTTGTGAGGACAAGCAATGGACTGATGCAGGCCGAGCGATCGCCGCGGGAGCAACCACGGCCTCGTCAGGAGGACGCCGGCACGAAGGCCGTGACTCCCGTCTTGCTGGCGCCGATCAGCATGTCGTCGTAGACCCAGGTGAGCTGTTCCGAGACGTTGAGCGCCGGAGACGTGTAGGCCTCGCCGTTGACGGTGTCGATGACGTATTTGTTCGTGTCGGCACCGACGAAGGCGTCCATGTACAGAGCCGATCCGTCGGCGCTGATACTCACCTGCTTCGGGTCGAAGAAGCAGGTGGACGGCAAGCTGGGCGTCAGCGCATCGGGGACGGGGGCCGTACGCGTCGAACCGTCGGCGGTGAAGGTGACCTCGAACATGCACTCATCCTGGTGACTGCCAGTCATGCGCAGGGTAGCTACGGCCCACGGCGCGTTCTGGTGTGTCAGGAACTCTTTGACGTCCGGCGCGCTGCGAGGTGTCTCATCGTGACTGACGATGGGCAGGTTGCGGGCGGTCTTAAACGTGGACTGGAGGGTGCCGTCGCTGTCGAAGAGCATCCCGTAGGATTCGATATTCTCGTAGACGACGTAGCCTTCGGGCGTGACCTCGACGGTTCGGAACTTGCCGTCCCCGTCGGGGTTGCTCAGGGACGCGATTGTCCCCGTGTGGATATTGATGATCTGTGGAATCTGGTCGCTCTTGGGAGGAACCAGGACGGAGGTGTGCTCGCCGCTGCCGGAAATAGCGTTACGTGAGGGCGAGTATCCGAGGTCGAGCTGACGGAACCCCGACGGATTTTGCTGCGTCGTCGTCGTGGTCCACAGGTTCGTCCACTCGCCGCCCTCCTGCGTCCATCCGCTGCACGTCGTTGTTGACGAGCAGGTCACGAGGATGCCGTCGGCCATCACGAGGGGAAACGCTATGCCCCAGGGGGCCTGGGTTTGCTCGCCGGTCTTCTTGTCGATGACGACGTCGTGGAAGAAGAGCTGGTCGTCGCTTGACAAGAAGGTGGGCGTGTACGTCAAGGCCACGTTGTTTTTCGTGTGCCCGGTTGAGGACCACAGCTGAGTGGGCTGTTCCCCCGATATGTCGTAGGCAGCAATAGTGACGGCGTACCCTGGCTCGCCCTTGATGGTGGCGTTGGACGCAACGTAGAGGGTCGAGCCATCGACGTAAATGTGTGGCAGGAACGTGGACGAGGTGTTCTCAACGGGAATCGTCCACGCGGTCGCGATCCCCGAGGCCCACTCGGGCGACAGTGCGTGCGTGTTCGTCGCGGTCCCACGGTAGCCGGGCGCGCGAGTAGGCAGATTCGGTGCCTGCGCGGGCACCTGCACGGTCGGCGTCTGCGAGGACCGCGCCGAGGAGACCGTAGGCGACGGAGTCGACGAGGTCATCGGTTCGACGCTTTGTTGGCTGCAGAAAGAGAGCACGACGCCGAGCACAACGACGCATCCGAGCGCGATCAGGGGGCGGGGCAGGCGTTTGAGGGCGGAGGCAGCCTCGCCGATGCTCTCCTCGGGCTTGAGGCGGAAGGGAGTGCGGCCGCTCGACGATCGGCCGCTCACGTGTCCAGCCAGCGACGAGGCCGTGGCCGCGACCGCGGAGACGGTATCCATCTGGGTGGCGGCCGCCGAGGCCGAGGAAGCCGCGTCCGGCAGGTGAGCGGAGGTGGGCGTCGGAGCGGTATCTGAGAGAGGCCTGGACTCTGGCGCAACGGGTTGAGTGTCGTCGACGGTGGACGAGGTGGGAGCGTCTGCGAGTAGCTGGGCGATGTCAGGTAGCGGCGAGATCCCGGGCAGGGGAGAGGCGCCCGGGAACAGGTCGTCATCCCGAGATCCCGCGGTATCCGCCTGCCCGGCCCGGGCCTCGTCCCCGGGCATCGACGCGGGGGAGGAGAGGACGTCACCGATATCGGGCAGCGGGGCCAGATCCGGCAGCGGGGCGAGTTCGGGCAGCGGCGCGAAGCCCGGCAGTGTCCCGAACTCCGGCAGCGCGAAGACGCCGCCGCTGTCCGGGGATTCCTCCTCCCGCGAGCGCGCGGAGGGTGCCTGCGTCCCGTCGGCGGGGGTTCCGAGGACATCGTCGTTGCTCATGAGACGTTTCTATCACACCCGTGTGGAACGCGGGCGTGGGTTCTCCGCTTTCGTCAGCCGAGGCCTCGCCCCCTGTGAGCAGTGCGCTCTCAGGAGGAGGCAGGCACGAACGCTCGAATTCCGCCGTCGGTCTGGCCGATCAGCATGTCGTCGAAGACCCAGGTGAGGTGTGTGGCCTCGTTGAGTTCATTCGACGTGAAGGACAGTCCCTTGGCGGTGTCGATGAAATATTTGCTCGTGTCCTGGAAGTTGAAGGTGTCGATGTAGAGAGCCGATCCGTCGACGCTGACACGCGCGTCGGCCGGGTCGAAGTAGCAGCCCGGCTGCATATCCGGGCGTGCCGCTGAGGGGATGGAGATCGTGTGTGTGGCGCTGTCGGCGGTCAGCTTGTACTCGATGGCGCATTGGTCCGTGCCTGTCAGCGCAATCGTGCCCGCCGCCCACTGTGCCTTCGTGCTTGTCATGAAGGTGTGGATGTCCGACGTCGTTGGCTGCCTCCCGTCGTGGCTGACTGTCGGCAGGTGCGGCTCTGCTGTGAACGTGGACTGGAGGGTCCCGCTGGGTTCGAAGAGTAACCCGACCTGTTCGCTGCGCTCGTAGACGAGGAAGCCGTCGGTGGCCACCTCGACCTTCCGATAGTCGGCATTCCCGTCGGGATTGTTCAGGGTCGTTACCTCGCCGGTATGGACGTTGAGGACCTGCGGGAGTTCCTTGATGGCGGTGGGGACCAGGACGGCGGCCTGTGCGCCGCTCCCGGCGAGCGCAGTGCCCGCAGGTGCGTAGCCCAGATCATGGTTATGCAACCCGAATCCCGACTGTATCGCCGTGGTCGTCGTCCACAGGTTTGTCCACTCGCTACCCTCGCGCGTCCATCCGGCGCATGATGTTGTGGCCGAGCACGTCACCACGATGTCGTCGGCCACCGCGAGAGGATAATCCCTCTTCCAGGGAGCCTGGGTTTGCGCGCCCGTGGCCTTGTCGATGACGACGTCGTGGAAAAAGACCTGGTCGTCATCCGAGAGGAACGCGGGCGTGTGGGAGGACATAATCGCCGAGTTCTCCGTCGGACCCGTTGTTGTCCACAGGAGAGTGGGTTCGTTTCCCGACAGGTCATAGGCTGACACCGTGACGGCCGATTCCTTCCGGTCCTCCGTCAGATCGTCGGCGGCGAGGTAGAGGACCGACCCGTCGACGTATATCTGCGGCGGTGTCCCCGCCGGCCCGTTCGTGGTGGGGATCGTCCACGCAGTGGCGACGCCCGAGGCCCACTCGGGCGACAGGGAATGCGTGTTCGTCGCGGCCCCACGGTATCCGGGCACGTGGAGGACCTGCTGTTTCGTGTCGAGGTCCGGTGGAGGGAGCGTGGGATGCTTGTGATTGCTGCCGCCCGCGTAGACCGAGGAAATAATGCCGCTGAGTACGACGATGGCACCGGAGATCGCCAGACCGATGGGGATGGCGGAACTCGTGGTCCTCTGCTCGCCCCAGGACAGTCGACCCGTAGGGTGAGCGACGCGTTCGTTCGGTTCTTGGGCAGGACTGGTTCGTGACGAGGCCGGGGCTGCGTGAGTGGGTGCGGCATCGGCCTGGGAGGGGGCGACGGTGAACGTCGGAGCTGTGTTCTGCGTCGGTGTGGTCGAGACCGCGGGCAGCGATGGGACCGCGGGCGTCGACGGACTCGTGGGCAGCGATGGAACCGCGGGCGTCGACGGACTCGTGGGCAGCGATGGGATGTCGCCTGCGGGCGCGGCGCTTGGGAGTGCGTCATCGTCGCGCGAACTGATGGTGTCCGCCTGCGCGGCCACGGCCTCGTCGAATCCTGCGAGTGGGTCGGCCTTCAAGAATTCGTCAAGGTCGGGCAGCGGTGCCAAGTCCGGCAGGGAATCGAACTCGGGCAGGACGAAGGCGTCGGCCCCGCTCGGGGACTCCTCGCCGCGTGCGCGCGACGAACGCGGCTGCGCATTGCCGGGAGGCGTCACGCGAGAATCATCGTTACTCATGGGACGTTTGTATCATGCGAGGAGCGTCGGCGTGCTTGTCCCGCGTCGGGCCGGCGTGGGGATCCGCGTCTAGTTGGATGCGGGGGCGACCCGGACCATGAGGACGCTCGCCAGCGCGGCCACGCCCTCGCCTCGGCCCGTGAAACCCAGGCGATCCGAGGTCGTCGCCGACACCGTCACCGTGCCGCCGGCGATCTCGCTCATGACGGCACCGGCCTCGGGCAGGCGTGCGGCCATGCGCGGGCGGTTGCCCACGACCTGCACGGTCGCGTTGCCGAGCACCCAGCCGGCCTCGGTCGCCATGCGGCGCACCTCCTGGAGCATCGCGCGGCCCGACGCGCCCGCCCACTCCGGGCGATCCACGCCAAACACCGTGCCGAGCTCACCCAGGCCCGTGGCCAGCAGCATCGCGTCGCACAACGCGTGCGCGGCGACGTCCGCGTCCGAATGACCCTCAAGCGCGCGCTCGCCCGGCCACTCCAAGCACGCGAGCATGAGGGTGCGCTGCGAATCGGGGGCTGCGAAGGCGTGGACGTCGACCGCTTGGCCGACGCGGAAAGGCAGATCAGTCATGCCACCAGGGTAGTCTCACGACGAGGCCGGTGTGAAGGCCGTGATGCCATCATCGCTGATCGTGATGAGCAGGTCGTCGAACGCCCACACGGTTTTCGTCGAGCGCGTCAGGCCTGAGAAAGTGTGCGTCTTATTGGCATTCATGTCGATCATGTACGCGGTGGATGTGCTCCATGTCGCGACCCAGATGAACGCCGCAGACCCGTCGGTGCTGGCGCGAAGCTCGCGCGGCTCAAAGGAGCAGGTCTTTGAGGTGTAGGAATAGTAGGTGGTCAGCCCCTTCACGCCCGTCGCCGAACGCGGGGGGAAATCACCGGTGGGATTCAGCCTGACAACAGAGCAATCCTCCTTCTCGATCGTCACCCTGCCCGTCGTCCAGGGGGCTGACACCTCCGTGAAGAAACCTCTCAACTCCGCCACCGTGGGCGCGCGACCGTCCAACGTCGGCTGCGTGTTGTGCCTCACCGGGTCGAAGGTATCAACGAGCCTTCCCGAGACGTCGTAGACCTCCATCTCGCCCCGATCCCGCTCCACGATGACCCCGTCAGAGGCGTCGTAGAGCTTCACAACCCGCGAGCCTGACCCCAGGCGACCGTCGGCGCCCAGGGTGGCGACCACGCCCGTGTGGACGTTCACCAGCTGAGGGTTATGGCGGAAGGACTCGACGGGAACGAGCAGTGAAGACTCCTCGCCGCTTCCGACGACGAGCGAATGGATGCCCTTCCAAAAGTCACTCGACGACGACTGCCTCGCCGTGATGCTCTGCCACTGGCGCGTCCACGAACCGGACTGGTTCGTCCACCCGGAACACGTCTCAAGACCCGAGCACGTCACCAAGACCTCGTCGACGAAAGCAGCCGGGATGTCCTCGCCCCACGGTGCCTCCTGCTGCCTGCCCGTCTCCTTGGACACCAGGACATTCTCAACGGCTAACCAAGCCCCCGCAGAGATCATCCGAGGCCCGCCAAACCTGCCGCGCACCTCAATGTCCTGACCATCCGTCACCCATGTCTGCACGGGCTGGGCGGAAGCAATGTCGTAGGCGCTCACCCTCAGGCCCTTGTCCTGCGTCTTGATCGTCACGTACAGGGTCGTGCCCTCGACGAGGACGGACTGTAGCTCGCTGGTTGCTCTGTCCGGGTCGACGGGGAGCACCCACGCCGCCTCGATCCCTGAGGCCCATGCGGAGGACAGCGTCGCCGTGTTGGTCGCCGTGCCCGTATAACCCTGGGAACGAGGCGTCGCCAGTGACGACGAACCGGCCGACGTTCGCAAGGCGATCGCCCCGAAGAGAGCGGCGATGAAAACAACCACGGCAAGAGTCCCCCACCCCTTGGATGCCGTCGTGAATGAGGACGAGCTCCTCACACTCGACCCGGCGCGCGTAGCGCGCGCTCGAAAGGCCCGACGCCTCGACGAATCGACACTCTCGTCAGGCAGCGTCGCCGTGATTGCTGTCGTGTATGAATCCTCGATCACATCGGGGTTGACCGATGTGTCAGCGTTACGGGGCGGCGTGTTTGACGGACGTGTCGCCTGAGATGGCGACGGCCTTCCTGACTTCTCGCCCTCAATCGGCGGTGCCCAACGATCCTTGTCAATACTCACCCGTTGTTTCTATCACACGCTCGCGGGCCGCGCGTACACCACCCACCCCGCCCAGGCCTCGTGGAAACGTGACGAAATACGACCTATCTGGCTTCACAGGCCGTCTCTCCGATAGGATCTGCCCGTGCGTTATATTTCGACTCGACGTGGCCCCGATGCGCCCACCCGCTCCTTCAGCGACATCCTGCTGGAGGGCCTGGCGCCCGACGGCGGCCTCTACCTGCCCGAGGAATACCCGACTCTGTCGCCCGCCGACCTGGACGAGCTGCGTATCGTCCTGCGCGAGGAAGGCTACGCGGCCATGGCCGCCGGCATCCTCTCGCTGTTCGTCGACGACATCAGCGCCGACGACCTGTGCGCGATCACGGCCCGGGCATACTCCACCCCCTCCTTCTCCGACCCGCAGATCGTGCCCGTCGACGCCCTCGAAGGTACCGACCTGCACATCGCCCACCTCTCTAACGGCCCCACCGCCGCGTTCAAAGACATGGCGATGCAGCTCCTCGGTGAACTCTTCGAATACGAGCTGACCCGCCGCGGCGACTGGCTGACCATCGTGGGCGCCACCTCCGGCGACACCGGCTCCTCCGCCGAATACGCGCTGCGCGGCCGCCCCGGACTTTCCGTCGTCATGCTCACCCCCGCCGGACGCATGACCGCCTTCCAGCGCGCCCAGATGTTCTCCCTCCTCGACGACAACATCGTCAACGTCGCCGTCGACGGCGTCTTCGACGACTGCCAGGACCTCGTCAAGGCCATCAACATGGACGCCGACTTCAAGGCCACCTGGCACGTGGGCGCCGTCAACTCCATCAACTGGGCGCGCCTGCTCGCCCAGGTCTGCTACTACGTGGCCACCTGGCTGCGCGTCACCGAGGAGGGGGCCGACGCCTCGTCCACGGTCAGCGTCGTCGTGCCGTCGGGCAACTTCGGCAACGTGTGCGCCGCCCACATCGCCCGCCAGATGGGCGTGCCGCTGGGCACCCTCGTCGTCGCCACCAACGAGAACGACGTCCTCGACGAGTTCTTCCGCACCGGCGTCTACCGCCCCCGCTCCTCCGCGGACACGCTGGCCACCTCCAGCCCGTCCATGGACATCTCCAAGGCCTCGAACTTCGAGCGCTTCATCTTCGACCTGCTGGGCCGCGACGGGGACGCCACCCGCGAGCTCTTCGAGACCGCGCTGGCCCGCGACGGCTACTTCGACCTGTCCGGCACGCCCGAGTTCGCCTCCCTGCGCGACACCTACGGCTTCACCTCCGGCACCTCCTCCCACGCCGACCGTCTCGCGGAAATCGCGCGCACGGAGAAGGAAAGCGGCTACCTCCTCGACCCGCACACGGCCGACGGCGTGCACGTCGCCCGCGCGGTGCGCCCGCAGATCGAGGGGCCGCTCGTCGTCATGGAGACCGCCCTGCCCGTCAAGTTCGCCGACACCATCCTCGAGGCTACCGGCCACCTGCCGCCCGTCCCCGCGCGCTTCGAAGGCATCGAAGGACGCGAAGAGCGCGTCACGGCGCTGGCCAACTCCGCCGAGGACCTCAAGGCCCTCATCCGCGAGCGCGTGCGCCCCGGCGCCTGAGCTCGCTTCCGCTCACTCGTCACGAGGCCTGGGCCCCACCTGCGAACCCGCGCGGTTTTCGGGGAGGGGACCCAGGCCTCGTTACATGTTTCCGGGCAGTGCCCGCATCCCTCCCTGCCTCGCCCCGCCAGGTAGGATTGATGCCATGCTTCACCTGTACGACTCCAAGAGCGCCCGCGTCCAGCCCCTCACCCCGGTCACCCCCGGGAAGGTCGGCATCTACCTGTGTGGCGCCACCGTGCAGGGATCCCCGCACGTCGGCCACCTGCGCGCCGCCGTGTCCTTCGACACCCTGATCCGCTGGCTGCGCCGCAGCGGGTACGAGGTCACCTACGTCCGTAACGTCACCGACATCGACGACAAGATCCTGAACAAATCGGCCGAGGCTGGCTGGGAGTGGTGGGCCTGGGCGTACCGCTTTGAGCGCGAGTTCACGCAGGCGTACGAGACTCTCGGCGTCGAGGCCCCCACCTACGAGCCGCGCGCCACCGGCCACATCCCCGAGCAGCTCGACCTCGTCCAGCGCCTCATCGACGCCGGCCACGCCTACTCGGATGGGCGCGGCAACGTCTACTTCGACGTCCACTCCCAGGCCGACTACGGCTCGCTCACCCGCCAGCGCCTGGCCGACATGCGTACCACCGAAGACGACGCCCAGATCGACGAAGCCGTTGAGGCCGGCAAGCGCGACCCCCGCGACTTCGCCCTGTGGAAGGCCACCAAGCCCGGCGAGCCAGCCACGGCCTCGTGGGACAGCCCCTGGGGGCGCGGCCGACCCGGCTGGCACCTCGAGTGCTCCGCCATGTCGCGTCGCTACCTCGGCGACGAATTCGACATCCACGGCGGCGGCATCGACCTGCGCTTCCCGCACCACGAGAACGAGCAGGCCCAGTCCCACGGCGCCGGCTGGCCTTTCGCGCGCCTGTGGGTCCACAACGCGTGGGTGACCACCAAGGGCGAGAAGATGTCCAAGTCCCTGGGCAACGTCCTGTCCATCGGCGCGCTCACCGAGGAGTACCCGGCCGTCGCCGTGCGCTGGGCCCTGTCGACCGTCCACCACCGCTCCGCCATCGAATGGGGTGCCGAGACGCTGCCCGCCGCGCACGCCGCCTGGGAGAAGTTCTCCACCTTCGTGGCCCGCGCGATCGAAGCCGCCGGGGAGGCTCCGGTCTCCGAGATTACCCTGAGCCCCGCCGACCTGCCCGAGGCCTTCGTCGCCGCCATGGACGACGACCTCAACGTCGCCGGCGCGCTCGCCGTCCTGCACGAGCACCTCAAGGCCGGTAACGCCGCGCTTGCTGCCGGTGACGTTTCCGGTGTGTACCGCGAGCAGGTCCTGGTTCGCTCCATGCTGGACGTGCTGGGCCTGGACCCCGCTTCGGAGCAGTGGCGCGGCCAGGCCGGTATCGGCGCGGGCGCCTCCGGTGCGGCTGCCGCCGAGCATTCGGCGCTGGACGCGCTGGTTCGATCCGTGCTGTCCGAGCGGGCCGCTGCGCGCGCCGCCAAGGACTGGGCGCGCGCCGACGAGCTGCGCGACCGCCTGGCCGCCGCCGGCGTCACCGTCGCAGACGGCCGCGACGGCGCCACCTGGAGCGTCGGCTGAGCTGCGGTTTCTGACAGCTGTCGCCTGACGTGTGTGCCGCCCGGTCCCGATGGAGCCGGGCGGCTGCGTGTTGCTCGTTGCCTCGACAGATCTCCGGCCGCCGCGTGGCCTGCCCGCCCGCTCGCCGTCCGCGCCGCGAGCTTCGCTCGGCGCGTCGGCTCGAAGCCCGGCCAGGCCCCGCAGGCCCCGCGGCGGCCTCCAATCGGTCGGGCTCGTTGTTTGTGCGTTGCCCGGCCAGGCCCCGCCACCGCCCACGGGCACCGCAGCCTGGCCCGCGTCTCGCAGATTCCGCGTTTGTTCTTGTGATTGGGGGCGCTGCACCCGATCCGTAGGCATTACACCCCTTCTGATCGGGTGCAGTGCCTCGTAACGGGTGTAGTGCCTCGAAACGGGTGTGGTGTCCCGTAAGGGGTGTAGTGCCCCGTAAGGGGTGTAGTGCCTCGTATGGGGTGCACTGCCTCGTAAGGGGTGTGGCGCCTCGTAAGGGGTGTGGCGCCCCTCGTGCTGTTGTGTCGGCCGTCGCGTGCAGCTGGCGTCGCTGGAGTGGTTCCCCAGAAATGTCGCACGTAATTCCCCCGCGTGTATTTCAAGGTTTGAAATCGGATCGTTGAAATTCTGCGGTTTTCTCGATACCTATGAAAAGTAAGGGTACCCAAATTACGTGCGACTTTTGGAGTGGGCATGCCACTATTTGTGAGCACTCCGAAGGTAGTATCGATGATGTGAGAAATTATCTGTAGGTGGGGCCGTCACAGGGACTCTAGAGGTCTGCCGTTGTTGCTGCTGACTGGAGCCGGTGAAGGGATGTATACCTGTGTTGGCGAACAAAGCCGCTCCCTCTGCCCGACTCCTTGTGGGGAATTTCGTGTGGAAGAACGATGTGCCCATCCTTCTGCTGTGGATTCTGTTCATCTCGATACGAAGTTAGGAGGACCACCTTCTTCTGTCGGCTGCCTTTGAAGTGAGGGCCGACTATGCGCTCACCTTCTTCACTCAAGGTCCACTTGAAGACGGGGCTCGGTAATGAACGAGAGGAGGCCTTCGTTAGCCTCGTCGCTACGCTTGCTATCGCTCATCGTCATAGTCTACCATTGCCAGTGGATGCCCCGGGGTGGCCTCTGCTTGATGCATGCTCCCGGGGCTGCGTCGTATCCGCTCGCGTCTTACAGCCAGGCATTCTCGTTCCGTAGTTTTCGATGGGCGGCCTGGAGCGTCCGACGGCGAAGTGTCACCACAGATGGGGAGGATCAGCGTGGAGTACGTGGCTCTGCTGCGCGGCATCAACGTTGGCGGCAAGAACAAGGTCGTCATGAGCGAGCTGCGCGAGCAGGTCGCCGGCGTGGGCTACGCGAACGTGCGCACCTACATCAACAGCGGCAACCTCCTCTTCGAGGCCGATGCCCCGTGTGAGGATGTTGCTCAGAGGGTCGAGAACCTCCTGGCATGCCGCTACGACTTCCCGATCCGAGTGGCGCTCCTGACGGCGCAGGACTACCTTGCTCAGCTCGATGAGCTGCCCGACTGGTGGCACGGCGATGTGGCACGCCGCGACGCCCTGTTCTACACGCGTGGACTGGACCGAGATCACGTGCGCCAGCGTATCGAGGCAATGGAGCTGGGCGACGAAGCCGTCCACTTCGGCGAGCACGCCGTATTTTGGGCCAAATTTGACGAAAAACAATTCCTCAAGACCGCCTACCACAAGCGCCTTCTGCGCGAGGACTTCTATCGCGAGGTGACGATCCGCAGTGGCTCGACGGTCGAAAAAATCGCGGCGATGCTCTCGCGGGGGTGAGGTGTGGCCCGCGGTGGTCGGCGTTATGTGTGAGGGCACAGAAAGCGTTGGCAAAGGTGGCGCGAGTGTGGGCGGCCCAGTGTGCGTGAGGCTGCAGCGACTGTAGGCGAGGTGTGCGAGTGTGGGCGGCTCGGGGCTACTGTCGTCAGGCTGAGATAGATCTGGCCCGGTGTTGTCGTGCTGCCAGCCGCCTCGCTGGAGTGGTTTCCCAGAAATGTCGCACGTAATTCCCCTTCGTGTATTTCAAGTTTTGAAATGGGATCGTTGAAATTCTGCGGTTTTCTCGATACCTAAGAAAAGTGAGGGTACCCAAATTACGTGCGACTTTTGGGGGAGAGCGGGGGGAGAGAAGAGAGAGGAGGCCTTCGTTAGCCTCGTCGCTACGCTTGCTATCGCTCATCGTCATAG
>CABKMZ010000043.1 GCA_902373545.1 uncultured Actinomyces sp. | reverse complement strand
TGGACAAGGTCCCGCAGGTGGTGTGCAACAAGCGCACGATCCAGTCCCTGATCCGAGCCGGCGCGTTCGACTCGATGGGGCACACGCGCCGCGCGCTGCTGGCCCGCTGCGACGAGGCCGTGGACGCGATCATCGACGTCAAGCGCAACGAGGCCATCGGACAGTTCGACCTGTTCGGTGCCTTGGGCGAGGACGACGACTCCGGCTCGGGCCTGACGATCGACATTCCGGACCTGCCTGAGTTTGATCGCAAGACGAAGCTGGCGGCCGAGCGAGAGATGCTGGGCCTGTACGTCTCCGACCACCCGCTGCGCGGCGTGGAGGCGGCGCTGGCCCGCCACCAGGACTACGAGATCGCGCAGGTCGTGGGCTCGGAGGGCGCGATGGCGGATCGCATCGTCAAGATCGCGGGCTTGGTCTCGGGCGTGACGACGAAGGTGACGAAGCAGGGTAATGCGTGGGCTATTGCGACGATCGAGGACCTGTCGGGCTCGGTGGACGTGCTCTTCTTCCCGCGCTCGTATGAGTCGATCCAGACCTACCTCGCGCAGGACATCATCGTCCAGATCGAAGGAAAGGTGAACGTGCGCGAGGAGGGCATGACCATCTACGGTCAGTCGATGACCCTCCTGGATCTGTCGGGCGGTGCGGACCTGCCCCTGGACCTGCGCCTGCCGGCCGCGCGGTGCACGCCCGAGCTCCTGACTGACCTGCGCGCGGTCCTCGAGTCCTACCCGGGTGGGTCCCCGGTGCGCCTGCACCTGACGGAGCCGGGACGCACGACGGTCGTCGAGCTGGATCCGAAGCTGCGCGTCGAGCAAACGAGCGCCTTCTTCAGCCACATTAAGGCTGTCGTCGGCGCGGGCGGGGTCGTGACCTCGTCCTGAGACGACGAGCCGGGCCCGGTGGGACCCGGCTCGCGTCGTTGGGCGTGCTTAGGAGGCGGGGCCGACGATCGCGGCGGCGCGTCCCCAGGGGGCGTCGACCTCGACGAGGTCGCCCGCGCTCAGGTGGTGTCCGCGGCGCGTCTCCACCTCGCCGTTGACGGTCACGTCCCCGGCCTGGATGAGTTCGCGGGCCTGCGCGCCGTCTTCCGCCAGGGAGGCGAGCTTGACGAATTGCCCGAGCTTGATAGCTCCGCGCACGGGGATCGTGGGCACTGTCATGATGGGGTCCTTTCGCTGGTGGAGAGTGCATGACGCGCGAGGGCGTGTATGAACAGTATCCTTGGTGGGAGAGACAGACAATAAGGAGGAGCGGTGAGCGCTCACAACGACGATATCGATGCGGAGTTCCAGTCGCTGGTCGCATCGCTGGGGGAGACGGGGACGTCGTCCTCGTCCCAGCCGACACGCGACCCGGACGATACTCCCGTTGACGAGTCGCTGCACCTGGAGGGGGGCCGCCTGTCGGTCGCTTTGGTGCTTGCCCCGATCGCGTACCCGGAGGCTTTGCACTCGCTGTTGGTGCTGTCGGGCGTCCGAGAGTCCATCGTGCGTCTCAAACCGTGGACGGCCGTGTGGCTGCGCGTTGAGACGACGCCGACGGACGAGGAGGAGCTCGACGCGCTCCTGACCGGTCAGCGCCCGATGCCCGACACGGTCGATCGCGTGGCGCGCGCCGTGTCGCGCCTGTCGAAGTACGGGGCGGTTGCCCTGATGAGCTGGCTGGTGGAGGGCGACGGCGTGGAGCCGGGCGTCTCGGGTCGGATTTCCGCGCAGCGTTACGTGGGTGGCGAGCCCGAGGAGACGATCCCTGCGGGCCTGCTCCTGGGTGCGATGCCGCCGGCGACGGAGGATCTGCTGCTGGGCCGCACGACTCCTTGCGACTATTCGGATTCGGTGAGCGCTGACGGCTCGCGTCAGGGTGGCGGCCCGCTCGGCTGGTTCCGCCGCAAGCAGTCATGAGCGTCCTGGAGCTTCTTCCCGCCATCGACGTGACGGACGGGCAGGCCGTGCGCCTGTCTTCGGGGTCGGTTGACGCGGGCTCGTGGGGGTCGCCGATCGATGTGGCCCGTTCCTTTGACGAGGCCGGGGCTCGCTGGGTGCACCTGGTGGACTTGGACCTGGCCTTTGGTCGGGGCGACAACTCGGCGCTGCTGGCTCGGGTGATCAGCGAGGTTCCCGTGCGCGTCGAGCTGTCGGGCGGTATCACGAGCCGCGCGGCCATCGAGGCTGGCCTGGCGATGGGACCGGAGCGCGTCAACGTGGCGACTCAGGCTCTCGAGCGTATCGACGAGGTCTGTGAGGCCATCGATGCGTTCGGCGAGCGCGTCGCCGTGTGCTTGGACGTGCGCGGGAATCGCTTGGCTGCGCGCGGCGGATGCGGCGAGGGGGGTGACGTCTGGGAGGTACTGCGCATCCTGAACGAGGTCGGGGTTGCGCGCGTGGTCGTCACTGACGTGGTGCGCGACGGGCAGATGACTGGATCGAACCGTGAGCTGCTGGCGCGGGTTGCTGACGCGACTGATGCGCGCATTATTGCCTCGGGGGGCGTCAACTCGCTGTCGGACATTGAGGCCCTGCGCGCCCTCGGTATCGACGGTGCGATCGTCGGCAAGGCCCTGTACCAGGGCGCGTTCTCCCTGGAAGACGCGCTCGTTGTCGCCGGATACGAGGAGTGCTGATGGCTGGCGCAATGCCCAACCTGTCCGAGGAGCAGAAGAATCGCCTGGCCCAGCGCCTGTCGATGATGAGTCACGACCGCGCGGACGTGGGCCAGGGCCTGCCGCGCACAAGCGCCGCCTTAGCGATGGGGGAGGGCGCCGATGCGGGAGCGGCCCGCCTGGAAGCCCTTGTTGACGCCCTCGTCTTCGAGCGCGTCATCGTCCCCATTGACGTGGAGCCGGACCCCCGCGTGACGGGCGTACACGCCGGTGAGAACGGCCATAACCCCATCGACTTCGTGCGGGCTCAGACCCCCGCGGGGGAGGCGCTCGCGATCTATTCGTCGGCGCAGGCCCTGTCCGCCCACCGCCCGGGCGACCGTCCGATGGCTCTTGACTTCCGCACGATCGGCCTGACCGCCCTGGTCGAGACCGGCGGGCGCATCGTCGTCAACCCCGGGACCGACGCGGTGTTGCTGCCGCGCCCCGCCGTCGCTGCGCTCGCGCAAGGAGACGAGTGGCTGCCTGCCTGGCGCGATGAAGCCCTGCGCGTGCTCCTGCTGTCCGAGTCTTCCTCGGCCTGCGACGCCATCGTCGATGTTGAGATTGCCTACGCGGGCGATGGCCTCACGCGCGTTCTCGTGTCCGTGGACCGCGCGTCTTTCGCCCAGGGGGCCGATGCCTCGGCGATGAAAGAGAAGCTGTCGGCCGCCCTGAACGCCCTGGGAGTCAGCCCCCGCCTCATCGCGTCGGCGGACCGTGTGGAGATCGTGCCGATACTTGCCTGAGTGGGAGATAGCAGTGCCGCGCCCGACCGACTGGGCCAGCCCAGGCCTCGTCGAACCCGAGCGTGAGGCGCGCAATGCTCCATGACCTGGCACTGACTGGGCGTCTCTGGTAGAGTAGACCCGACCGTCTGGGCGTATGCCCGGAACGCAAGCGGAGAAATCCCACCTGGATACCCGCCTCTCAACTGAGAGGATGCCGCCCACGAGGCGTTGCGCAGGGGATCGGGTTCTAGCGGTCAGCGCGGTCGTGTGCTGACCCAGTGGAAGCCTCCGTGCGCGTCGCGTAACGGAGGCTTTTCGTTTCGCGCATAAGGATTCTGTGGAAGGAGCCGCTCATCAGCGAGACTCGCATCAATGAGCGTATTCGAGTCCCCGAGGTTCGCCTCGTGGGACCCGGAGGTGAACAGGTCGGCGTCGTCCGAGTTGAGAACGCGCTGCGTCTGGCCGAAGAGGCCGGGCTCGACCTGGTTGAGGTTGCGCCGAACGCCAAGCCGCCCGTCGCAAAGCTCATGGATTACGGCAAGTACAAGTACGAAGCCGCCCAGAAGGCACGCGATGCTCGCCGCAACCAGGCGAACACGCAGCTGAAGGAAATCCGCTTCCGACTCAAGATCGACGATCACGACTTCGGCGTCAAGAAGGGCCACGTGGAGCGCTTCCTGTCCGCCGGCGACAAGGTCAAGGTCATGATCATGTTCCGCGGTCGAGAGCAGTCTCGCCCCGAGGCTGGCGTTCGCCTCCTGCAGCGCCTCGCCGAGGAGATTGGTGACCTTGCCACCGTCGAGTCGATGCCCCGTCAGGACGGGCGCAACATGACGATGGTGCTGGCCCCCACCAAGCGCAAGGCCGACGCCCTGACCGAGCAGCGTAAGCGCCGCGAGGCCGAGCGCGCCGAACGCCGAGGCAAGCGCGCCGAGCGCGCCAGCAAGGACCAGGCCCGAGTGGCAGCCGATAAGGCTGACGAACAGGACTGACGGCGATACTCATCGCCTCACAACGAAGGAATAGAAATGCCGAAGAACAAGACTCATTCCGGTGCTAAGAAGCGCTTCCGCACGACTGGCTCGGGCAAGATCATGCGCGAGCAGGCCGGCGCCCGCCACCTGCTGGAGCACAAGTCCAGCCGCAAGACCCGCCGCCTGGCCACCGACCAGGTCCTGGAGACCGCCGACGTCAAGCGCGTCAAGCGTCTGCTGGGCAAGTGAGCTCGAGTTAGAGGAGAACAGTAGAAAATGGCACGTGTTAAGCGTTCTGTCAACGCCAAGAAGAAGCGTCGTACCGTACTCGAGCAGGCCTCCGGCTACCGTGGCCAGCGCTCGCGCATGTACCGTAAGGCCAAGGAGCAGGTCACTCACTCCTTCGTCTACTCCTACCGCGACCGCAAGGCCAAGAAGGGCGACTTCCGTCGTCTGTGGATCCAGCGCATCAACGCTGCGTCCCGCGCCCAGGGCCTGACCTACAACCGCCTCATCCAGGGCCTGAACCTGGCCGGCGTCGAGGTCGACCGTCGCATGCTGGCCGAGCTGGCCGTGAACGACATCAACGCGTTCAACGCCCTGGTGAAGGTCGCCAAGGACGCGCTGCCCGCCGACATCAACGCCCCCAAGGCCTGATTGGTGAGCTCCTTTTCCGAGCGCCTGCCCATTCTCGATAATCCCCGCGCTGATCGCGTGCGCAGGGTATCGGGTCTGGTCGGGCGCTCGGCGCGTTCGCGCTCTGGCCTGATGCTCGTGGAGGGGCCTCAGGCCGTGCGTGAACTTGTGCGTTTTTGCCCCGGCGCGGTGCGCGACGTGTACGTGCGGCAGGATGCATGGGACACGCACGCTGACGTCGTGGATGCCGCGGTGCGTGCGACCCGGTGGGTCCATCCCGTGACCAACGAGGTCTCCGCCGCCCTCTCGCGCGATTCGCAGGGCATCTGCGCGGTGGCGTCGCTGGGAGCCGTGTCTCGCGAGTTGCCGCCCCCGTCGGAGGGGGAGACTCTCGTCGTTCTCGCTCAGGGGCGCGATCCGGGCAACGTTGGCACGATCATTCGGACGGCTGATGCCTTTGGAGCTTCAGGCGTTATTGCGGTCGCGGGGACCGTGGAGGTCACGAGCCCGAAGGTTGTGCGCGCGAGCGCCGGGTCTGTTTTCCACATTCCGGTGTGCGTCGCATCCTCCTTCGAGGATGCCCGCGCACTCGTTCACGGCCGCAGCGCGGCCCTGCTTGGAACCAGCGGGGGAGCGGGGTCGGTGGACATGGCCGCGATGCTCGTCCAGGGGGTGACGGGTCGTTCGCGTCTGTCTCAGTCGCACGCGTGGGTGTTTGGCAACGAGGCGAAGGGCCTGTCCGGCGCCGACATGCGTGCCTGCGACTCCCTCGTGTCGATTCCGATGACCGGCGACGCGGAATCCCTGAATGTCGCCAGTGCGGCGGCCACGTGTCTTTTCGCCTCGCAGACCGTGCGGGGAATGAATAGCTGAGCCCGTCTATCGCGGCGCATCGTGGCGCGCGCGACTAGGCTGGGGCGCATGAAGCTTTCTGACCTGTCCGAGGCCCAGTTGGTGTCTCAGTTCCGTGAGTCTTTCCCGCGCGGTGAGCGCACTATCATCGGCATCGGGGATGACTGCGCGCAGATCGGCGCCCCCGAAGGGTCTTTCATCGTGACGACGGACGTCATGGTCGAGGATCAGTACTTTCACCTGTCGTGGTCGACCGGGTACGAGGTGGGCGCGCGCGTGGCCGCGCAGAACCTCGCCGATATCGATGCGATGGGTGGGCGCCCGTCGGGCCTCGTCGCCTCGGTGGTTGCCCCGCGCGACATGGACGCCGAGGTGTTCCTTGATGTCGTACGAGGCCTGGGTGAGCGCGCCCGGGAGGTCGGCGCCGGCGTCGTGGGCGGGGATCTGAGCGCGGGGGAGAAGCTGGTCATCTCGATCACTGCCTTCGGGTATTGCCCGGGTCCGATCGTGCGTCGCGACGGTGCCCAGCCCGGCGACGTCATCGCGGTGAGCGGCACACTCGGATTCTCCTACGCAGGTCTGGACTTGCTCGAGGGCGGTTACGTGGATCCCAGCGCGCGAGGCTCCGAGGAGTTGGGCGACCTCGCGCCCTTTATCGACACGTACCGTGCGCCCCACCCGCCCCTGGGGTCGGGCGTTGCAGCAGCGGCCGCCGGTGCCACGGCCATGATGGACCTGTCCGACGGACCCGCAGCTGATGCACGGCGCATGGCCCAGGCCTCGGGCCTCGTCATCGAGTTCGACCGGCCCGCCCTCGAGGCGGAGGCGCGGCTGCTCCAGGTTCCCGCTCAGGTCTGCCAGGCCGACCCCGTGTGGTGGGTGCTCCAGGGCGGTGAGGAACATGGGATGCTCGCGGCGTTCCCGCCCAATGCGGTCCTGCCCGAGGGGTTCCGCGTCGTCGGGCGCACGCGCGCATGCCGGGACGGGGAGACGCCCGCAGCGATGCTCGGTGAGGAGGTTCTGCGCGGGGCGTGGGACCATTTCGATCCTGAGTCCGTACACTAGTGTGATGTAGGCCGCTGGTGCCCCGTCACAGGGGCGGTGTGCTCGCAGCGGTCGCACCATCAACGATTGGAGAACGTCAGGATGACTGCTTCGCCCGAGGGACCCCAGGCCTCGTCCCGTCCGATGTCGCGCGTGGCTCGCAAGCTCGCCGAATCCTCCGAGGAGATCCCCGCCACCGCTGGCCTGTCGCTGCCGTTCCTGCGCGGCGAGTCGCCCGTGCCCCCGACCAAGGCGCTTCCTGTCATCACCCAGGAAGAGGACGACGCGAGCTAACGCGGCACACCACGCAGGGTCAGAAACGTCGATGAGGACGATGAGGGACGCACGTACGCGGAGTTGGTTCAGCGCGCCCTCGTCATTGAATCCATCGATGACCCGCCGTCGAACGCTCGCTTGTCGTCGCGAGCATTCGTGAACGCAACGCTGGGATCACACACGGATGCGTCGTGTCCAGCTGCGCTGCGCTCCCCGAACGTGACTGCTCTGGGGGTGTCCGTGATGCCGTCCATGCTTGCCACCGACACGGATTGTGGGAGTTTCACCGCCTACGATGCGCTCGTGACGATCAGCGAATCGGGCAGCACGTCCGGGTCCGGCGAACGCACCGTGGTGGGCACTCCCTACACGCAGGTTCCCCTGACTGAGACGGGGATCCCCCAGCTGAACGAGGATGGAATTCCGAGGGTTCTCATCACGCTCGCCAGTCGCTGAGAAGTACTGAAAGGGGAGCGTGGAATCGCGATATGCGTGGTGCGGTTCGCCTGCGGTCTGGGGGGTGTAGTAGGCTACCCTCACACTATAGTTAGCGAGTATGTGAGGGTGGTGTCAATGAGGACTCAGTTGTCTGGCCCGCAGTATGGGGTACCGGGTGCCGCGAGCAGAAGGGGGACAACGCCCTGCCGTTTCCCCGTGGCTCTCTGCCGCTGCAGGGAACGTATGAAGCGGTCGATCGTGGCGGTCGTGTGCTTTGTGCTCGTTATCGGCTTCGGGTTCTGGATGGCGGGGAAGGAAAGTACTCCCGAGAGGGAAGTACGCCGGTACTTGTCCTACCTTGCCAAGGGCGACGCGGAGGGAGCCCTGTCGATGGTTGATCCCGGTGTGCCCAACGATCAGAGGATCTTCCTGACGAATGAGGTTCTGGCTTCGGCTGCATCGCGCCTAGAGGTGGAAGCTGTTGAGGCGGAAGATACCCGAGGCAAGCGGGTGGAAACGTCGAAGGTGACGGCCGCGCTTCGGCTTGACGGCCATCGCTTTACTCATGTTTTCACCCTCGACCGCAAGGATCGTGAAGATAGCATCATGTCTACCTGGACAATCCGTGAAGGCCTCGTTGTTCCCCTGAAAGTTTCGGGACATCACGTTCCCCGGTTTAGCGTCGGGGGTGCCGTCACGGACCTTGATTCGTCCGCTCCGGAAGGAATGGAATACCTCTTCTTCCCAGGTGTCTACGACCTTCAACCTGAGGGAACAGGGGAATATGTGGACGCGCAGTCCGCGCGTGCCGTCGTTGAGGACGGGACGCAGGGGAGTTCCTACGAGACGACGCACGTCACGTTGGAAGGCTCGCTCAATTCACAATTGAGGGGTGAGGTCTTGCGCGCCGCGCAAGACGCGGTGCAGGCATGTGGGACGTTGGGGCGTAATGCGGATCAGATGTGCCCCAGTGCCCTGCGCTCTTCGAGTCTCAGCGTCCTTGAGGTCACGACGTTACCGTCCACGCTGGTAAGCGTGAACGACTCTGGTGCCTATACCGGAGAAGACGCCGTCATCACATACCAGGACCCTGGATCCTGGTTGCCGGATCGCCATCCCCACACTCTCACCCTGAGACCGACAATGACGGTCGAGCTCTCAGACGCAGGAGTTCCGGTTACCGATATTGACGGAAAACCCGTCATCTCCGTCATGCTCAGCATTCCATCGTCGTCAGGGGATTCGCCTTCTTCGTGAATATAACAAGTAATAGTCATTGCTGACGGGTGTTGACGGAGGTTTGGGACGGTGCTAATTCTTACCCTGTCACGGTAACCGTTTGTCGAGGAAGTGCCTGGCCGCGTTCCCGTGACGTGACGCCTGGACGTCGTAAGGAGCGCGCAATGGATGCAAGACACAATGGCCCGACGGGGGCCTCGTTTCGGCCCGCCTCTGGCATGGATTTCGACCCCGTCCCCGACCCGCCGACGCTCTCAGCGGTTCCGTCCCCTCCGTCGCAGGCAGCTACACCGGTGCCCGGATATGGGCACTATCAGGTGGCCGCACCGGTTGCAATGTCAGCCCCAGGAGCCGCGGCTCCATACCCTGGTGGTGCTCCGGTCCAGTCGGCGTCGCGTCAGCGTGTCAGTCCCGTCGTGCTTGCGGTCATCGTTGCGGTGGTCTTCGTCGGTGTGGCTCTCGGTAGCTTCGTGCTCGCGAATTCCATGCGTACGCCCGAGGCGGAGGTGCAGCGCTACCTGGACTATCTCGCGCAGGGCAAGGCGAGCGCGGCAACTGAGATGGTCGATCCCGGGATCCCCAACAGTGAACGCGTCTTCCTGACGGACGAGGTCATGGCCTCGGCAAGCTCACTGATGCGAGTCGAAGAAGTGGTCGACAGGAACCCAGACTCGGACGCGCAGACGCATATCGTTGACGCCACCGTGCTGGTCGACGGCATCCGCTTCACCTTCCCTTTCGAGGTGTCGGAGGTGAAACCGACCCTGGGTGTCATCAAGAACTGGAAGATTCGGAATGCGCTCATGACCCCCGTCGCCGTCAGAATCAAGGGTGTCTCCACGTTCAGCGTCGGTGGTGTGAGCGCACCCGTCAGCGACTACGATTCGTTCCCGTTCACGTCCCCGACCTACATGTTCTATCCGGGTGTCTACACGGTCAACGCCGCCGACCTTGGGGATTACATTGAGGCCGAGCCGGCCACCCTCAGGGCGACGCGAACCGAGTACCAATACGGTGCGGATCCACTCGTGAACGTGACGGTCGAGTCGACGTACTCTGACGCATTATTGTCTGCCGCGCTCGACGCGGTCGTGGCGCAGGCTAACTCGTGCGTCACCCCGCCCGGAAACCTCGACGCCGTCTGCCCTTTCGCCCTGCAGTCGCGTACCCTCTCGCTCCTTGAGGTCAAGAAGCTGCCGACGGAACTGAAACCTGGTCAGTGGGAACCCAATCGCTTTCAGGGCGACGTGACCTTCAGAATTCAGAGGGTTGCGGATACAATGACCCAGGACATAAAGACGACGGCGATTGCGACCCCCGAGTTCGACGAAGACGGGAAGCTCTCGCTTGACGCGTCGGGTAAGCCGCATTTCTGGGTGGAGTTCGCACCGGAGTAATCGCCAGCAATATGTGCTCCCCGGTCGCTCGGTGACCGGGGAGCACAGTTGTATCCGCTCTCTCATCGTTGTGTGGCTGGGTGCGCGCGTGATGTCACACTGGGAAGGTCTTTGTGGTCGAATAAAGGGATGTGTTGATTGTGGCCTGAGACCGGCCATGGAACGCCACATCTCGGGAGGAGAACATGATGGACGTCCAGAACCACGACATGAACGCGGCTCCGATACCGGCACCGCCCGAAACCCCGGCGGTTCCGGGTCCGTCGACGGCGTCTGGGAGAGGCGTGGCGTTGACGCCGGTGTCCGCTTCGGGGAAAAAGCGGGTGAAGCTGATTGGGGTCCTGGTCGGCGTCCTCGTTGTGCTGGCCATCGCTGGCGTCGTTGCGATCACGGTAGTGAATACTTCTCGTACGCCCGAGGCGCAAGTGCGCAAGTACCTGGACCTGCTGGCCGCCGGTAAAGGTACCGAAGCGACGGAGATGGTGGACCCCGGCGTGCGTAACGACCAGCGGGTGTTTCTCACCGACGAGGCCATGGCCTCGGCCACATCTCTGCTGGTCGTCGAGGACGTGGTCTCCGACAAAAGCGGCGAGGACTCCAACATCGCCGAGGTCACCGCGACCATGACGGTCGATGGCCAGCGCTTCACCCACACCTTCACTGTGACAGCGGATGAGGCGATGATGGGCCTCCTCAACAACTGGACAATCACAGATTCCCTCGCGGTGCCCGTGAGTGTCAACGGTGAAAGAATTGACCAGTTCTCAGTCGGATCCGTCAGTGCGTCGGTGGGGCGAAGTGGCGTCGCGTCGCGCTCGAGTTCCTTCTTCTTCTACCCCGGGGTCTACACATTTACCCCCGTCGCGCCCAATGAGTACGTCGAGGCCTATCCCGCAACCGTCTCCGTTCGGGACGCCGTTCGCAGTACGTCGATCGGCAGCGGGAACGACGACGTGACCTTTGTGGGAACCTTCACCGACAAGTTCAAGGACGAGGTGAACGAGATGATTCGCGAACGCATCAACTCCTGTGTCCCTGGTCAGTGGAGTAGCTCAAGCCGATGCCCCGACGCGATCGGTGCGTCGTCGGTGACATCTGTTGTCATCAAGCAGCTGCCTGCCGAGTTCAGCACACGCAGACTGACAGACAGAACGCTTGAAGGAGATATGGTCTTCGAGCTTACCTCCGCCACCGGAACGAGAGAAGTAGAAACAACGGTAATCGTTGAGGCAGAAATAGATGATCAGGGGATGCTGACGCTCACTGCCGACGGTAAACCGGACGTCACACTCACCTTCCGCTATTAGGTGCCTTCACAGATGGTCGGTACCTGAGTAGCTCTCTGCACGGTACCGATGGGCACCGCTTATCCGTACTGTGATCAGTCTTTGACTGGTGAGGACCGTGGTGTGATACTAGGCACGCCCAAGTGGTCGGATGGTCGGAATCACAGAGTGTGCCGCCTCTCGGCTGCTGAATGTCAAACGTTGTGAGGAGTGCATGATGGGCACTGAAAAGAATGATGCGAGCGCGGCTCCGATACCGGCTCCGCCTGCGACCCCTGCGGTTACTGGGTCGCCGACGCCAGCCGGGGGAGGCGTGGCTTTTGCGCCGGTGTCCGCTGTGGGGAAGAAGCGCGTGAAGCTGATTGGGGCTCTGGTCGGCGTCCTCGTGGTGTTGGTGATTGCTGGTGTGGTGGCGATCAAGGTGATGAATAGTTCTCGCACGCCCGAGGCCGAGGTGCGCAAATACCTGGACCTGCTGGCCGCCGGTAAGGCGAGCGCGGCGACGGCGATGGTCGATCCCGGAGTGAATAATGATCAGCGCGTCTTTCTGACCGACGACGTGATGGCTTCGGCGAGCTCGCTGCTGGTCGTCGAGGACGTGGTCGCCGATAAGAATGACAGTTCTGATACGCGCATGGTGACCGCCACCATGCAGGTCAACGGGCAACGCTTCACCCACGCCTTCACCGTGACGAAGGGGCCGTCGACGATGGGCGTTCTGAATAACTGGACAGTCAAGGATTCTCTGACCGGGCGGGTGAGCGTTGACGCCGAGGGATACGCCCAGTTCAGCGTCGGCGGCGTGAATGCCGATGCGTCCGCGGCGGGCCGTAACGACCAGGAGAAAGACTACCTCTTCTACCCCGGCGTCTACACGTTCACGCCAATCGCGGCGAGCGAGTATGCAGACTCCAACCCCGAGACGGTTTCTGTCCTCGATGATGGGCTGGGTGGCAGAGACAACGTCGTAACTCTCAAGGCCACCTACAACACCAAGCTGACGGCGGCCGCGATCGAGGCGGGGCAACGGGCCGTTGACACCTGCTCGACCATTCCGGACAACCAGAAGTCTTGGTGCCCATTTGCGATCCAGAGCGATGCCGTCACCGCGGTAACGGGCGGCTCAATGCCGAAGGCGCTGGCGCCGGTGTCCGAGGAGCAGCCGACGTTCTTTCGCGCGACTGTCGTCTTCACGGTGACGTCCTCCAACAAGTACTACATGGCAGGCACGCAAGACGTGGAGGCCAAGGTGGAGATTCGCGCGCAGCTGGATGACAACCAAGTGCTCAAGCTCGACAAGGATGGTAAGCCCGACTTCGAGGTGAGTTTTACCCGCTAAGGTCCCCCGGCATGTGCGACCTGTCGCGCTCCTCGATCGCTTGGCGGTCGGGGAGCGCGTCGTATCCGTAGTGTGACACAGCTTTGACTCTCGGTTGGTGGTGTGTGATCATGGGCACGTCTTTTTGACTGGTGGTTGGTATTGGTGTGTTTGTCGCCCGATGCTGGCCCCGGACCATCAACGCATCGTGAGGAGCGAGTCGTGAGTACTGACAATAGCGAAACTACCGGCAGCGAGATACCTGCACCGTCCCCGGCTGGGGTCGACCCAACTTCTGGCGCCGCCCCCATTCCCGGGCCCGGTGCCGCGCCTGTTCCGGGGCCCGGTGCCGCGCCTGTTCCGGGACCCGGTGCCGCGCCTGTTCCGGGGCCCGGTGGGGTTCCCGCCGCGGGGGTGTCCTTCACGCAGGTCTCGCCTGGCGCGCGTAAGCGCATGAAGCTGATCGGGGTTCTGGTTGGTGTTCTCGTCGTGCTGGTGATTGCGGGCGTCGTTGCTATCAAGGTGGCGAATAGTTCTCGCACGCCCGAGGCCGAGGTGCGCAAATACCTGGACCTGCTGGCCGCCGGTAAGGCGAGCGAGGCGACGGCGATGGTCGATCCTGGCGTGGATAACGATCAGCGTACCTTCCTGACCGACGACGTGATGGCTTCGGCAACCTCGCGGCTGGTCGTCGAAGACGTCGTCGCGGATACGAACGACGATTCCGACACGCGCACGGTGACCGCGACCATGCAGGTCAACGGGGAACGCTTCACCCATGCCTTCCGTGTCACTGCGGACGATGCGACGATGGGCGTTCTGGACAACTGGAAGATTCGGGACTCGCTGGCAGTGCCTGTGACCGTGGACGGTGATGGAATCGATCAGTTCTCCGTCGGTGAGACGAAGGCCTCCATTGACAAAGCAAGTCTCTACATGGAAGGGCGTTCCTTCCTCTTCTATCCGGGCACATACAATTTCACGCCTGTCGCGCCGAACGAGTATGTTGATACGACTCCCGTCTCCGTCTCCGTGCTCGATGACGTGCGCACTCAAAATGACGATGGCGAGAGCGACGTCACCTTCAAGGCGACCTATAACGACAAGCTGGAAGCTGCTGCTCTCGAAGCAGCTCAGGCGCTCGTTGAAAAGTGTGGGACCTATCCCGGCAATCAGGGGGATGACTGCTCGAACCAGATTCGGGGAAAGAGCGTCACCGCTATTTCCATCAAAGAAAAGCCGACATCTCTCGATTCGGAAAGCTTTGATCCAACGTCATTTTCCGGGAACGTGACATACACGGTCACGACAGAGGGGACGCTGTTCGCAGGAACGCACGACTTCGACACGATGGTGAAAGTTGACGCGCGTTTCGACGACGACAACGGACTGCTGCAGCTGACCGCCGATGGCAAGCCGGACTTCAAGGTGCAATTCCTCTTCTAACGTCCGCTTCCGCCGTCCCTATACACCTGGTGCCCGTCCGCAGGAAGCGGACGGGCACCAACTATCCGCATGTCGATCCTTCTTTGACTCGTTGCATGCGTGGCGTGATACTGGGCAGGCCTGAGTGGTTGGATGACGGTGCGCACAGAGTGCACTGCAATCCTGGCTGCTGAATGTCAAACGTTGTGAGGAGCAATTGATGGGTACTGAAAAGAATGACGTGAGTGCGGCTCCGATACCTGCACCGCCTGTGAGCCCTGCGATTCCGGGGCCACCGGTGCCTGCCGGGCGCAGCGTGGCGTCGACCCCCTCTTCTGGCCGGGGTAAGAAGCGGGTCATGCTCGTGGGGATTCTGGTCGGCGTCCTCGTTGTGCTGGTCATCGCCGGTGTGGTGGCTATCAAGGTGGCTAATAGTTCTCGTACGCCCGAGGCTCAGGTGCGCAAGTACCTGGACCTGCTGGCCGCCGGTAAAGCCAGCGCGGCCACGGCGATGGTCGACCCGGGCGCCCCGAACGATCAGGAGGTCTTTCTGACCGACGATGCCATGGCTTCAGCGAGTTCGCTGCTGGTCGTCGAAGAAGTGGCCGCCGACAAGAATGAGGACGCCGAAACCCGTCAGGTGTCGGCCACCCTGCAGGTCAACGGGGAGCGCTTCACCCACGCCTTCACCGTGACCAAGGACAAGCCGACGATGGGCGTTCTCAA
>CABKMZ010000042.1 GCA_902373545.1 uncultured Actinomyces sp. | reverse complement strand
CGCCCTGGTAGGCCAGGGAGGAGTCGATGTAGCGGTCCCCCAGCACGACCGCGCCACGCTCGAGGGCGGGGCCGATGACCGTGGCGACGTGGTAGGCGCGGTCGGCGGCGTACAGCAGGGCCTCCGTGCGCGCATCGACGTCCTCGGGGCCGTTTTGGACCAGGCGGCGGATCTCCGTGCCCAGCTCGGTGCCGCCCGGCTCGCGGGTGACGATGACCTCGCGGCCCCGGCTCTCGAACCAGTCGCGCACGGACTGGATCTGCGTGGACTTCCCCGAGCCGTCGCCGCCTTCGAAGGTGATGAACACTCCTCGCGCTGCCATCAGCTGTCCTTCTTCGTCGCGGCCTTCTTGGTGGCCGTCTTCTTCGCCGCGGTCGTCTTCTTCGCCGTGGTCGTCTTCTTGGTGGCGGTCTTCTTGGCCGCCGGCTTCTTTGTGGTCGTCTTCTTCGCGGCCGTCTTGCGGGTGCGCTTGGGGGCGGGGCCCTTGGCGCGCTTATCCGCCAACAGCTCGTAGGCGCGCTCGGCCGTCAGGTCCTCGACTGTCTCGGCGCGCGGCACCGTCACGTTGGTCTCGCCGTCCGTCACGTAGGGGCCGAAGCGGCCGTCCTTGACGGTGACCTTCTTGCCCGAGATCGGGTCCTCGCCGAACTCGCGCAGCGGCGGGCGGGCCGCGCCGCGGCCGCGCGTCTTGGGCTGGGCGTAGATGGCCAGGGCCTCGTCCAGGGTGATGGTGAGCAGCTGGTCCTCGGAGGCCAGGGTGCGCGAGTCCGTACCCTTCTTCAGGTAGGGTCCGTAGCGGCCGTTCTGCGCGGTGATGACGTCGCCCGAGGCCGGGTCGGTGCCCACCTCGCGCGGCAGGGACAGCAGCTTCAGGGCGTCCTCGAGGGTGACCGTGGAGATGTCCATGGTCTTAAACAGGGACGCGGTGCGAGGCTTGGCGGCGCTCTTCTTCGCCTTCTTCGCGCCCTCCTCGGCACCCTCGGCCGCCTCGGGCAGGACCTCGGTGACGTAGGGGCCGTAGCGGCCGTCCTTGACGATGATGGTGTGGCCGGTCGCGGGGTCGACGCCCAGCTCGCGGCCGTCGTCGGCGGCGCGCGCGAAGAGCTGGTCGATCAGCTCGTCCGTCAGCTCGTCGGGAGCGACCTCCGGCGGCACGTTCGCGCGCGTGCCGTCGGCCTTTTCCATGTAGGGGCCGTAGCGGCCCACGCGCAGCGTCACGCCGCGGCCCAGGTCGATGGAGTTGACGGCGCGCGCGTCGATGTCGTCACCCAGGGAGGCCACGTCGTGGCGCAGGCCGCCCTTCTCGCCCGTGCCGTCGGGGCCGAAGAAGAAGCCGGTCAGGAACTCCGTGCCGTTCTCCTGGCCCGCGGCGATGCGGTCCAGGTCGCCCTCCATCGAGGCCGTGAAGTCGTAGTCGACCAGGTTCGCCAGGTTCTCCTCGAGGAGGCGCGTCACGGAGAAGGCCAGCCACGTGGGCACCAGGTACTGGCCGCGGTGCGTGACGTACCCGCGGTCCCCGATCGTCTGGATGGTCGCCGCGTAGGTGGAGGGACGGCCGATGCCGAGTTCCTCCATGGTCTTGACGAGCGTGGCCTCCGTGTAGCGGCCCGGGGGCTGGGTTTCGTGGCCGTCGGGGGTGGCCTCGGTCAGCGTCGCGGCGTCGCCCTCAGCGACGTCGGGCAGGGTCTTTTCCGCGTCGTTCTTTTCCGCGTCGTAGCGGCCCTGGTCGCGGCCCTCCTGGTAGGCCAGGCGGAAGCCCGGGGAGGTGATGACCGTGCCCGAGGCCGAGGACAGCACGTCGTGGCGCTTGCCGTCGACCTCGATGCCGGTGAGCACGCGGATCGTCGCCGTGTAGCCGAGGGCGTCGGCCATCTGCGAGGCGACCGTGCGCTTCCAGATCAGGTCGTACAGGGCGAGCTGCTGCTTCGACAGGGAGCCCGCGACTTCGCCGGGCGTGCGGAAGTGGTCGCCGGCGGGGCGGATAGCCTCGTGCGCCTCCTGCGCGCCCTTCGACGTGGTGCCGTACAGGCGCGGGGACTCGGCCACGGCCTCGGCCCCATAGAGCTGGGTGGCCTGCTCACGGGCGGCGTGAATCGCCTGGCTGGACAGGGCCGTGGAGTCGGTACGCATGTAGGTGATGTAACCGGACTCGTAGAGGGACTGGGCGGTGCGCATCGTCGAGGAGGCGTTCCAGTGCAGCTTACGCGAGGCCTCCTGCTGGAGGGTCGACGTCGTGAAGGGGGCGGCCGGGCGGCGACGGTAGGGCTTGCGGGTCACCGAGTCGATGACCGAGGCCGGGGCGTCTTCCAGCGCGCGGGCGTAGGAGCGGGCGGTGGCCTCGTCCAGGTGGAGGACGCCGGCCTTGGTGGCCTTCGCGCTCAGCTCGCCCTTCTCGGAAAAGTCGGAGCCGGTCGCGATGGCGTGGCCGTCCACGGAGGCCACGCGCGCGCCGAAGGCCTGGCCCGCCGACGTGAAGGCCGTGTCGATCGACCAGTACTGGGCGCTCACGTGCGCCATGCGGTCGCGTTCCTTGGCGACCACGAGGCGCGTGGCCACCGACTGCACGCGGCCGGCCGACAGGGACGGACGGATCTTGCGCCACAGGAGGGGCGAGACCTCGTAGCCGTAGAGGCGGTCAAGGATGCGGCGCGTCTCCTGCGCGTCCACGAGGTTCGTATCCAGGTCACGCGTGTTGTCGAGCGCGCGCTGGATCGCTTCCTTCGTGATTTCGTGGAACACCATGCGGCGCACAGGAACCTTAGGCTTCAAGACCTGCAGGAGGTGCCACGCGATGGCCTCACCCTCGCGGTCCTCATCAGTTGCCAGGAAAAGTTCGTCGGACTCCTTGAGGAGCTTCTTAAGTTCGGTGACCTTTTTCTTCTTGTCCGGGTTCACCACGTAATAGGGCGTGAAGCCCTCGTCGACGTTGACGGCGAAGCGGCCGAATGGCCCCTTTTTCATGTCTTTGGGCAGCTCGGAGGGCTGCGGGAGGTCGCGGATGTGGCCGATGGAGGCGGTCACGTGGTAGTCGGGACCCAGGTATCCCTCGATGGTGGCTGCCTTCGCAGGAGACTCCACGATCACGAGCTTCGTCGCTGACATTACCTGTCCCTTCCCCGTTACTTCCCCAGTATTTGTAGCACCTCGTTGGCGAGCGCACGCGTCGAGGCATCTGGGATGGACCTTACCGCGTCCCGCCCACATCTGTGTACCAAGGCCATCTCCGCGCGTCTCACGCCACTCGGTTTGACATTGACGAGGCCGTGGCTGATTCTCGCGCGCGACGACACCCGGCGCACGCGGCCACAAACGGCGTTTCGCCTGAGTTCCGGGACGAGAGGCACAGTGCTAACAAAATTAGACCGTTATGATCAGATTCATGAGTTCTCGTCACACAGTGCCTGATGCTCAGCCAGTGTCGGCTGATCCTCCGTCGCGCTCATCGCGCCCGTTCCTGCGCCGAGCATGGATATGGATCGTGGCGTTCATCGTTCTGGGAGCCTTCGCATTCCTATATGTCATGAGCGATTCACGGCTGGTCACCGCAGGAGCCACCCCCGGCTATCGCGGGGCCGCGCAGGACACCGGCTACCTGGCCGATGGCTACGCAAACGGCGTCGGCGTTGCTTGGCAGATGAACGCGGCGGACGCTGGTCTGGACCGCATCGACGACTACGCAGCGGCCGACGGACGCCTCTTCCTGGTGGGCTATCGCGGGAGCCAGCGCGTCGCAATCGGCTACGACGCGAGCAGCGCGAAGCCGCGCGAGCTGTGGCGTACCAACCTCACCGACGACGAGCCCGGCAGCTACTGGTGGGAGGGGGACCTCCTCGTGGGCAACACGCTGGTGTCCGTCGCGGACGGAACAACGACCACGGGCTGGCCGACGCCGACCGCCCGCTTCGATCACTCCTCGTACTCGCGCCCCACGCTCAGCGGGTGGACGAGCGCGCCCGTGGGGTCCGTGCGCCTCAACTGCCCCGACCCCTCCACCCTCCAGTGCGAGGCCTGGGATAAGAACGTGACCCGCGCGTGGGATTTCGACGCCTCGCGCGGCGACTTCCCCACGACGGATAAACCACTGGAGGGGTGGGTTCCGCTCAGACGCACGACGTACGCGATCGCCCGTGTGGAGACCCGCGACGCAGGGGCTCTCGTGGGATTCCTCAACGTCAACACGGGCGAGCGCGTCGGCGTTGACGCCATCAACGAGGCCTGCTCCCCCATCGAGATCCGTGGCCTGACCGAGGAACATCGCTGCCCACTGACGGGAACGGGATCCTTCGAGGTCGCGATCATCCGAGCCTCGGACGGGTGGCTGATCGGCGACGAGGATGGAAACGTGGCGACCGTGGCCCCCGACGGGTCCAACGCACAGCTCTTCCCGATGAGCAGCGAGGCGATCGAACGCCTGCGCTACCTGGAAACCTACTCGGGCACAAGCCAGCCTACGCCTCCCACCACCGAGGAGCTGATGACCTACGCCTCGACGGGCGCGCACCCCTGGGAGACGACGATCAGCCTGACCCCGGCCACGTCAGACTCGTTCAATGCCGCCATCACAATCAACGATCGCGATCCCATCGTCACCTCACAGAGCATCTTTCCCAGTTCGAGGAATTCCCCTGAGACATGGTGGCGCCGACCGGCCATCAGCCGCGACACCTCCGTCATCCTGCTGGCCTCCATCGACCAGGAGAAACCCCATTCGCAGTCCAATCTGCCCGAGGCGCGCCCTCTGCTGCTGAACGTTACGGCGCATGAGGACGCGCCCGCCCCGGCCTCGGCCCTCAACGAGTACGCGGTCCCGGCGTGGAACGACTACCAGGCGACCGAGGCGATCCCCCTCTTCGACGACCTCATCATCGCCCGCATATCCCCTGAGACATCACCGTGGTACAAGCGCTTGCTTGGCCTGACTCCTTCCTCCGGCGACCACATCGTCGGCTTGATCCCCACCACCAACACCACCCGGAGCACGCAATGACATCCACCGCCTCCCACCGCCCGAACAGGCGCCGGATCGGCACCACCATCGGCGCTGCGCTCGCGGCGGCCGCATTCCTCGCGGCTTGCACGGGAACGCTCCCCACCCCCGGAGCCTCGGACTCCTCCAGGTCCGCCCAGTCCACCGGATACTCGGGACAGGCCCTGCCCTCCAGGTTCCTCTCGACCGACTTCTCGGGCGGCTTCGAGGTCGCCTGGGAGATGAGCGCCACGGACCTGGGTGCCAACGAGACGGTCGCGACGACCGCGGTCGTCGACGGGACTCTCGTCGCCCTCACCGGACCCTACGGCTCGGAGCACACCCTCATTGGCCTCGACGTCAGCGGGCCGACACCCACCGTCCTATGGACCCACCAGTTCACAGGCGAATACCCAATCGTCCTGGCGTGGGGCGACTCGCTCGTCGCCGGAAACCAGACGATCCGTGCCTCGGATGGGACCGTCACCGCGACGTGGCAGACACCGCTGCCCAGCGAGGCCAGCAGCTACATGCCCGGCCAGCCCCTCCTGCTGGTCGGCGAGCACATCGTCGACCAATACGAGCCGCGCATCGTCCCCGTGGCCTGGCCCCTCGCCGTCACCTGCCTGGAGTCAACGAGCTCCTCGGGCCGACACGGCGCGGACTACGACTGCGCGGGCTGGCGCCAGGACGGCACCCAGGCATGGACGTACACGGCGACCAGCACCTATTCCAACACGTCGCTGCCCGGCTTACCCTCACATACACGCGCCGCCAACGGGTACATTCCGATCTCCCGCACCGGCTCCGCAGACATCGCCCCCATCTCCCAGTACCTGCGCCTGGAAGACGGGACCATCACGGAAGGAGCAACCCTTGAGGCGCGCCACTACCTCATCGCCAGCGACGGCTACATTTCCAGCGGCGTGACGAACAGGCAGCCCCGCGAAACCGCGCTGGTGACCGTCTCGCCAGACGGGACCGAGCAGTCGACGAGTGCCGTCGCCTCCACGGCCATGCCCCCCGAGGATCTGGCCGCCCTCCTGTGCTGGTCGGAAGACGGCACCGAGATCATCCCCACGGTCGAACAGGCCACCGAAACCATCGCCACCGGCCAGGCCCCCTGGGCTACCCTGTGCGCCACGCGCAACGGAATCGGCTCCCTCTTTGAGATCACGGCCATCAACGGACGCGATCTGACGGTCACGAGCACGGACGGCAAGCCCATCAAGGGCGCCTACGCCACCGATTTAATTCCCTCGAGGGACGGGTCCCTCATCCTGTCGCGCGAGCCTGATGGCGCCGGTGAGAGCGACTCTGTCCTCCACCGCCCGCACAACCTCTACGCAGTTCCCTCCGGCACCCAGCTCGCGACCCTGGAGGAGTTCGGGGTTCACGGCGTCACCGCCGTGTACGAAGACCTCCTGGTCGCAGTACCGACCCCGAGCTACGCGACGCGCAACTCCCCCAGCCCCTCCCATCGCAAGGACACGGTCTTGATGGGGATCACGCCAAAGCGGGCGGGCTGAGTCGTCGTCATTGACGAGGCCTGGGCCCCTTGGGTGGCTCTGCTGCCAGTGCGTTCATCTCAGGGGTGGCGCCCTTGGCCCTTCACTGCGCACGTTAACCCTATGGGTGGCAGTGTGGGCAGGGCGCCCACACCGCCACCTCAAGGGCCCAGCTGCGCACAAACGGGCGGGCACAACCACCTGTCGCGACCCCTCACGCGCGACGACCCACCACACCCGGCCCCGGCCTCGTCTGGCCTGCGACGCCAGCGCAATTACCCGGTTGCTAGCGGATGCGGTTACGATCGAACCATGCGATTCCCAGACGATGAAGACTACAGGTGGGCGGGGGCGCTCAAGCGCCTCTGGTACCGGATCATCTGCCCCTTCACCTTCGGGGCACGACTGTGGATGGTGATAACCAGCATCATCTGCGCGCTCGCTGTCATGCATTCAGCGAACGGCTCGTGGGGCTATCACGGCCGCGCCCAAGACACAGGATTTCTCTCCGGGAACTTCGTCAACGGCGTGCGCCTGGCCTGGGAAATCGATGCAGCGGACGCTGGTTTGGACATCATCGACGACTACATCGCACGCGACGGCTACCTCTTCCTGGTGGGTTACAAGGGAAGCCAGCGGGTCGCAATCGGCTACGACGCCTCCCACTCCACCCCCCGCCAGCTGTGGCGCGTCGACGTCGACGACGAACCCGGCGTGCACTGGTGGGACGGGGACCTCCTCGTCGGCAATACACTGATCTCTCCGGCAGATGGGAAGGTCACAACTGGCTGGCCGTCGTCGGGTGATTCCCTGGCTGGGAACGCATATGCACGCCCCACTTCTACGGGATGGTCAAGCGCCCCCATTGGCCCAATCCGCCTGTACTGCCCTGATCTCTCCACCGGACGGTGCGAGGCCTGGGATAAGACCGCTACCCACGTCTGGGATTTCGACGCCTCCTCGGATACGATCCCTGACGCAGTTGCCCCGGTGAACGGCTGGGTGCCGCTGGTGAGAACAGACAAGTCGACGGACAAGAGTCTTCGAGACATGACGTATGGGCTGGCCGGATTCCTGAACCTGGAGACGGGCGAACGCACGGGGATCGACGCCATCGAGGAGGCATGCGGTCCCGCCGTCAAGGAGAATCACGACGGTACGACAACGTGTCGCTTGGTCCATCCAGACACACTCCGGCTACCCATCATTCGCAGCAGGGATGGCTGGATCATCAGCGACGGACTCCGATCAAGCTCCTCCAGCGCGAATGACTCCAACGTTGCCGCCGTCGCCCCTGACGGATCGAATCCGAGGGTGGGCACCCTGTCGTTCGAGGCAATGGAACGCATCGCTTTCCTGAACGTCCACGTGACGGACGATTCCGAACTGCCCACCACTGAGGACCTACTCCACTTCGCCGCCACGGGCGACCACACGTGGGAGGCTTCGAGCGCGGTGGTCTACACGTCGCCTGGCTCGGCCATGGCCTCGGTCATCATCAACGATGGCGAGCCGCTTGCCACCGATCGGGAGCTCTTTGAAACGTATTCGAGCGCGGCCACGTGGGCGCGAGGCATCGCCTATAGCCGTGACGCATCAGTGGCATTGATCCCCAAGTCCACGAGGGACGTCAAGGATTACTACACGCCACTCCTCGTTGACTCGGCGGCGGCCGCGGCAGACTGGAGCAGGCCTGATAAGGGCGAGTATTTGCTAAAAAACTCCGCAGTCCCCGGATGGCGCACCCTGCAGGTTTCATCCGGCACAGTTCTCTTCGATGATCTCGTCGTCGCCCGCATATCCCCTCAGACATCACCGTGGTACAAGCGCTTGCTTGGCCTGGCTCCTTCCTCCGGCGACCGTATCGTCGGCCTGACCCCAGCCCCCGGACCGATGAGGAGCGTTCGATGACTGCCCCGGATAGTGCGCGCAACTTCCTTGTTTCCGTGCTTGGTTTTATCCGCGAGAGGAAGCTTCTCGTCGCCGCCATCGCCGTGGTCCTCGGGATCGGCCTGTCGTGGCTGATCCATCTCCCCACCGGTTACTCCGGTCACGCCCACCCCTCGCAGGCCATCTCCACCGATTTCTCCTCCGGGTTCTCCGTCGCCTGGGAGATGACGAGCAAGGACCTGGGCGTCGATGGGCCGGTCGTGGCCACCACGAGGGTCGATGGGGTGCTGGTCGCGGTCACCGGCAAGAAAGATGGGTCGTCGAAAGGTGCGACAACGTTCTCCGGGACGCTCATCGGCATCGATCCGAGCGGTTCCACTCCTACCGTTCTGTGGCGCCACGAGTTCAACTCTGAGAGTGGCACGCTCTTCACCTGGGACGACTCGATCATTGCGGGTGGTGAAACTATTCGGGCATCCGATGGCACAGTCACCGCGACCTGGGATACTCCCCTGCCCACCACTGTCGGGTACGACCATGATCGCGGTTCCCCACGCGTCTTGTTCCCGCGCCCATCGTGGGGTGACGGCGGGAGCTTTGTTCCCATCACCTCGTCCGTCGTGGTCACCTGCACGCCCATCAACGACTCGAGGTCGGGCGATCGCAATGAGGGCCCCTCGTGCACGGGGTGGCACAAGGACGGCACCCAGGCCTGGAACTACGCGGTCACGAGGAACGCCGATGGGCAGACGGTTAAGCCAACCGGTGTCGCCACGGTCGACGACCATCTCATCGTCGGGCACTCTGAGAACGATTATGATTTGTATGTCGATTCGTTCCTCAGCCTCGTCGACGGCTCCGTCACGGATCTCGACGTGCCCTTCTCTGGTCGCATCAGCATCGACAACGTCTACGCGACAAGCGATGGCTGGATCATTAACGGGATGGGTTACTCTCAGCTTGAAGACGGCGACATCGCCGTCTTGAACCCAGACGGCAGCCTCCGCGAGATGGTGACGCTGACCACCAACTCACTGCAGTGGCAGACGCTCTCCAACACCATGTGCACGGACGCCGATGGACAAGCAGTTCAGCCAACAACCGAGCAGGCACTAGCAGCCCTCCGCACGGGGCACGGTTGGACACCCATGTGCAGTAATGTTGTGACTTCGGGATCAGGCAGTAGCATCTACGCCCTCAACGGCAGGTGGTTCTTAGCCGCCGACGAGGATGGAACACCCACCTACGCGGAGTACGAACAAGGAGCATTCTTATCGGCTGACGGCTCACTGATCCTCGGCATCCAGTCGATCGAGAGCGACAAGAAGAACTCCACCAAGGAAGAAGCTCCAGCCTTGTACTACTCCCGGTCAGGCGTCACGATCGCCTCACTCTCGCAGGTAGGAGCAAGGTCCGCACAGCCCTTCTACGATGATCTGCTCATCGCGACCCCTGTTCCCAAACGCAACATTTTCCTGCGTTACCTCGGCGGATACCCCCACCCGGACACGGTGCTCATGGGGATCACGCCGAAGCGGGCGGGCTGAGTTGTCGTCATTGACGAGGCCTGGGTCCCTTGGGTGGCTCTGCTGCCGGTGCGCTCATCTCAGGGGTGGCGCCCTGGGCCCTTGACTGCGCACGTTAACCCTATGGGTGGCAGTGTGGGCAGGGCGCCCACACCGCCACCTCAAGGGCCCAGCTGCGCACAAACGGGCGGGCACAACCACCTGTCGCGACCCCTCACGCGCGACGACCCACCACACCCGGCCCCGGCCTCGTCTGGCCTGCGACGCCAGCACAATTACCCGGTTGCTAGCGGATGCGGTTACGATCAGGTCCATGAGATTCCCAGACGAAGACGCCTACAGGTACGCGGGTGGATTGAAACGCCTCTGGTACAAGATCATCTGCCCCTTCACCTTCGGGGCACGCCTGTGGATGGTGACAACGTCGATCCTGTGCGCCCTCGCGGTCATCCAGTCGGCAAACGGACCCAGCGGCTACCACGGCAGCGCCCAGGACACCGGATTCCTCTCCGGGAACTTCGTCAACGGCGTGCACGTCGCCTGGCAGATCGACGCGGCGGACGCGGGCCTGGACCGCATCGACAACTTCCGCGTCGGTTACGAATACATCTATCTGGTCGGGTATAAGGGGGCTCAGCGCAGCGTCGTCGCCTTCGACGCCTCCTATTCCACCCCGCGCGAGCTGTGGCGCACCAACGTCGACGACGAGGAAGGGGTGAACTGGTGGGGCGATGATCTGCTCGTGGGTAACACCCTGGTGTCGACCGCTGACGGATCGACGACCACCATCGGGCCGATCCCAACGCGTCGCATCAGTGAGTCCCCCTACCATCACCCCACAGGAAGCGGACCGAGCACGGGGCCGATCGGACCGGTTCGCCTGTACTGCCCCACCCCCTCGTCCGCTCCCTGCCAGGCCTGGGACAAGACCGGGACCCACGTGTGGGACTTCGATGCCTCCACCGGCTCCTTCCCCGACTCCGTCACCCCGCTGGAGGGCTGGGTGCCCCTACGCGCGTGGGACCCATCGTCTGCCGGCCCGGCCATGGGTTATACGCTCGACGAGCTTACGGGCTTCCTCAATGTGGACACTGGAGAGCGTGTCGGCTTGGAGGCCATCGAGGAGGCGTGCGGGCCCGCCACACTGGAGGATTCGAAGGGCATACCCTATTGCCGCATCACCAGTGATTTCAAATACCAGCACCTGATCCTGCGCGCCTCCGACGGGTGGATCGTCGGCGACGGCGTTGGATACATCGCGACCGTCGCTCCCGACGGCTCGAACCCGCAGGTCATGCATCTGGAAAATCGAGCCTCGGAGCGCCTCCTGTTCCTGCGAACATACCCCGATCTGGGTTCCGCGCAGACCCCTACGACAGAACAGTTCATGCACTTTGCGGCCACGGGTGAGGCATCGTGGGACTCCTCGATCACCCTGGCGCCGGGAGGCCGCGACACCCCGCTCGTCATCAACGAGCACACAAAGTTCAACACGGGCATGGAGTACTACGGATCTGACACCGACGACCCCAGTGTGTGGCTGGGTAACCCCGCGCTCAGTCAGGATGCGTCCGTCGTGTTGCTCCCCCACGTCAACGTGGCCCCCACCTCCTTTATCCCGCAGTACGAGTGGATTCCGGTTCTCGTCGACGTGAATGTGGCCGCCAATGCCACCAGCACCGCAGCCGATTCAGACAAGTACGCCATCAGTTCCTACACCGTCCCCGGGTGGAAGAACCTCCACATGACGGCGGCGACAACAATGTTTGACGACCTGATCGTCGGCTTTGCGTCGCCCGCACAGGCCCCCTGGTACAAGCGCCTCGCAGGCTTGTCTGCAGCCCCCGGCGAGCGCATCGTCGGCCTGACCCCCGCCCCCGGCCCGTCAAGGAGCGCCCGATGAACCTCCCCAAGAAGCTGACTTCCTGGCGCAAGGCCCTCCCGATCCTCCTGCGCTGCCTCGCCATCGCACTGGCCGTCGCCCTCGTCGGCGCGCTAGCCGTCGGTGCCTCCTGGCGCGCGCACAGGCCCATCGGGTACTCGGGCAGCGCTCGGGTTTCCTCGACGCTTTCCCCGGACTTTGCCTCCGGTTTCGACGTCGCCTGGGAGCTGACGGCCTCGGACCTGGGTGTGGGCGGATCACTGCACGAGTATCAGGAGGTCGATGGGCTTCTCGTCGCCGTCTTTGGGGAGAAGGGTCAGCCCTCCACGCTCGTGGGCCTTGACCTGAGCGGCACGCAGCCTTCGGTCCTGTGGCGCCGCGAGGTGCCCACCTTGGAAGGGCCGATGCTCGCATGGGAGGACTCCATCGTGGTCGCAGGCCAGACGATCCGCGTCTCAGACGGGGAGGTCACAGCCACCTGGGACACGCCGCTCCCCGCGGACGCAACCACGCGCTTCGTACAGTACGACACGGCGCCCTTCATCAACGTGGGAGGCGACCATGTCGATCCCGGGCACACACGTTTCTCACGCGTGACGTGGCCCGTCGTTGTCGTCTGTTACGCGAGAGACATGGCACGCGCCGTTCAGAATTTCGACTATCTGTGTCTGGGCTGGAACAAAGACGGCACCGAAGCGTGGAGATATGAAGTGACCTTGTCCTCCGAGAACCTTCAGGGTCCCGGCATCCCTGTGAGCGCCACGCCAGTCGACGGCTACGTTCCCGTCTCCCGGAATTTCACGTACACGACAGTCCCGGTCGCCACCTTCCTCCACCTGGCTGACGGAGTCCTCGTCGAGAGCGCCACCTACAATGCGGATGCTCTGGTCCCCGTTGCGGACGGATGGCTGCTGGGGGGAGCGATGCCGGACGATCCCAACCAGCGTGCCCTCGTCACACTGGCCCCTGACGGAACCGAGGTGTCGCGCACTCGCCTCGCTGATCCGCTCATGCGAGTGTCGGACGTCGGGTCCGCCAAGTGCTGGGATGAGGAAGGCCGCATCGCGCTCCCAACAAGCGAGCAGGCGGCATCCACTCTCACCTCTGGGGAGATCCCCTGGGCGTCCGTGTGCGTACAGAGGGATCAACACTCCAAAGAAGGCTTCTCCCTGATGAATGGCCGTCGTCTGATGGCGACGAATGGAGCGGGCGGGGCCGAGTCCGGCACCTATCCGGAGAGCCTGATCCCCGCGACGGACGGTTCCCTGATTCTCTCCCAACCCCCGAAGGATAAGGACTCGACGGACAAGAACCCGCCGATGAACCTGTATACCGCACCCTCGGGCATCCAGCTGGCCTCGCTGGAGGACATTGGAGCACACCACGCGCAGCCCTTCTACGATGACCTGCTCATCGCATCCCCCACGCGATCGGATTCGTGGCTTACTCGCTTGCGCGCCCTCCTCGGCACCTACCCCCACCCGGACACGGTGCTCATGGGGATCACGCCGAAGCGGGCGGGCTGACCAAGGCTGATCCACGAGGCCGGGGCTGGGACACACAACCCGGCCCCGGCCTCGTCGAACACCCGATAGGATCACACCATGAGATTCCCAGACGAAGACGACTACAGGTGGGCAGGGTCGCTCAAACGCCTCTGGTACATGATCATCTGCCCCTTTACCTACGGCGAACGCCTGTGGATAGTCACCACATCGATCCTGTGCGCGCTCGCGGTCGTCCAGTCGGCGAACGGACCCAGCGGCTACCACGGCAACGCCCAGGACACCGGCTACCTATCCCCCAACTACATCAACGGCGTGCGCCTCGCCTGGGAAATCGACACGGCGGACGCGGGCCTGGACCGCATCGACGACTACGTCGCACGCGACGGCCACCTCTTCATCGTCGGCTACAAGGGAACCCAACGCGTCGCCATCGGCTACGACGCCTCCCACTCCACCCCCCGCCAACTCTGGCGCACCCCCGTCGACGACGAACCCGGCGTGCACTGGTGGGACGGGGACCTCCTCGTCGGCAATACCCTCATCTCACCAACCGACGGAACAACGACAACCGGATGGCCATCTCCGGGGATTCGTGTTGCCGACTCCCCCTACGAGCACCCGTCTATGCGCGGCAGGAGCACGGGAGCCATCGGCCCAGTCCGCCTGTATTGCACGAGCCCCGCGACCGTCCCCTGCCAGGCCTGGGATAAGAACGCTACCCACGTGTGGGACTTCGACGCCTCCACCGGTTCCTTCCCGGAGTCCGTAACCCCCGTCGACGGGTGGGTGCCTCTGCGTACGTGGATGGATGAGCACGCGGGACCCGCAATGGGCGAGTCGCTCGGTGACCTCACGGGATTCCTGAATGTGAACACCGGCGAGCGCGTCGGCCTGGAGGCCTTAAACGAGGCCTGTGCCTCCTACGGGCACAACATCGACGGAAGCTGCCGAGTCGCCAACTCGTACACGCTGCGTGAACGCCTCGTACGCGCCGCCGATGGATGGGTCATCGGAGGCGACTATGGACTTGTCGCATCTATGGGCCCCGACGGCTCCAATCCTCAGGTCATGGTCATGACCGAACCGTCATCGGATCGCCTGGCGAACCTGCGCACGCTACCTGCCACGAACACCGACACCGCGCCCACGATCGAGGATTTGATGCGCTACGCAGCCACAGGCGAAGCCTCCTGGGAAAGCTCACTGGCCGTTGAGCCGAGGAAAAGGGTGGTCAACCTGGTCATCAACGATGAGACGAGCGTGCCCACGGGTCAGCTAATCTTCAGCGATGGTCTCAAAAACCCGAGCGCACTGCTGAGTACCGCCACCGTGAGCAAGGATTCCTCGCTCATTTTTGTGCCCTACGTCGAGTTAGATTCCCCTCCCGGTTCATCCGACGTGTGGGGTCCAGCTCTCGTTAACGTGGGGGCGGCCATCGATGCTGGCTCCCGGCCCTCAACTCGACTGTCAGACACATTATTGGGAGTCTCCACCGTCCACGGTTGGCGCAGCTATGGCCTGCTTGAAGCCTCCCCTGTTTTCGACGATCTCATCGTCGGACTCGCTTCACCATCATCTCCCTGGTACAAGCGCCTAGCCGCCCTGTCTCCTGCTCCCGGCGAGCGCATCGTCGGCCTGACCCCTGTACCGGACCCGATGAGGAGTATGCGATGACGCTAGCTGACACACCGACTTCCCAACGCAAGCCCCTCCCCTCCTTCGTGCGCCGCCTCGCCATCGCTCTTGTCGTGGCGCTCGTCGCTGCGGCGGCGATCTGCGTGTGCCACCTCACCCACCGACCCGTCGGCTACTCGGGCAACGCACGCATCTCCTCGTTCATCTCCCCCGACTTCGCCTCGGGTTTCGACGTCGCCTGGGAGATGACGGCCTCGGAACTGGGAGTGAGCGGACACTTGTACTCCCACGCGAAGGTCGACGACACTCTGGTCGCGATCTTCAAGGACAAGGACCAACCCCCCACGCTCGTCGCCATCGACCTGCACGGCACGCAGCCCTCGGTCCTGTGGCGCCGCGAGCTGGCCGAATCGAGCGCGCCGATCCTGACCTGGGACGACTCGATCATCGCCGACGGGCAGACGATCCGAGTCTCTGACGGCCAGGTCACGGCCACGTGGGAATTCCCGATCCCTGACTCCGTTGTCTCCGGCATCTCCGACAAAGGACTGCCCCTCCTCGACGTGGGACAGGACCTGGACAGAAGCGAGAAGATGCATTTCGTGGCCGTGCAGTGGCCCGTGGCCGTCATGTGCCACGCGGGGGACATGCCCAAAACGTTCCAGGATTACGATTACATGTGCCTGGGGTACAACAAGGACGGCACCGAGGCATGGCGATACGCCGCCGACGTCCGTGGCTTCGAACCCGAGAAGCCGGGCGTCCCCATGAACGTCCCCATGGTCAACGGATACGTCCCGGCCAAGCAAAACACCTTAGTTCCCGGGACTGACGTGAACCGTTTCCTCAATCTCCTGGACGGTAGTGTCACGGAACCCGTGTCCGCCGACTTCACCACCTTGACACCGGTGACCGACGGCTGGGCGTTCAGCGGGACGATGGCCGATGACTCCGAGGCACCTGCCCTCGTGACAATCACCGCGAACGGCACTGAGATCTCGCGCATCCCTCTGACAGACAACGCCATACGCCTGAGGGGAGCCGACACCATCC
>CABKMZ010000041.1 GCA_902373545.1 uncultured Actinomyces sp. | reverse complement strand
TCGCGCATCCCTCTGACAGACAACGCCATACGCCTGAGGGGAGCCGACACCATCCAGTGTTGGGACGAGATCGGCCAGACCATAACCCCGACAAGCGAGCAACTGGCGACAACCCTCATCTCGGGCGAGGTCACCTGGGCACACCTGTGCACGCATACGGGCGACAATGCCCTCCCCTCACGCATCACCGCCATCAACGGCAGGCGCCTGCACGTCACGAACGAGGCGGGAGGGGCCGATCGTGTCTCCTACCCGAAGACAGCAGCCATCTCGACGGATGGATCCCTGATTCTCTCCATTCCCCCGACACACGACGATCGGAAGGAACCCGCTCCTCCAGAGACCCTCTACGCCGTCCCCTCGGGCATTCCCCTGGCATCGCTCGATGAGATCGGCGCGACCTACGCGTCCGTCTTCTACGATGACCTGCTTATCGCGACCCCCGTCCCCGAGCGCAGCATTTTCCTGCGTTACCTCGGCACCTACCCCCACCCGGACACGGTCCTCATGGGAATCACGCCGAAGCGGGCGGGCTGAGTTTTCGTCATTGACGAGGCCTGGGTCCCTTGGGTGGCTCTGCTGCCGGTGCGTTCATCTCAGGGGTGGCGCCCTGGGCCCTTGACTGCGCACGTTAACCCTATGGCTGGCAGTGTGGGCAGGGCGCCCACACCGCCACCTCAAGGGTCCAGCTGCGCACAAACGAGCGAGCACGACCACCTGTCGCGAACCCTCACGCGCGACGACCCACAAACCCGGCCCCGGCCTCGTCGCGCGGTCTCCAAACCCACCCCGCCTGGGTATCTTCGACGCTCGCGCGCCTCGACAAGAAGGCCGACGAGGACACCTACGCGTGGGAGAAGCGCTGGCGCATCCACCGCCTGCTCAATAACGACCGACGCGTCCAGAGCGTCGACTTCGCCGCGTGGGACTTCATCCGCGCGGCCATGCTCACGCGCATCGGTGCCGGCCTGGGCTGGCTGACCGAGGACGAGGCATGCGACACCCTCGCGGTCATCAACCACGCGCTGCAACTGAGCTACTCCTCGTGGGACGAGGCCTGGGATGCCTTCCGCACAACCCGCTGGTTCTGGGCGGCCGAAGGACAGGCGCAGGAGGCCACCAACGACCTGCACGACCGCCACCGAGGCGAGATCCTCATCGGAAAGAACGGCCTGTGGACATCGATCCTCTGGAACGCCCCCTACCCCGCGCCCCGCTTCCTCATCCTCGACGCGCTCGCGCCCACGAAGCAGTTGAGCACGCTGTCGCGCCAGAAGCGTGAGCGCTCCTCGCGCTGGGAGCTAGAACTCGACGACCAGACGACGCTGCGGATCGTCCCTCGACGCTGACGCACCTGCGGCCCCGGCCGAGCTCCACCACCCGGAAACCGGTCGGGGTCCGCGCGCTCAGCCCAGGCCTCGTCCCCACCCCACCCGCCTTGAGGTTGTGTGGGCGGCGTTTCATCGGGCACAATCGTGACCGTGATTGCGAATTTTGTGTCCGACATTCCCTTCCCCGTATGGTTCGCCATCGGGTGCGTCATCGTGTTTTTGCTGAATTACTACGTCAAGCAGGCGATCGCCCGCTCGAAAGGCGCCGTTCCCGCGCCGCGCGATGTGCGCAAGGCCGGCAAGGAAAAGGACTGGAACAAGCTCAACGAGCATCACACACCGAAGCTACGAGGCTCGCGCAAGGCCCTCGCGACCGACGCCCGCGCGCGGCTGCTCGCCCCGTCCTTCCCCTACGCCCTGTGCCACGGCAACCCGGTCGACGCGCTCGCAGTCACCGAGCCCGGCTCGACCAAGGACATGCTCGCGCGCGACTGGGGCATCACGAGCCGATCCGACCTGCTCCACCAACTCTATTGGCTCCTCCGGGAGGGACACCGCAAGGACTTCGGACGCACGCGCGAGCAGTGCAACAATCCATCGTGGCTGAAAAACCGCCTGGCGCGCCTCGACGAGATTGCCGACAAGCAGACGGACGCGTGGGAGGAACGCTGGCGTATCCACCGCTTCCTCAATAACGACCGCAGCATCAACGACGTGGACTTTGGCGCGTGGGACTTCATCCGCGCGGCCATGCTGACGCGCTCCGGCGCGGCCCTCGGGTACCTGACGGACGAGGAGGCCTGGGACACCCTCGCTCTCATCAACCGCGCGCTGCACATGCCCTACTCTTCATGGAACGAGGCCTGGGATGCCTTCCGCCTCACCCGCTGGCTGTGGGCCGCCGAAGGTGTGGAGCAGGAGGCAGAGAACGACCTGCACGAGCGTAACCGCGGGGAGTTCCTGATCGGCGCCAACGGCCTGTGGACAGCGATCCCGTGGGACACTCCTTCCGTCGCCCCTCGCTTCCTCCTGCTCGACGCGCTCCAAGCTGACAACGGTCTGACCCTGCTGTCGTACGCGAGGTGGCAGGACGCCTCGGCGTGGGAGCGTGAGCTCGACATGCAGGCCCGCACCCGCGCACCCCTGTCCATCGGCGGCAAGCCAATCGTCCAGTAGCAACACGCACCCTTGTAGGAGGCCGCAATGTCCGACCAGAACAAGCCTGTCTACAGCGACGGCCACAAGCCCGGTGGGAACACCGGTTCCGTCCACGGCGAGGTCCCGCTCATCCGCACGAAGGAAGACCTGACGCCCGAGCAGTACAAGCGCCAGCGCAACAACCTCATCTTCTCGGGCTTTCTTATCGTTGTCTTACTCGTGCTCACCTACTTCATCCTCTCCCTGAAGGACTCTCTGCTGGGTGGCGCCGCGTTCGTCGCCCCGGCCTCGGCGGTGTTCCCGCTGCTGTTCTGAGGATCTCTCAGTAGTCGCCGTTCCTCCCCCGCGGGCCCCAACGAGGGCTCGCGGGGGAGAATTTTGTCCGGGTGTCCTCCCGCATTCATGTCGTCCGTCGGCAAGCCGTTAGTCTTGTCAGACAGCCCCGGGAGGACGCCCCCATTTCCGTGCAGAACTGCCGCACCTGCGCGCCTTTGCCGGTATAATGTCCCCATGGACTCCTGACATCGCGCCCCTGCCCCACTCCTTCTGTCCTCGGTGCGTCATGTCCACGATTGTCTTTTCCCACGTCTTCTTTTCCTACGGCACGCTGCCCGTCCTCACTAACGTTTCCTTCACGTGTGGGCCCGCCGACCGCCTCGTCGTCGTCGGCCCGAACGGGATCGGCAAGTCAACGCTGCTGGCCCTCGCGGCGGGCCGACTCCAGCCGGACTCCGGAACGATCTCCGGCCCGACGCTCTCCGCGACCCAGCTAGTTCCCCCAATTCATCGGCCCGCGGCCACACGGTCAGCACCGGGAGTCCCTCTGGCGTCTCACCCTCCACTCGCGGGGGACAGGGAGTCCCGCACCGTCGCAGACCTCATCGATGCTGCCACGTCGGACACCCGAGAGCTGGCGGCGCGCTTCGACTTCCTCACCGAGCACCTCGCCCGGGACCCCTCTCCGCGCGACGAAGCGGAATACGACCGCGTCCTAGCGGCGATGATCACGCGGGACGCGTGGACCATCGACACGCGCCTCGAACAGACCCTTGAGGCTCTCGGCCTAGGAGGCCTCGACCGCTCCCGCCCCCTCGCCACCCTCTCCCCGGGGCAGCGTGCCCGCCTGCGCCTGGCCCTCACCCTCATCGATCGACCGGAGGCCCTCGTCCTGGACGAGCCGACGAACCACCTGGACACTGACGGGCGCGAGCACCTGGCACACACAATCGACGACTGGCAGGGGCCGGTGCTCATGACCAGCCACGACCGGGCATTCATTGAGCGCACGGCGACGGCGCTGCTCGACCTGGATCCGACACCGTGGCGTGCGGTGGCAATCTCCAAGGGAGAGCCCGCGGACTTCGGGGCGTACAGGGTAGGAGGATCCTACTCGGACTACCTGCGCAACAAGGCCGCCGCACGCTCGCGGCACACCGCGATCCATGCGGATCAGCAGGCCGAGAAACGCCGACTCATATCTCACCAGCGGGATTCAACGGTGGTGGGGCATGCGCGCTTCAAACCCCGCACCGAGACGAGGATGGCGCAGAAGTACTACGCCGACCGCGCCCAAACTGTGTCGACGAGGCGCATCAACGACGATTCCCGGAGGCTGTCGGTTCTCGCGGCACACGAAGTCCCCAAGCCCCGCTATGACCAGGGCGGGTTCTCTTTCCCTCGCGCCATGAGGACCACCACGGGCGGGACGTCACCGCACCCACACGCAATGGGTATCGCCCTGGCCGTCCGCGGTGCGTCGGTGGAGGGACGCCTCGCGCCGACCTCCTTCGAGGTGCGCTACGGCGAGCACCTCCTCGTCGCGGGGCCCAACGGGTCGGGCAAGACCACCCTGCTGGAGTGGATCGCACGCGGGGCGCCCAGCGGGGCGCAAGGATGCATCGACGCCACCTCCGGGGTCGTACTCGTGCCCCAGGTGCTCCCGCGGCCCGGCGACCCCCTCATCCCCGAGAATGCGTGGCACCTGGGCATCGGAGAGGCCGGGAAGGGATTCGTTCCCCCAGCGGCGTGGAACCGGCCGCTCGGTGAGCTCTCCGCAGGAAACCAACGCAGGGCACAGCTGGCGTTCGCAGCGCGGGCCGACGCTCAGATCCTCGTGATCGACGAGCCCACGAACTACCTGGACCTGAACGCCCTGGAGTCCCTCGAAGAGGCAATGCGCGAGTGGGAGGGAACCCTGGTTATCTCAACGCACGACGAGTGGCTGATCACCCGCTGGTGGGGCCACCTCCATCGGCTCGACGAGAGACGATAGCGCTGAGGGCAGCCCCCGCTTCGCGCGCGAGACCCGTCGGAGCATCCGGCAGAGCGTCGAGTGCGCGCAGGGCCTTGGCCATTGCGCTTTATCCTTTCATCTTCGGGCACAGCTCATGAGGCACGCACACCCTCATGCCGTAGTCGCCCGCGAGCGCCACCAGGGCCTCGATCAAACTGTTGCAGGCCCGCACCCGCGCCCCCATGTCCTCCGGTGGCAAGCCGATCGTCCAGTAGCAACACCCTGGAACACGGGACGTATAATGAGTCGTCAGTCCTGATACGCGAACCGCACAGTCCAGTAGGAAGTCTGGGCGATGCCTCGCATCCGTCGCTGCCCCGAGCAGAATCCAGCGTCATCGGGTCCACCGTGGTGTACCTGGAGACGAGTAATGAAGACGGAGTCCACACTATATTTCGATGGTCAGTTCTGGGTCGGTGTCATTGAGCGCCACGAGGCCGACCGTGTTCGCGCCGTTAGAATCGTGTTCGGCGCGCAGCCCTCAGACGCGGAGTTCTACGAGTTCCTTCTCGCTCACGCCAACGCTCTCCTATGCCGCCTCGACGAGGCCGCTTGGACGCCCGATATGGCCCAACGCCAGACGACACACCACAACCCTAAGCGCACACAGCGCCAAGCGTCTCGCCTCGCTCGCCGTGCGCTTCCTTCCACTGCGTCACAGGCATCGATTCAAGCGGAACGCGAACGCACGGCACAAGAACGAGCTTCCACGACCAGGCAGGAGAAACGAAAGAAAGCTGAAGAGAAACGACGACTCGCCCGCCTGAAAGCGAAAGCTCGCCACCGCGGCCACTAGCGGCCGTCCCATCGCCGCGTGATACCCTTTGCCTGTACCCCGACGGGGACTCCACTCGCGCCACGTCAATCGCACTGAAGAGAGCACTATGAGCTTCGACTATATCCTCCACGTTTCAGATGTCGCCCGCTGGCCCGCGGCGCTGTCGAACCTCGGCAATCTCACACAACTCGGCTTGGCTCACGGGATCACCGTCATCGTGAACGGCACTGGGGTCTACGCGCTCCAGGGCGCGAACGACTGGACTGCTCAGATGGAGGCGGCGGCCGACGCTGGCGTGGACTTCTTCGCCTGTTCCAGGTCGCTGGCCAACCACGAGTTCGTCGAGGGCACGCTGCCCGAGTGGCTGGGTCAAGTGCCCGCCGCCATCCCCGCAATCCGCGAGTGGACGAAGGACGGGGCCACGTACATCAAGCCGTGACAGGCAGCGGCCATCGCACGGAGTCACTGTCCCCTGCACGTCACTAACTGACTGGGAACACGGTAACAGACTCTGTACAATGTTCTGTACATAGGCGAGCAGAGGAGCACCCATGAAGATCATGACCTACACCGAGTCACGCGCACGCTACGCCGAGGTCCTCGACCAGGTCGTCAACGACCGCGAGGAAATCGTCATCACCCGACAGGGGCACGAGAGCGTTGTCATCATCGCCCTCGACGAGTACGAGTCCCTCATGGAGACCGTCTACCTCATGCAGTCCCCCGCGAACGCCCGCCACCTGCGCGAATCGATCGCACAGCTGCGACACGGCAACCTCGAAGAGCACGATCTCATCGACATCCCTGATGAGGAAAACTAACGATGCTCAAAGTCTTGTGGACCCCACACGCCTGGAACGACTACGTGTGGTGGCAGTTCGAGGATCGCAAGACCCTCAAGCGCATCAACGCACTCATTGCGGATATCCAGCGCAACGGAAACGAGGGGATCGGCAAGCCTGAGCCTCTTCGCTACGAATACACCGGCTTTTGGTCGCGCCGGATCGACGGACGTAACAGATTGGTTTATCGCATCACCGAAGATACGGTCGAAATCGTTGCCTGCCGCTTCCACTACGGCCAGTAGCATTCACGAGGCCCGGGCTGATTCCACCCCCACAACAAGTAACGACGCCCTGACGCCAAGCGCCGCGGCTGCCCCTGCAGCCGCGGCGCCCGCGCACGCAACACCGCTCAGTACGTCAAGAGTCCCCAGCGGATCAGGTCACGCAGGGGTGCCTCGATCCCGGCGCGCACGCGCCGCGCCGAGCGCCTCCGCCGCCTCGCAGGCGTGGCGCGTGGGTGCGTGGGGCAGGGCGTCCAGGGCGCGCAGGGCCTTGGCCATCGCGCTTGATCCTTTCATCTTCGGGCGCAGCGCCTCGGGCACGGGCACACCCATGCCGTAGTCTCCCGCGAGCGCCACCAGGGCCTCGACCAAACTGTTGGAGGCCCGCACCCCCGCCAGGGAGGGCAGCAACGCCGCAATGGTCTGAGCGACGCGGTAGCCGGCCAGCGCCGAGATGGACGCGCAGTCGGTGAGCGTCTGCGCGACCCGCCCGGGGCCGAACCACCCGTTGCGCAGGAGGTAGCCGAGGGCCTCGGCCATGGCGGTGGGGTCGAAGCGGCCTGTGTCGGCGAGGCCCGCGATAGCCTCGGCGGCGATCGCCCGGTAGGGTGCCTGGGCGGCGGTGGACGCCCACGCCAGGGCCGAGTAGGTGGGCGCGCCCGGCGCCCGCCACCCCTCCCCCAGCGCGCGCACGATCACCTCGAAGGGCGCAATCACCTGCGGGAACTTGACAAACGCCCCCTGGAGGACAGGCATTGCGTGGGCGGCCAGAATGTCCGGGTTGTGCTGGAGGGCCCACGCAGCCCACGCGTAGGCGACGCCGCTCGACCGGTAGTCCCCGGATTCCAGAAGACGCCCGGTGAACTCAGGAGCCACCCCAGCGACGTTGGCGAGGGCACCCGCCAGCGAGTCCTCGCCGGTTGCCAGGGTTTGACCGGGGATGACCCACGTCTCGTGCATGTCGTCGTTCTTCGTGTACTCGCCGCGCACGACGCGAACCGGCTTCTGGTAGGGCGCCCGAATGATCTGCCGCTCCCACTGCACATCCATGGGTTCGAGCGGCTCGGTCAGGATCGGGTCGAAGCGGTACGCGTCCTGACCGTTCGGCTTGTCGTAGGGCTTGTCACCCAATGCGACGCGCAGCTGTTCGTGGAGGAGCGCAACGGGGCCTCTGTGTTGGTCCCACTCGCTGCCCTTGCGCCGGTAGCCGCGGAAGTGACCGGCCTCGGGCGCGTCCTTGACCTCCACGTTGCGCAGGAGGCGCGAGGCCAGGTAGGACAGCTGGTTGGCGCCCTTCCAGTTGGGTGCGCTCTTCCAGTATTTGGCGAGCAGCTTCTTGTCGGCCTCCGCCAGCTCGATGCCCCCGCCGCTGATACGCGTCAGGAGCGCGGGCAGGGCGGCGCCCGCGGCCGCGTCCTCGAAGAGGGCGTGCAGAGCCGCGACGACCGCGTCGTTATCGTCGGGCAGCTCGGCGGTATGCGACGTGCGCGGCAGGTCCGCTGCGGGGACGTCCGGGAACGTCCACGAGGCCTGGGCCCCCACCCCGGTTTCGCTTCCCTGGGCACTCGCACCGGGGGCGGCCGTACCCGCGGGCCCAGCCCCGGCCTCGTCCGCGCAGTCATCGGAAGCGTCGGGAGCTACGACGAGCGCGGCGGCCCGGTCGCGCAGGTCGAGGGGGAACTCGGCCTCAGCGACCACGTCGCTAACCGCGGACGCGCAGCCGGGATGGGCCTTGACGAGGGCGGCGAGCAGGCGCAGGTGCGCGCGCAGCAGCTTCTTCTCGGAGCGGGCAAGGACCTGGGCGCTGACCTGCACGAGCGCGTCCACCTGCTCCACCGCGAGCTCCCCGATGAGGCCGAGGAGGGCCTTGTGGGCCAGGGTGACCGTCTGCGAAGGCAGGGCCCCGAGCAAGGCGATGAGGTCGGAGGCCGCCGCGAGCTTTTCCTCGCGCGTCGGTTCGAGCGCCTCCCAGGCCAGTGAGAAGGCACGGGCATTGTACGCGGAGAAGTCGCGCCGCTGGGCTGCCAGGCACTCGGAGAGGATGCGGGGCCGCAGATGCGGGAGGTGCATCGCCACGTAGCAGATGAGGTCCTGGCTGTGCAGGCGCTCGAAGTCGCCGCCTGGCGCGGAGGGGTCCTCGCGGTACATCCACACGAAGAGGGCGGAGCCCGGCAGGGCGCCCTCGACGCGGAAGAGCTGCCAGAACTCGTGCTCCAGGAAGGTCGGGTTCTCCTCGAAGAAGCGCTGCGTCTCATCCGAGGTGGGGTGGGGCGCGGGAATGATCCTGCGCGCGAAGTACTCCAGGGAGGGCGCTGAGGTGAGGAACGCTCCACGCTCGGCCAGGAGGGAGCGGTAGGTGTGCCAGAAGACAACGCCGCCGGGGCTCCCGGAGGCCTCCTCGAGCCACTCACCGCTGCGCCCAGCCGCGCCGCGCCTGTGGGCGGCGAGCAGCCGTTCCAGGTCCACCCCCTCGCGCGGGTCACCGCCGCGGCGGCCCGACCACCGGGCACCGTAGTCGTCGCCGGCGTCATCGCTCCCGGCCAGGGCGGCGCGCAGGAACGCGCACATGCGCACCGTGTCCTCTGGGACTGCGTCCCACTCCCACTCGACGGCTGGCGGGACGAGGCGCGCGAAGGGCACGGACTTGAACAGGGAGCGCCGATCCTTCTCCGAGGCCCCCTCCAACACTTCCTCGTAGGCGTCGATGGAGGTCTGCCCGGAGGCGAGGAGGCGTTTGAGGGCCGCCCTGCGGGCGGGGAGCGTCATCGGCGAACTCATTGACCCATCTCCTTCAGTGTGCGCGCGTACTTGGCCGCCTGTGAGGAGCCTCGGAAAAGACCAAGCCAGCCGATACACTCCTCACCAAGCGGCGGCGCCCACCCCTCGGCCTGCGCCCGCGCGTACTGCGCGGTGATAACGCCCAGCAGCTGGCCGATGCCCGTGCGTCCGCGCTCAAGCCCAGGAAGCAAAGCGAGCGCCAGGTCCAGCGCGAGGCGCGGATCCACGTCCCCCAGATCCTCGAAGGCCTGCGCCCACCGGTTCAGTTTCACGGTGTGCGCCACGGCCGCGAAAGCTGCCACGGCCTCGTCAAAGGCGAGATCCCCGCGCGCCACCAGGGCGGCAAGGGTCTCGACGCCGAGGGCGCGCGACTCGACCTCGCGTTCGCCCATCGCCTGGCCGAGGAGCTGGGCGGACAGCGAATCCCAGCGCCCGCCGTGCTCACACAGGGCCCGATAGCAGTCAGCGGTCAGCTGCGTACTGTCAAGCACATACCACTGCGAGGCGATCAGGCAGACGGCGAAGTGACGCACCGACGCGGGGTAGAGATATCGGTGGGCAGTAAAATCACCCGAGGCGCTCGCAATATCCGCGAGCGCGCCCAGCTCAGGGCCTGTCGCGCCCGTATCTGCGCCGACAACGCGCGGGAAATAGAAGGCATAGACCGGCGATCCGTCGCGCGCGATCTTGGGCTTCCCGCTGCGCGACTCATAGGCGGGGCGCCCTTCCCACGTCACGGAGAGGGAGGACAGGTAGCCCTCGGCCCGTCTGCGCACCGCGCCCGTGAGCGCGAGACGGATGCGAGCCGCGGCGGGCAGCTCCGCCTCCCGCTCCTCCACAAGCGCAAGCGCGGCCGCGCAGTCCGGGTGCTCGACGTCCACGCGCAGCAGCGCCTGGGTGAGATCTGCGCGAAGCGGCGAGGCAGCCCCGTTGTCCAGGGCACGGCGCACGAGCGTCAGGGGATTCACGGCTCCGCGGTCGTCGGTGGGCGTGGCCAGGAGGTTGTAGCGCCGTCCGCGCTCGACCAGGCCCGCAACTTCGATGATGCGCTCTCGCATAAGGGTCGGCATATTTTCCGATTCCAACCAGGCGGTGCCAGCGGCCAGCGGGTTCTCCGCGCCCTCCCCTCCCCCATCGAGGGCTATCTGCAGGAGAGTTCCGAGCATGCGCTCGTACCCGAATCTGCGCGTAGTCAGGCGCCGCACGAGCGGGCGCAACGATTCCAGCGCACTCGGGTCGAACTCGGGGGATGCCAGGAACGCGAGCAGCGCCTCGTATTCGAGCCCCATCTGCGCGCCCTGCGCCAGGACGCCGACCCTCCCGCTCACGTCGTCGGCGCTCATGGGAACCAGGTCGGCCACCTCCCGGGGCGGGGGCAGAAAGGCGGCGGGCGCCTGCTCGCCCGGGTCATCCTCGGGGACGAGGCCGGGGTCGGCCTGGTCGGTCGCCGCGTGCCCGGGGTCGAGGAGGTCGAGCGTGGCAACGACGAGCGGGTCCAACTCCGCGTCCGACAGGAGGCGGCCGACCGCTGCGGAGTCGAGGAGGCCCGATCGCAGCGCGTCACTCGCCAAGTCGATGGCCAGAGCCTGCACCTGCGCATGCGGGAAGGAGAGGGCGACGCCGAGCAGGGGTTCGAGGTCGGTGCCCTCCACGGCGCCGAGGCCATCACGCAGGACCCCGAGCACGCGCAGGGCGTTCGCCTTCGACCCCATGAGCGCGCCCTCGCAGCTGCGCGCAAAGAGCTCCAGGTCGAGTCGCCCGGCCTTCGAGAGGGCGGTCAGCTGCCCGACCGCCAGGGTGACGGTCGCCCCGACGGGCGCGGACATGAGGGCGCACAGGGCCCCCTGGCGCGCCTCGGCCTCGTCGAGGGTCATGGACAGCATTCGCAGGGTGCGCGAATACCATCCGGCGCGCCCCGACGGCAGGTCGGCCGCCAGCATCCCCAGGAGGGCATCGAGCAGGCGGTCGCGCTCGATGAGCCCCTCGTCGATGCTGGCGGCGAGCGTTCGCGACCAGCCGGGCGTCCGCTCCGATCCCATGGTGGCAGAACGGTCGGAGGCAGACAGGGACACGCCGCGGTTGCCCTCCTGACGCAGCATCCCCCACACCAGCTCCTCGCGCAGCTCCCTATCAGCGCGCATGAGGGGCAACTGCAGCCCGGGTTCGAGAGCGATCAGCGCCGTTAGGTACCGCTCGTCATGGTCGAGGGCCAGGTCGCCGCGCAGTTCAGCCAGACGCAAGAAGCCGATCCCCTTGAGCCAGGCACCGGTGACCCTGGAGCTGACGTCCAGGTCATAGAGCGTGGGCGGCCCCTCGTTGAGCTCGAGCATGCGCGCGTAGACCTGGTCGAGCGTCCACTCGCCTGGGTGATCTGTGATCCACAGGTGCAGCCTCCAAAAGTCAGCGCATTCCTCCAGGGTCTCGGGACGCCAGCTCTTATCCGATGTCTGACTCATTGATCCTCCTTGATCAGAGTGGAGACGGCGAGGACGTGCTTGCAGGGGCCTCGCCCTCCCCTGTGTTTCATCCACCACGGGCAGGTGCAGCGGTACTCACCGATGGCGTAAGGGTCGGCGGGCGCCTCCACCCGGTAGCGGTTCACGCCCGAGGACACGCGGAATCGCGCGCCCTCCTCCCGTGTGACCGCGCCGCGCTCAATGAGCGCGCGTGCCCCGGCCAGGCGCGGATGCATGGCGGTGAGCGCGTCGGGACGCACGGGCAGTGGCCGATGGAAGTAGGCCCCCTCGGTGACGTCGAAGCCAACCTGCCCGCTTGAGGCCAGCAGCGCCAGGCCTCCGGCGACCCGATCCGGGGCCAGGCCTGCGCGAGCGGCCATGAGCTGCGTGTCGATGCGCGGCTCGAACGAGAGCAGGGCGGAGAGCATGTCGGCGTCCTCCTCGACGCGCGAGTCCCCCAGGGAGGCCAGGACCGCGCCCTCCCCCGAGAATCCGCGCGACTTGGCGGGGCTGAGCCCAATGGAGAGGCGCGCGCCGGGCATGCGGGCAACCCACAGGGAGGCGACCGGCTCGCTGCCCGCGTCCACGTCAGGACCGTAGGCCTCAAGCGAAGTAATGAGGTGCAGCAGCGGCTCGAACACGCGCAGGCGCTCCGGCCCCGCCACGCACGCCGCCCCCGGCGCGGGCCTGGTTCCCAAGCGCAGCCCGCGCACAGCCCGACCCGCCCACATGACCGTGCCCGTCGCGCTGGACCTGGGCAGGCCTCGAACGAAGGCGCGCGCCTGCGCAGTATTCAACACGTGGAGGGGCATCATCGCCGAGGAGAGCATCTGGGTCTCCGCGAATCCCTTGAGCCAGCGCAGGGACAGGGGAACCCGCTCCTCGGTCACCTCCCCATCCAGGGTCGTGGCTGTCAGGCCCTCCGACCCCACATCCAGGTGCAGGGGCTCCCCGGCGCGCAGGGAGGCCAGGGCGGCGCGCAGCGGCTGGTTGACGTCCACGTTGGTCACGCCGACCGCGCGGTGGGTGGCGTCCAGGGCCGAGGCCTCCACGTCGAGCCGGGCATACACGCCGCAGCACACGCTGAAGGACTCAAAACGCAGGCCCTCCGCCGTGCTGGTCACAACCGGGTCAAGCATCCCGATCCGCGTCAATCCCCCACCGGGGGTGGGAACCATGCCGGGCGGCACGTAGAAGCGCGTGCGGGCCACGCGCGCGACCGCGAGCAGCCCCGCGGCCACCACGTCGGGGCGCTCCATGAAGCCCGAGAAGAAAAAGGGATGCGCCGCCTCCCCCTCGGGGGTCGAGCCTCCCGAGGTCGCCAGCTCGAGGCCACCGCCCTCGTCCAGGCGCGAGGCCGCCGCGTAGCGGTATGCGAACTCGTAGTCCATGTCGCTCCTTCGCTGAATCGTGGCGCCAGGCTAACACAGGGGTCCCACATCTGGAGTCAGCCCGACTCGCACCCGCCCCCACACTCGCCAAAAACCCGGAATAGCAACGAAAAATCGCGACTATAATGCGGGGTGCCGCGACCGATCACGGCCGCGGCACCCCGCATACAGGCAAGACGCTCAGAACGTCAGGAACCCCCAGCGGATCAGGTCGCGCAGGGGCGCCTCAACCTCGGCGCGCACGTCGTCCACCTCGGCGGAGGTAAGCATCGCGACGGCCGCCGCGATCTGCCCGACCGTCAACTCACCGTCGGAGGCCCCCACGACCGCGGACACGGCCGAGGAGACCGGCACCGACCGGCCCAATCCCCCACCCTGATGCAGGATCAGCAGCTCCGGGTCGGGACTACCCGGCACGTAGTGGCGCTCCTCGCGCACATCCGAGGCGCGCGTCAGCGCCACCTCCCACAGCTCCGGGGCGCGCAGGGAGGCCAGCGCCCACGCCACGTCACACCCGCGCGGGGCGTGCCCATCGAGGGACAGATCAAACGCACGCACCCCACCCGAGGCGGCCACGGCCTCGTCGAGCCTGCGAAGCGCCACGAAACCCATGCCGATCGCGCCCGTGCCCGCGCGACGGAAATCCACCAGCCACGAGGTGAACGCGCGCTCGTAGTCGGCGCGGGCCATGAGCTGGCCACCCGAGTCGCGGATCCACATGTCCACGTAGCGCGCGGGATCGAGGACGTCGCGCTGGACGACCCACGCGTCCACGGGCAGGTCTTTAAGCCACGCGTCGACGCGCTCGAACCACTGCGTGTCCGGGTTGCGGTCGACGGGGATCTCCCAGTTGGCGAGCATCTGCAGGGTGCCGCCCTCGTTCATGCATGCGGGCGCGCGGCGCAGGACCGCGCGGACCAGGTTGTCGCGGTCCATGCCGCCGTCGCGATACTCGAGCAGGCCGGCCGCGCCGCGCACCGAGTCGGGAGTGATCACGAAGGGCGGGTTGGTGACGATGAGGTCGAAGGTCTCGCCCACGACCGGCTCGAAGAGGGAGCCCTCGCGGACATCGATGACGGCCTCGTTGAGGGCCGCGTTGAACTGCGTGAGCGCGCACGCCCGCGCCGAGAGGTCGGTGGCGACGACGCGGCGCGCGTGCGTGGCCAGGTACAGGGCCTGGATGCCGCAGCCGCACCCCAGGTCGAGCGCGGAGTCAACAGAATCACGCACGGTCATACCCAGCAGCGTCCGCGTCGCCCCGCCGACGCCCATCACGTGATCGTCCGCCAGGGGCTTGCCGGTGCGCATCTCCCCCGGGTCCGAGGTCACCCACCAGTCGCGGTCCCCGCCGGGCAGGGTCGCCGCGTGGGGGCGCAGGTCGTACAGGGCACTCATCCACGGGTCCGACTCCACCTCGGGCTCGGGCGCCTCCTCGTCAGGGTCGCGCATCGTCGGCAGGGTCGGCGTCTTCGGGGACGAGGCCCCCTCGCCCGCCTGCGCATCCTCACGCTTGGGCGCAAACTTGCCGCACCCGCGGGTGACGACGAGAGCGGAAGTGGCCTCGGCCTCGTCGATAGTGGCCGCGAGACCAAGGGTTTCCAGACCCGCGGCGCCCAGCGTCGGCAGGGCCGCATCCAGGGCCGAGGCGCGCTCTGGCTGGCCGAGGACGAAGAAGCGCGTGAGGGTAGCCGCCGGGTCGGTGACGCCCGCGAGCTCGACGAGGGCGGGCAGGCGCGAGTCGCGCATGAGGGCGGACAGGGCGCCGTCACTGAGCAGCGTCTCAAGGGTGTCAGTGGTCCAGCTTGCCGCGATAACGTCGAAGCGCAGGCGGGCGATGAGGTCACGATCGAGGGCAGGAACGGGTGCGGAAGTCGTCATGACTCTAGACTATCCCCGCACGTACAATGCGCGTAACGACACGAGGCCCCTCACGCGAGGCCCATAGGAGGAAAACCCATGTCCGGAGGACTTGTCGCCCTACTCGACGATATCGCGACCCTCGCGAAGGTCACGGCCTCGTCCATCGACGATGTTGCGGCCAACGCCGTCAAGGCCTCGTCGAAGGCGGTCGGCGTCGTCATCGACGACACGGCAGTGACTCCTCAGTACGTGTCGGGCCTGAGCCCCGAACGCGAGCTACCCATCATCGGCAAGATCGCGCGCGGCTCCCTTATTAATAAGCTGTTCATCATCCTGCCGATCGCGCTGTTGCTCACCTGGTTCGCGCCGCGGGTCCTGCCGTTCCTGCTGGTCGTGGGCGGCGCGTACCTGTGCTTCGAGGGCGGGGAGAAGGTCCTCGAGAAACTCGGCTGGCTGCCCGGCCACCACGAGGGGCACGAGGAGGGCGGCGCTGCCTCCGCCGAGGAACTCGAAAAGAGCATCGTGTCCTCCGCGACCCGCACCGACCTGATCCTCAGCGCCGAAATCATGCTCGTGTCGATGGCGGGCCTATCGAATGAGCACGGCGCGATGCGCGTCGCCGTCCTCATCGGGGTCGCGTTCTTCATGACGTTCTTCGTGTACGGCCTCGTCGCTCTGCTCGTGAAGGCGGACGATTTCGGCCTCCACCTGGCCAAGGGTGCCATCAAGCCCGAGGACAACCGCCCCGGCCCCGTCGACAACATGGGCCGCACGATCGTGCGCGTCATGCCGCACATCTTCAACGTCATCGGCGTCGTCGGCACGGTCGCGATGCTGTGGGTGGGCGGCCACCTGGTCATCGAAAACCTCGCCGAGGTCGGCGTCCCCGTCTTCCACCACATCCTCGAGACCGCCGAGCACGCGGTGTCCGCAGCGGGCAGCTTCGTCACCTGGCTGGTCGAGACTCTCCTGTCCGGCGTCTTCGGTGTCATTCTCGGCGCGGTCATCGCGTGGATCGTCGTGGGCGCCTCGGCGCTCGTACGCAAGGCGCGCGGAAGGGCCTGATTTTCTTCTCTTGTCACGAGGCCGGGGTGGGTTCGAGCGGACCAGCCCCGGCCTCGTCGTTGATCGCAATCCGCGAAAGGTGACATGAAACCCCTACGCAAGTCGGGACTTAAGTACTACCCTTGGAGGTAACAACAAAACGACGAAGACGCCAGGAGGAGCATCATGACCGTCTACACCCTGCCCGAACTTCCCTACGATTACGCCGCCCTCGAGCCCCACATCTCCGGCCGCATCATGGAGCTGCACCACGACAAGCACCACGCCAACTACGTGGCCGGCGCGAACGCCGCCCTCGAGAAGCTGGCCGCCGCCCGCGAGTCCGGCGACTTCGCCGCGATCAACCTGTGGG
>CABKMZ010000040.1 GCA_902373545.1 uncultured Actinomyces sp. | reverse complement strand
GTAGAACACGACGATGAACGCGATGGGCAGAGCGACCCTGAGTATTTTGGACACGCGGAGACCCCCTCGTCGATCGTCATTGACTGGAATCGAATATAGCAGTCCTTCTCTTGTGAATGTCCTCGTTTTCGTTGGGGAGTGAATGCTCTTAGTGCCTCATTTGCGCTCGGGCGTGGCGACAGTGACCGTCGGCTGGGTTAAGCCGATTGTGTAATGGCGAGGCAAGGCTTGAAACTGTTAATGGTGTCGATGTGCTGCCCCCCGTGCATCCCGCGCAGGTAGAGGGCCAGACTGATCACGTCGGCCCCGATGAGGGCTACGCCGAAAGCTGCGTTCGCGGACAGGTCGATCGCGGGGATGCCCGTGAGCATGCCACAGAAGCAGGGGACCAGCCAGATCGTCCACACGGCCACGCTGAAGCGGTCGAAGCGAGCCGTGGCCTTGTGGTTCTTGCGCACGTGAGCTCACCGAACTCGCGTGCGAGTGGCGCGAGTCCGCCGACGAGGAGGTCCCCGAGATTACCGAAGAGAGCTTTGCTCAGCGGATCGAGCTTCGCACCATCGCGATGGACGCCGACGGTTCATTTTCCGCCTACTTCGACGACGACGACATGTTCTTCGGGCACTGCGTCACCGCGTACGGAACTCTGGCCGATGGGGTGGCCTCGGCGGAAATGGCGGTTAGACGTCCTGAGAGCTGGCCGGAGCGGCGCTGTCGAGTCGACGCAGGAGCACATAGAGCCAGATGGCTGCGACCAAGTCCGCGATGGGAACGGCGTGCATCTTCCTGAGTCTTTTCACTGTTGCTGATGGGATTGTCTGTTCGGACAGTAGGCGTTTTGTTGCGGCAAACCCGTGGAAGGATGACACGAGCATCAAGCAGTAGACTCCCGCGTCCAGGGGGAGAATGAGGAAAATCGTCAGCAAGCCGCTGACGTTGCCGTTGGAGCTATCTAGCGGAACGATGATCGTCAGAATGAGCATGATGAGGAAAATGGGGAGGAGAGCAAGCTTGATGATGAGTCCCCAAAAAGCGAGTACGCGTGGAGTGACCTTGTCTTGAGAGTGGAGTACTGTCAGTGCGCTGAAGCAAGTGGCGATGAGTAGTGCGACGATCCACGGGCCTGGCGAGAGCAGCGGCTGGATGGGGAGGTTGAGGTCGAAGCGCCACCCTGCGTAGACCATGGCGATGAAGAAGAGGGGTGCGGCGATGCGTGCGATTCTGTCCATGAGCAGCTTTCTTCATAGGGCTTCATTGACTGGCAATGACTATAACATCGCTATCTTGTAACGAGGCCTACCCTGCCAAGCAAGGTAGGCCTCGTTATGTGCGCCTGGTGTCGCCACCGAAACAGTCGTGCGTTCGGCTCAGTGCGCGGTAGTGGGACTACTTCTGGCCCTCCACGTCGGGCACGTATGCGAGGAACCCGGCCAGGACCTCGTCGTTGTGCTCGAAGAACGGCTTTCCCTTGTCGAGGGAGTCGATCTGGGCCATGTCCTCGTCGGTCAGCGCAAAGTCGAACAGGTCGATGTTCTGAGCGATGTGCGACGGCGTCTTCGATCCCGGAATGACGATGTGTCCCTGCTGGATGTGCCAACGCAGCAGTACCTGGGCGGGGGACTTGCCGTGCTTCTCGGCGAGTTCCTGGACGAGGGATTCGGACATGATCGAGTCGTTGCCGCGCCCGCCGAGCGGGTACCACGCCTGCAGCGCGATGTTGTGCTCTGCCAGGAGCGCCTTGAGTTCGGTCTGCGGGAAGTAGGGGTGGCACTCGACCTGGTTGATCGTGGGGACAACCTCGCACTCGTCGAGGATGCGCTGCGTCTGGGCAACGTCGAAGTTCGACAGGCCGATCGCGCGAATCTTGCCTTCCTTATGTGCCTTCTCGAGGATGCGGTATCCCGCGACGGTGTCGCCGGCGGGCTGGTGCAGGATCATCAGGTCGATGTAGTCCGTGCCCAGGCGCTCGAGCGTCTCATCGACGGCGGTGGCGCGTTCGAAGAACGACGGCCAGAGCTTCGTCTCGAGGAAGATCTCCTCGCGCGCCTTCGAGGATGCGCGCATGCCTCGTCCGACGGCGCGCTCGTTCACGTAGACGTTCGCCGTGTCGATCAGGGTGTAGCCGTTGTCCAGCGCGTAGGTGACAGCCGACTGCGCGTCGTCGGGCTCCAGCAGGTAAGTGCCGAGGCCGACCTGGGGGATGGTGACGCCGTTGTTCAGGGTGATGAGGTCCATGTGAGCTCCTTCGTTCTCATCAGAGGCGTGCGCTGGAACGGCAGTGCGGTAGTCGAACTGCGCGGACGCCGCTGATTGTCAGCCTATAGTCATCCCGGGAAGGCATGCCTGACGGCGGTCGCGTGTAGGCGTGTGACATGTGACGAGTTGGCGTCAGGAGCGCTGTGATCCCTCGGTTCTGCGATTGACGAAGGCTTGCTCAGGCCTATACTGAACACTGTTCATTATGGATTGTTACAGGTAGTAAGACGATAGGAAATCGTGCCTAAACAAGTGATCGACCCGGAGAGGCTGGTCAGCCAGGCCTACGCCATCGCCTCGCGCGACGGCATCTCCGCGCTCTCCGTGCGCAAGGTCGCCACCGCGTGCGGCATCGCGGTGGGCTCGGTCTACGGCTACTTCCCGACCAAGGCCGACCTGACGGCCGCCGTGCTCACCCGCTTCTTCGATGAGAACCTCTCCGACGAGCTGTGCGCCGTGTGCCCCGGCGAGCGCTTCACCTCCTACGTGCGGCGATTTCGCGAGGCCCTGTGCGCCGCGCGCTCCGGCATGAGCGTCGACTGGTTCGCTGAGATGCGCCGCCTGCCCAGCAGCGAACAGGAAGCCCTCGACGCCGTGCGCGCCCCCATGCTCGCCCATATCGAGCGCGGACTCGCGCGTGTTCTCGACGCGGACGAGGCCGTGGTTCGTTCCCGGCTCGTCGGCCCCATGAGTGCCGAGGCCCTGTGTCGCTACGTGCTGCGCGCCGTCTTCGCCTCTCTCATGGCGGGCGATGAATGTGAGACGCTGTTCGCCCTCCTTGACACCTCCCTGTACGACGACACCGTAGAAGAAAAGGACATAACGACATGAGTCGATTCCGCATCAAGAAGCAGTCCCTGATCGCCGTCGCCGGCATCGTCTGGCTGCTTGCCGGCCTGAACGTCGCGATCCTTGGCGTGCGCGCGGCCATCGACATGCGCGGAGTCGCGGCGATTGTTTTCCTGGCGCTCGCGGGCGGCGCCATCGCCATCTTCTGCGCGTTCCACCCCATGTTCAGCAAGCTCGTCCAGAAGAACACCCAGCGCATCGCCGACCTGGAGGGGGAGCGCCACCATGTCGTCCGATTCTTCGATCGCAAGAGCTACCTCATGATGGCGTTCATGATGTCCCTCGGTATCGGCATGCGCGCCGCGGGTATTGTTCCCGACTGGTTTATCGCCTTCTTTTACACGGGCCTGGGCCTCGCCCTGACGCTTGCTGGCGCCAGCTACATCGCGCGCGGAGTGCGCGGCCGCGCGTGGACGTTCCACGGAACCGACTGAGTGTTTCACGGGATCAACTGAGTGTTTCACGCGATCTTGGCCCAGGCCTCGGCGATGGATGAGGCCTCCTGTCGTTGGCTGCGTCGGCGTGTGGCTCATCGCGCGAATCCTGGGGCAGATAGGCCCTCTATCTGCGGGTCATCCGGTGCTAGTGTTAGCCCGTTACACGGCACTCATGAACCGGGAAAGCACATGAATTTTTATACCCTCGACTACATTGTGTCGCACCAGAGTTTGGATGCGACACGGCGTCTGGCTGCGATCATTGTCTTGCTCGTTGTGGCTCTCGCTTTTAGTGCCCTGTATCTGCGTAACCGGGTGAAAACACGCTGGCGTGACGCGGGTATTGGGCTCCTCGTGTTTTCGCTCGTCCTGCTGGGAATCCAGACTGAGCAATATTTGAAGGTCAGTGATCAGCAGTCGCAGGCGCAGCTGCTTGTGGGCTTCATGGAGGGTGTTGCCATCGATCATGGCGTCCAGGTGCGTGATGTCATGGTGAATAAGAAGTCCCTGGAAGATGGCATGATTGTGCGCTTCAACGAGGAGGACTACACCGTCCATCTCAATAATGACAACAATTCCTTCACTCTTGAGCGCACGCACATCATTGACCATGGCATCTATGTGAACGGGGAGCGCTGACATGGACTTCTACACGCTGACCGCTATCAAGTTTGCGCTCGGTATCCTCACGATGCTGCTCCAGATCAACATCTTGGGAAAGCGCGACTTCTCGCTGAATACGCCTCTCAACCAGGTGCAGAACTACGTGCTGGGCGGCATCATCGGCGGCGTCATCTACAACTCGTCGATTTCCGTCTTGCAGTTTCTCGTCATCATCTTGATCTGGTCGCTCGTTGTTATCGCGACGAAGATCCTCATCGATACCAGCAAAACCTTTAAGAAGCTTGCGGCCTGTCAGCCCGAACTGATCGTTCGTGATGGTGAAGTGGATATTGCGCGCTGTGCGAAGGTGGGAATGACCGCGGAGGGACTGAGTAGGAGCCTGCGTGAGCAGAAGATTGCCAGCGTGGGTGACGTTGCCGCAGCGATCATGGAAACCAACGGGTCTTTGACGATTCGCGTGCGAGGTGACGGCTCTAAGCGCTCGCTCCTGCCGCTCGTGACTGACGGTCAGCTCGTACCTGATGGTCTCCTTCTTGCAGGCAAGGATAAAGCCTGGGTCAAGGAGGAACTCAAGAAGTTGGGGTACTCCTCGGTCAAGCAGGTGTTCCTGGGTGAGCTCGTCTCCGGGCATCTCGAGGTGATCCCCTACCCAAAGACAACGAGCGTGAAGAGCTAACTTCGAGGAGGCCTCGTCAATGGACGAGGCCTCCTGCTGTTTATCGGTCAGCTCTCCTTGAGAGTCACGCGATTACCGCCAGTGGCGGTATAAATCTGGCGGTAATCGCTTTGTGGCCGGCAGTCTAGAACCCTAGCTCCTCGCAGACCTGGGCGTGTGTGTAGCGCGTGCCGTCGTCTGTAGCCATCGCAGCGCGTAGAGTGGCCAGATCCCGCAGGTTCTCTTCCTGCTCGGAAAATGCCTTGTCGGCGGGGTGCATGTGTGTCCGCTTCAGAACTCGACGTGCTGGCGCGGGGAAAAGCCTCGCTCTTTCAGCGTGCCGTCGACGTAGTCGAAGCGCGTGGGGGTCACCTTGATGATGTTCATGACGAAGGGCATGGCGCGCAGGCGCTCCATGGGGAGACCCCGCAGCTCGCAGGCGTGAGCGTAGTCTTCGCCGAAAGGCTCAACGACCTCGGCGGTGCCCGTGACCTGCAAGCCCGCCAGCGTCGCGAAAGAAATGTCGTCGTCATGGATCGCCAGGCACACGTTCTTGTTGGCCTGCAGGGCGCGGAACTTTTGGCCGCCCTCGCTGATGATCCAGAACGCCCCTTCGGCGTAGAGATATTCGACCGTCGTGTTGCGCACGATACCGTTCCCGGCGGTCGCCAGCGTGCAGATCTTGTGCCTGGCCAGGAAGGCCTCGATCTCCGTGAACAAGTCAGCCTCGGGCATGCGCGTCGCTGCGCTCTCCTGCGCGATCCAGTGGTTTGCCGCAGCCTCCCAGTCGATGCCACTCATTGCGAATCTCCCTCTTTGTCGATAGGGCACACGTCGTTGAGGCCCTCCACCCAGGATATGACGGCGACGTGATTTAGTCGACGTCCTCGTGCCAGATCTGGTGCATGGGAACACCCTTGTCGAAGGTGCGGGTCGAGCCGTCCTGGAAGGTGACCTCGACCTTCTCCTTCTCCTCGTCCTCCGGGTCTTCGATCCAGTCCACCCAGTCGATGGCGGGGGAGAGGGTGCCGTCCTCCCAGACGATTCGATAGCCCTCGCCCAGCAGTTCGGACATGACGTCCTCGATTTTGTCGGTGTTCATCGGACCTTCCTTGCGTCGATGCCTGGGCGCGCTGCGGGTGCGCGATTGAGAACCAGCTTAGCCGCGATACCTCGGTGAGTTGGTCCCAAAACTCAGCCTGGCCTCATGCCTGAGAGACAGAACGAGGCCGGGGCGGGCTTATGGCGCCCGCTGAGCGTCAGCGCGCGGTTGTGAGCGGCGTACCCTTGAATCGTGAAGGTTTTCGTCGTTCCCATGGTTGCTCGCTCGCGGATGGGCGGGCCGTGGTCGCGTGCGCAGCGCGTCGCACGTGCGTTCTGCGACGGTGGCCATGAGGCCGTGCTCGCGTGGGGAGACGACGGCAACTGTGCCAATCCCGTCGCTCCGACGCTCGAGATTCCGGTGCCCTCACCTCTCGGCCTTCCCGAGGCCATCGCGCGCCACACCTTCCCCCTGGCCTCGCGCCTCGGCCTCATGGGCCGCAAGCCTGTGCGCAGCTTCGAGGAGGTCCTCTGGCTGACCGGCGCCCTCGACGAGCGCTACACGCGCGCCGCCGTCGACGCGCTCCGCGCCCACATGCGAGCCGCGCGCCCCGACGTCGTCTACTCGGAATTCAACCTCGCCGCCCTCATCGCCGCCCGCGCCGAGGGCATCCCGTGCGTGGGCAGCGGCTCGCAGCCGACGACCGCCGCCTATGCCTCCAGCCCGCGTAAATCCGCGGGGATTCGACGCCTGCTGCGCGAGATGGGTATGCCTGCCCCGGCCTCGTCCCTGACGATCTTTGAGGGGGTGCGGCGCCGTTTCATCCCGAGCTGCCCAACCCTCGAACCGAAGGCGGGGGAGCGGTCCGTCTACTGCGGGTTTCTGGACGAGTCGCCCGCACTGACGGCCGCGCCTCGCGATTGGGCGCTCGTCTACCTCGGCGCGGGCAGCGTCCCCGCGGGCGTCGCTGTGTGCGCCGGACGAGAACTCACCGAGGCCCTCGACTGCGACGTCTACGTCGCGGGCGTGTCCGAGGCCGTCCACGCCGTGGGGGACCACGAGGTGACCTGCGCGCCCCGATTCGACGTCGCCGACATCCTGCCACGCGCCCGCGTCTTCGTACACCACGGCGGGCAAAACTCGATGATGGACGCTCTGTCTTACGACGTTCCCCAGGTGATCGTCCCGGGGCGCGTCTTTGAGCGCCAATTCAACGCCGAGGCCGTGGAAAACGCGCGCTGCGGCCTGACCGTGCGCGCTTCCCAGCCTGCGCTTATCGCGCGCGCTGCCCGCGCCCTCCTCGATGAACCCGCGCTGACCTCGGGAATCCGAGGAGTGTGCGCGGAGCTGTCCTCGCTCGGCGGCGGCGCGCGCATCGTGCGCGAGGTCGAGGAGCTGGTCCGTTAGCCTCAGTGCCAGCCGCGCAGGATCGCCTCCAGGCCCCGCTCAAACTGGGCGTTAAAGTCGTAGCGGCCGTCCAGGAGATCCTCGATGAGCGGGCGCAGCGCCTGCGCGTCCTCGGGGTCGAGCGCGGCGCTCGCGGCCGACAGGTCGGCGGGCTGCTCGGGGGAGCCGCCCACGGGCGGAACGACCTCGGCGGCGACGAACGCCGTCGTGTAGATCGACACCGCGTTGACCAGCCCCAGCATGTCCGCATTCGGTGTGAAACCGCGCCGGGCCAGCGTCACGAACACGCGAGCCAGGAGCGACAGCTGCTCGGGCGTCGACATGGGGTGCGTGAGCAGCAGCATGACTGCGCCCGGGTGGGAGCGCAGTGTCGCCGCCAGGCAATGCGCGTAGGCGCGCATGTAGGTCAGCAGGGGCGAGGCCGGGGTGCCCTCGGTCGGCTCCGATGCCTCGTGCGTGGGCGTCGAAGCTGAATCGACCGCCCCTGCGTCCACGCGGTCCAGGAAGGACTCGAACGTGAGTCGCCAGACCTGCTCGGCAATGCCCTCCAGGAGGGCCGCCTTGTCGGGGAAATGACGATAAAAAGCCGCCTGGGAGACGCCGAGACGCTTTCCCAAAGACCGCAGAGACAAAGCGGAGAGCCCCTCCTCGTCCACCAGGTCGAGCGCGGTCGACAAGATGATCTCTCGCGATAGCGCGCGCTGGCGTGACGACGGCATGGACTCTCCGCTTCGGTGGTCATTACTCCCTGTGATACCGGAACTGTACCAGTGCCAGCCCCGCGATCACCGCGAAGAAACCCCACAGGACGCCGATCCGCGCCCCGACGTCGGCAAGTCCCGCCCCGTCCAGGCTCACCTCGTGAATCGCGGTGATCGCCCAGTAGGCGGGGGACAGGCGCGCGGCGTGCTGCGCCCAATCCGGGAACGAGGAGACCGTGGAGAAGGAGCCGCCGATACCGGCCGCCAGCATGCCGATAATGTTCGACAGTGACAGGGCCGCGTCGCGGCTGCGCGACCACAGCGCGAGCGCGACGCCGAGCGCCGACAGAACCGCAGAGAAACTGAGGAGAATTGCGGCGAGCGCGACGAGGGACCCGGTCGGCCGATAGCCGAAAATGAGAGCGCCGAGCGCGAGGACAACCGCGATCTGAACGGTCTGCATGAGGAAAGCGACCAGCGCCTTACCCGTCAGAATGGACGCGCGCGAGGTGGGGGAGGCCTCGAGGCGCTCCCACGTGCCCCACGAACGCTCGTTGAAGAACGAACTGATGATGTTCTGCACGGCCAGGAACGAGAAGAGGATCGCGATTGACGGCACTGCCTGCTCGGCACCGGTGACGCCCGTGTAGCCGTCGGCCAGAAGCATCGACTTGAACGCCGGCATCATGAAGGGAATCAAGACGAGGGGGATCACTGTCAGAATGAGCGTGGGCGCCGGGTCGGTGAGCTGCAGGCGGATGTTCAGTCGGGTCATTGCCCCGAGTTGCTTAAGCTGCGACATGGTCACTCTCCTTGATGATCTGCAGGTACGCGTTGTGCAGGCTCGCCTGCATGATGCGCACGTCCGTCAGGCGCGCGCCTTCGAGGGCGGGCGAGGCCAAGGCTTCGCCGATCCGCGAACCTGGGTCGGCCTCGTCCCCGATGAGTTGGAGGCGCCTGTCGTCGGCGCTCCACCCGTCGATCGAGGGGATGGGGCGATCGAACTCGAGCGTGACCTCGGCGCGGGCGTGGTGAGAGACGATCTCTTCGAGGGTGCCGCTCGCGACGATGCGGCCCTCGTTCAGGATCGCGATGTCGGAGCCAAGCTCCTCGAACTCGGCGAGGTAGTGCGAGGTGTAGACGACGGCCGCGCCCTCGTCGGCGAGCTGGCGGACCGCGCGCAGGATCTGGCTGCGCGCCTCCACGTCCGCGCCGACGGTCGGCTCGTCCATGAACACCAGGCGCGGGCGGTGCATGATCGCCATGCCCGCGTGGAGCCTGCGCTGCTGTCCGCCCGACAGGTGTGAGGCGCGCTGCCCTCGTTTCTCTGTGAGGCCGAGGAGGTCCATGACCTCGCCCGCGCGCGAGGCCGCCTCGCGTCGGCCGAGTCCGTGCAACTCGCCGAAAGCCGCGAGGTTCTGGGCGACGCTCAGGTCGGGGTAGATGCCCAGCTCCTGGGGTGCGTATCCGATTGACCGCGCGGCCTGGGCGGATGCGGGGCGGTGGCCGCAGATGGATGCGGTCCCCGAGTCGGCGCGGCGCAGTCCGCACAGGATCGTGATGAGCGTGGACTTGCCCGCTCCGTTTCGTCCGAGTAGGCCGAGGACCTGACCGGGTTCGACGCGCAGGTCGACCCCGCGCAGGACCTCGTGAGTGCCGTAGCTCTTGTGGATTCCCCGGGCGTCCAGGCCCGGAGCGTATGGATGTGACACGGTGATTCTCCCATCGGTTAACGCTGTTAACTTTGTGTCGCGAGTAAGGTTAACAGTGTTAACTTTTGAATGCAAGGCGGTGTTGCGTGCAGTGGAGAACTACTGATTTGCTGCGTTTTTCTGACAATCTGTCGCTGCGTGGGGGAGGCAAGCGGCCCTACACTGTCTGCGCGAGGCCTGAAGGAGGGGCGAAAGTGCCAGGTATGGATACCTACGACGCGATCATGCTGCTGTCCTACGGTGGCCCGAACGGCCCGGACGACGTCCTGCCGTTCATGCGCAACGCGACGCGCGGCCGCGGAATCCCCGACGAACGCCTGCTCCAGGTTGCCGCCCACTACAAGCGCTTCGGCGGCGTCTCGCCCATTAACGCCTGCAATCAGCGCCTGATCGCCGACCTGTCTGCGGAGCTCGGCAGGCGCGGGCACGACATTCCCGTCGGGTGGGGAAACCGCAACTGGCACCCCTTCGTTGCCGAAGGCCTCGACGAGCTCGCGGGGGCTGGTGCCCGGCGCATCCTCGTCCTGCCCACCTCCGCCTACGCCTCGTACTCGGGATGCCGCCAGTACCGCGAAGACCTCGCCGAGGCCGCGGAGGCCCTGCGCGAGAAGTGGGGTGCCATCGTCCTGGGCGCCGAGGATAGCGCCGATAATCCCGACGCCGACATCATCTTGGACAAGGTCCGTCCCTACTACTCGACCCCCGGCATGGCGAGCGCGCAGATCACATCCGTTCGACGCGCCTGGGAGTCGCTGGCGGCGCGCGGCGTCGAAGCGGACGGGATTCGCCTGATCTTCGTCACCCACTCCATCCCCGTGAGCATGGAGGCAGGGTCCTCGCCCTTCCCCTTCCGTCCCTCAACTGACGAGGCCACACCGGCCTCGGACGGTCACGTCGAGCAGCAGGGGAGTGGGGCCTCGTCGCAAACGGGAACCCCGGCAAGCGAAATCAGCTACGTCGCCCAGCATCGCGCCCTCATTGAGGCGATCATGCCGGAGCTGCGCCGCGTCCTCGGGCGCGCGGACCTGGGCTACGACCTCGTGTATTGCTCGCGGTCGGGACCCCCGCAGGCCCGCTGGCTCGAACCCGATATCAACGATTTCCTCGAGGAGATCGCGGCCGACGAGAACCCGCTGACCGGCACTGTCGTCGTCCCCATCGGCTTCATCTGCGACCACATGGAGGTCGTTTACGACCTCGACACCGAGGCGAAGGAGACCGCCGCGCGCCTGGGGATCCCCTACGAGCGTGCCGACACCGTCGCGACGGATCCGGCCTTCGTGTCCTCCCTGGTCGACGTGCTCGAAGAACGCGCCGCTCAGGCGCGAGGCGAGAATCCCGCGCGCGTCACCGTGACGGGCACCGGCCCCTTCCACACCGTCTGTCCGAGCGACTGCTGCCTCTCCCCGGCGCGCCCCGGCCACGCCTCGTCCGCTGGTGCCAGCGCCCACCCCGGCGCCGCACACGCCCCTCATTCTTCCGGCGCGCCCGCCCGAGCCGCCGGTCACCCAGCCCCAACCCAGGAGGACTCTATGTCTACCCCGCATCCCCACGCCGTCGTGCCGCCCGAGCAGAACCCGGAGAACCCGGGACATCCCGCGGGAGTGCCGGACCGTGTCGGTGAGCACGCCGCGCGCCACCAGGCCCGCCACGCGGGCACCGAGGCGACGCCCCACTCCCACGCCGCGCACGCCCGTGTCACCGACCCGCGCGACGCGACGGACGTCGACTTCGATGAGGTCAACAACAAGCAGCACTACGCCCTCTACTCCGTGTTCGCGCTTGGTGAGTCCCTGCCCGCCGACGACGGCGAGCGCGGCCGTATTATCGCCGAGTCCCTGGACTACGTGAAGGGTGCGGGTGCGGAAATCCGCGGCTTCTACGACGTGTCCGGCTTCCGCGCCGAGGCAGACCTGATGGTGTGGTGGCTCGACGACGATCCCGAGGTCCTGCAGGACGCCTACCACCGCCTGCGCGCCAGCGCGCTCGGCAAGTTCCTGGATCCCGTGTGGTCGTGCATGGGCCTGCACACCCCCGCCGAGTTCAACAAGCGCCACATTCCCGCCTGCTTCGGCGGCGTCGCCCCCCGTGACTGGGCGATGGTCTACCCCTTCGTGCGTTCCTACGACTGGTATCTCAAGGCCCCCGAAGAGCGCGCCCGCATCATGGCCGAACACGGCCGCAACGGCTTCGCGCAGTACCCGGACGTCAAGGGCTCGACCCTGTCCGCCTTCGGCTTCTCCGACTACGAGTGGGTGCTCGCGTTCGAAGCCGACACCCTCGACCGCCTCGAGGGCGTCATGCACGCCCAGCGCTACACCGAGGCGCGCCTCTACGTGCGCGAGGACACCCCGTTCTTCACGGGTCCGCGCGTGAGCCTCGGCGAGTGGGCGGAGCGCCAGCCCCGCGCCTAGGGGCCTCGTTTATCTGTCAGCCAGCCCCGGCCTCGTCCCTGAATAGTGGAACGAGGCCGGGGCTCAGTGCGTCCCTCTCGCGCCGTGTGTCAGGCGCTTCCTACTTGGAGGGGAACAGGAGCGGCAGGTTGTGTTCAACCTGGTTGGCGACGGACGTGCTCGTGTGTGACTCCCCGTCGTCGATCCATAGCTGCAGGCTGGTTTCGGTCATCAGGTCGGGGTAGTCCTGGTGGAGCTCGTCAAGCTGCGGGGTCATGTCCCACAGCGCCGGGTCTTCGGAGCCGACCGAGGCCAGGATACGGAAATCGCCCTGCCCGTAGCCCTCGCGTACTGCCCCCGCGGTGACGAGCTCGGCGAGGCGCTCCTCGTCGGCGTCTTCCTCGCGCCCAATCCAGGATTCGCCCGCCATCGGCATGTACCCGTAGAAGTACTGCGGGCGCAGGGCAAACACGTCCCACGTCGTCGTCGCGCCCATCGAGAAGCCGCCGAACGCGCGGTGCCTGCGGGACTCTTGCAGCGACTTCGCCGAGGTGTCCCCGCGAGCGAACGTCGTGTAGCGCGACTCGACCGCCTCGATGAGCGTGTCGATCTCGGTCGTCGCGAAGAAGCGATTGAGTGCGTAGTCGTCCTCGTAGTCCTCGGTCGCGAACGATCGATCCGGGTAATAGGTCGCGAACACGACGATCGTGGGGGAGACCTCGCCCCTGTCCTCCAGGTTGTCGACAACGGGTGCGACCGTGTCGGCAAGCCCCGCCGCGTTGCCCCACCACCCGTGCGTCAGGTAGACAATGTTTGCGGGGTGACCAGGAGAGTAGGAGTCGGGGACGTAGACGAAGGCTTCCTTGTTGTACGTCGTGCCCTGGTAGTCCTGCTGGTAGGCGACGGTGTCGATCGTGCCGTGCAGGGACGAGGCTGTGTCCAGCAGGGCGGCCACGGCCTCGGGGATGGGGTCGGCATCCTCCGAAATGGCGATGGGGGAGGGGTCTTTTTGCTCAAACCCCGAGGGGTCCAGCGCAATCGATGCAATGCCTGCGAGGCCAAGCAGGGAGAGCATGAGCGCGGCCGACGCCACAAAGGCGGTTGAGCTTGTCGACGAACGCCTAATCAACCGTGTCTTCACTGTCCTCGCCTCGCGCGCATGGACTCTGCTTGCTTCATGCCCGTTACTGTAAGCCCGTTGGGGCAGTGTCTCCTCGCCAGTGTGGCCGATCACGCGTCATCCCCCTCAATCTCGCACGTAATTCCTATCATGATCGTTCATATTTTGAATTGTGATCGTTGAGATTCTGCGGATTGTGGGGGTTTGCTGAAATAGCTGCTTGGGGAATTACGTGCGGAATGTGGGGAGAGTCGAATATCTGTCCGGTGATCCGGTGATCCGGTGATCCGGTGGGCTGGGGGCCACCCGCATGTGACCTGCCAGTCGCCGGGGGTTGCGTGCTCGCGGGGTGGGCATACCCTGGGTGTATGACACCTGAGATCACCGACCCGGCCGTCCGCGCAATCGCCGAGGAGATCGCCGCAGACCCGGCCAACGCCTCGTACACCAAGCGAGGCGTGAAGCCGTTGTTCTACGCGGGGCCGCAGTGTCGCATCATGATTGTCGGCCAGGCGCCCGGGCGCGTTGCCGAAGAGACCGGCATCGTGTGGAACGACCGCAGCGGAGACCGGCTGCGCGACTGGATGGGCATCGACCGCGATACGTTCTATCGCTCGGGCAAACTTGCGATCGTCCCCATGGACTTCTATTTCCCGGGCACGGGAAAGAGTGGTGACCTGCCTCCGCGCAAGGACTTCGCCGATACGTGGCACCCACGCCTGCTTGAGCTCATGCCGCACCTGGAGATGACGATCCTCGTCGGCGCGTACGCGACCAGGCGCTACCTGCACCTGCCCTCCTCGGCCTCGCTGACCGACGTCGTGCGCGACTACAAGCAGTATCTGCCCACCTACTTCCCGCTGGTCCACCCCTCGCCGCGCAACCAGATGTGGATGAAGAAGAACCCCTGGTTCGCCGCCGACGTGCTGCCCGACCTCAAGGACCGGGTCTGCGCGCTCCTGGCCTGACCGTTATACGTGAGAGGCGACGTATAAATGTACGGCGGCTCCTACGTACGTTCAGCGCCCTCGGGTTCACGAGGTCGGGGCGGGGTATGGCGCTCCGCCTCGGCTCGCGGGTGGCACACTGGTCACATGAATGATCTGCGCATCCCTCCCGGGCCCGGCTGCCCGCGCGGCCTTCTTGTGCCGGCGGCGGAGCTGGTCGAGCGTTTCTCGCACGCCTCGGGCCCGGGCGGACAGGGCGTCAACACCGCGGACTCGCGGGTGCAACTCAGCCTGGACCTGGGCTCGACGAGCGCCCTCAATGAGAAGCAGCGTGAGCGCGCCCTGCGTGAACTGGGGGAGCGCCTGGTCGGCACCGTCCTGACCGTCACCGCCGCCGAGACCCGCTCCCAGCGCCGCAACCGCGCCGCCGCCCGCGAACGCCTCGGCGAGATCCTGCGCGCATCGCTGGTTCCGCCCACCCCTCGCCGCCCCACGAAGCCGACGCGCGCCTCGAAGCTGCGCCGCCTGGATGCCAAGAAGAGGCGTTCGGAGGTCAAGGCGCGCAGGCGTCGCCCCGACGCCGATTAAAACAGGGACGAGGCCTGGGCTGGGTCAGCCCCACGGGCTCCCGTCGGTGCGCCAGCCGATGAACACCCACGTGACGGGCAACGCGTAGTCGAGGACCCACATCTGCGACGTCTCCCCAGACGGGGATTCGGCTGCCCGGCGCACGATGTGCTGGGCCGAGTAGGCGTCGAAGAGTCGCTGCTCGCGTGCGGTGAACGGCTCGGGGCCGGCCAGGCGACGAAGGTCCGAGCGGGCCTCGTCGAAGGAAGAAAAACGCATCGGGCGGAAGGTCTGGGTCCTCGCGCCTACCGGGGTCCGGCCCATGGCAGCCAGTGCGCGGGTTACGTCGCGGACGACGCGTGGGCGTTTGGCTGTGCGCCCCAGGTAGGTGAGTAGGCGAGGGTCGCGGGAGGGGAGCAGGCTGTCGGGCACGACGACCGCCGCTCTGGACCTGGCCGCAGAGTCGAGCTTGGCGACGAAGGGGCCCACGGCCTCGGCCATGAGGGAACGGGAGGCGAAGGCGACGTCGACGCTGTCGGTGCCGAGACCTGCCGCCTCCCAGTCGTCTTCCCACGCCAGGAGGTGGGACGTGATGGGCAGGTGCTCTGCGGCTGCGCGCTCGTCGAGGATGGCGAGCATCGCATCGGCAAAGTCGCAGCCGTGGACGCGGTGCCCGGCGCGGGCGAGGGGGACGGCGAGTGTGCCCGTCGCACACCCCATGTCGAGGACCTCGTCGCCCGCCTCGAGCGCGAGCAAGTCCAGGAGCCAGTGCTCGTAGTCGCTGGTCGCGTCTCTCGTGAACGTCGCGGCCCGCTTGTTCCAATAGGCCTGCGAGTCTCGGTTGATTGTGCTGTCGTGTGTCGCCATGAGAGGGCCCTTCACTGCGCCTTACGTGCATGTCTTGATAGAGGTTATGTATGTATAATGACATGCAGAAGGAGGTTTGTGCATGGCAACCGTGAATTTTAGTGTGCGCATGGATGCAGATCTTAAGCGTGAGGTTGAAGCGATCTACGCGGAGCTTGGTATGAATCTGACGTCCGCTGTGAACGCTTTCCTACGTCAGAGCGTGCGGGTGGGTGGAATGCCCTTCGATCTGCGTCTGAATGAGCAGCAGCGTGAGACTGTCTTGGCGATGTTGGAAGCGGAGCAGCTGGCCTCTGATCCAGGTGTTGAGACCATGGATGTTGAAGACGCTCTGGCGGAGTTGAAGCGCTAGTGTCTCTGAAAGTCGTTTGGACAACGAAGTTTAAGCGCGACTACAAGCGTGCGATGAAGCGCGGGCTCGACATGAATCGTCTGGATGAGGTTATTCGAACGTTGGCTGCAGGCCGGGAGCTTGCTGTCGTGCATCGGGATCATGCTCTCGGAATGGCCGCGTGAATTCATCCTATGCGCTGCCTAACTTTTCCAGCGATTACCAGGAGGGTGCGCACGCCCGGGTGCTCGACGCCCTTGTCGCCACCAACATGGAACAGGCCAGCGGATATGGCACCGACGAGCACTGCGAGCGCGCCCGCGACCTGATCCGAGGCGCCTGCGCCGTCCCCGACGCGGACGTGTACTTCCTGGTCGGCGGCACCAAATGCGGCGCCCTCTTCGGCGAGGCCGTGGTGATCCCCGAGCGCGGGTCGATCCGCCAGTTCGTCACTCAGATGAAACAGCACGGCGCGCTCCTGGCCAAGGGGCGCCTGCTCGGGGTCCAGTTCGAGGCGCTTTTCGAGGATGACCTGTACGTGCGCATCGGCGCCCCGGCGGTCGAGGCCTCGGCAAAGTCGCAGCCGTGGACGCGGTGCCCGGCGCGGGCGAGGGGGACGGCGAGTGTGCCCGTCGCGCAGCCCATATCCAGGACCTCCTCGCCCGCTTCGAGCGCGAGCAGATCGAGGAGCCATCGCTCGTAGT
>CABKMZ010000039.1 GCA_902373545.1 uncultured Actinomyces sp. | reverse complement strand
GCCTCGATGCGCTCGTCGGTGACGCGGGCGTCGGCGGCCTGCAGGACGGCGGGCTGGCCGAGGAAACCCGCGATGCCGCCGGCGGCGCGCGCGGAGGACAGGCCGATGAACTTTGCGCCGATCGCCTGGACGCCACAGCACACAACGACCATGACGGCGGCGAGGAGGGCGGCGCGCCAGCCGTCGGGGCTGCCGAGCAGGCTCGCGAACTGCGGGCCTGCGTTCAGGCCGAGGGCTGCGAGGAAGAGCATGAGGCCGATCTGTCGGATCGTCAGGTTCGCGGCAGCGGGCAGGGTCCACACGAGCGGGCCGGTGCGGCGCAGGGCGCCGAGCAGCATGCCGACGATCAGGGGGCCGGCGGCGGCACCCAGCTGGAAGCCCTGGCCGCCGGGCAGCGGGAAGGAGACGATGCCCAGGAGCAGGCCGAGGACGAGGCCGATGCCGAAGGCCATGCCATCCACCTCAGCGACGCGGCGCTCGGAGTCGCCGAGCCACTCGGCAACGTCATCGAGCTCGTCCGTGGGAACGACGACGGCGACGTGATCGCCGAGCTGCAGGTCAAGGTCGTCGCGGGCCAGGAGGTCCAGGTCACCACGGCGCACGCGCGTGATGACGGCACCGAATCGCTTGGTGACATTGAGGTCGCAGACGCTGCGGCCGGCGACGTCGGGGTTGGACACGACGATGCGCTCGAAGGCAAGGTCGGAACGGTCGTCCTCGAGGTTGTGATCGAGGATCTCGCCGACGAGTGGTGCCGTCTCCCTGATGGACTCGGGGTCCCCGACCATGACGACGTGGTCACCCGGCAACAGGTCCTCGCCGGCCGCGGTGACGCGGGTGCGCCCGTCACGTCGCAGGTAGGACAGGCGCACGCGCTGGTCGCGCCACGCGTCGATGTCGCGCGTGTTGATGTGCTTGGACACGCGAATACTCACGGCCTCCAGGGAGGACCCCGCGAGGGAAGGCGTGTCCTTGGGGCCGACCCACTTCCTCGTCACGGTGATCGTGACGACGAGGATGCCTCCGATGACACCCACCGGATAGCCGAAGGCGTAGCCGACCGCCGCGTTCGCATCCCCGGTGAGCCGGGTAGCCGTGTCGAGGGCGGGAGCAGCCGTCAGAGCACCCGTGAACAGGCCCGACGTCAGACCGGAGGACAGGCCGAGGAGGCGGCCTCCCACGAGCGCGATGACCGCGCCGACGATGCACACGACCGTGGTGAGGGCGAGGAGGTTCGTCTGCTTACGCAAATTCTGGAAGAAGGTCGCGCCCGCGGAAATGCCGACGCAATAGACAAAGAACGCCAGACCCATCGGCTGGACGATCGACATGTGGTTACTGACGATCTCCGGGTGGAAGGCCGAAACGACGAGACCGACGAAGAGAGCACCCGCCGCTCCGAAGCGCAGCGGGCCGATCCGAATGGCCCCAATCGCCGCACCCAACGCAACGACGACAAACAGCGCGAGCAGGGGTGAGGACGAGAAGAGACCAGCCATAGCTTTCAGGGTACCTGTCACATCCTGAGACGGGTGTGAGAAGCGCAAAGGTGACCGAGTTATAAGGCTCACGGGTTGGGTATAGACTGCACCCAGAAAGTGAAAGGATGGCCATGTCTCAACCCGTTGCCGGATGGTACCCCGACCCCGCTGGAAGCCCGCGCCTGCGCTGGTGGAACGGCAGCTCGTGGACCGAGCAGTTTCAACCGATGCCCAACTTTCGCCAGCAGCCCATTCCCGCACCCATGCGAAGCGTCCCCGTGCCCACCCCTGGCGCGCCCGCAGCGCACAATGCGCCGATGCAGCAAGGTGGCGCGCGGGGAATCCCCGCACCCCAGCCTCGACAGCCAGTCCCCGCTCAGCAGGGCGCAGCGCAGTCGGACTCGTCCGCGCCCAGTGGCCCCCGCATGCCATCCTCTCAGCAGGCTCCGAAGGTTCACCCCAACCCCTACCAGAACACGGGCGTGACACCGGTCTTTTCAGACGACGAGGACACCCCGGCTCAGAAGGGAAGCGACAAGAAGGCCAAGGCGAGCTCCGGGCAAGGCTGGTTTATCGGCATGTTCGCCGCATGGATTCTCGTCGTTATTCTCGCGGCGACCGCCGTCTACACCGGATTGTCCTACTCGAGCGCGAGCAAGGACCTCGCCAAGGCCGAATCTGAGCATGCGGCCGCGCAGGCGGAGTACGACGAGGCGCAGTCCGGCCTTGAGCAGGCTCAGAAGGAACTGACGGAGGCCCAGAAGTGACCAATGATGCCTCGCCTTCCGCGAACGTTGAGTCTTCTCCCGGCACGTACAAGATCATGACGATCATTGCCACGGTGCTGTGCCTATGCCTGCTCGGTGCCTCCATCTTCCTGGGCAGCGGAGCACACTCGCAGAGCACCAAAGCCGCGCAGACGCGCGCCGACACCGAGTCACTGCGAGCGAAGAAGAAGGACGCGGAGACAGAAACCGCGAACGTACGAACGCAGATCACCTCAACGAAGGTTGAGGGATCGGCCAAGACCTGGTGCGACGAATTCACGTCCGCCTACTCCACCCCTAACTCCCTGACCAATGCGTCAGGGGAACTCTCGTCTAAGACGCAGAACCAACGCAACGCGATTGCGCAGCTGTGCCCCGAGAAGAAGGCATTTGTCGAGGCCCTGCACGCCTCGCCCGAGAGTTCGTTTGAGAAGTCTTCGCAGACCTGCGAGATAACGGACGAAGGGCTGACGTTCTCGGAGACCATGACGATCACGAACAAGCAGCTGTCGGACCTCGGCGATATCGACGTCACGGTGGACCTGTACTACACGAAGGGAACGAAGCCGGCGAAGGATGCGAAGCCCATCGGCACGTTCTCCTTCACCATTTCGTCGGGAGGCAGCGCAACCTACTCGGAGAACCTGCCCGACCCCGGCGTACCCGGCGGGAAGTGCATCACCAAGGTGCAGAGTATCTGGATGAGCGGCTTGTGAGCAATCCCTGCCCTACCCACCACCGACCCAAGTCCCGGACGGGTATGTACACACATGAGTGACGGGACACCACTCCCGAGATGTCACCCCGAGCACACGCCGGACCGTGACCGCGTGCAGCACCTCGGAAAGGAACAGACATGAGCAGCCCCGCGAACGGAGCTTCCACCCGCACGATCAAGATCTTGACGGCCATCGCCGCAGTGCTGGCCCTGTGTTTGCTGGCCACCTCCATGTTCTTCGTTACTGGCACCCGCTCACGGAAGGCGGAAGCCGACCAGACGCGTACCGACACGCAGTCTCTCCGCGACAAAAAGAAGGAGACCGAGACGCAGACCACGGACGTGCGGGCCAACATCGACACCGCGAAGGTCGATCAAAGCGCCAAGACCTGGTGCAACGAGTTCACGTCCGCCTACTCCAGCCCGTCGCTGCTGAATAGTCAGGCAACCAGCCTGCACGCGAAACCCCAAAAGCAAATCGATGCGATCGCGGAGCAGTGCCCCGGCAAGAAGGCGCTCTTGGATGCCATCTATTCCCTCAAGTCCCAAGCGTTCGCCTCGGAGGGAAGCTGCGAACTCGTCGGTACCGACGTGACGTTTACGGGCGAGATGTGGGTCAACAACGAGAAGCTGGCCGCCCTGGGTGACCTCGAGCTGACCGTGGACTTCTACCTCACGGCCGCGAAGGAATTCGGAGACTCAGATAAGCCCCTCGGATCGACGTCGTTCACGATCCCCAAGGGCGGAAAGGCCAGTTACACGCTGACAGTGCCGGGTAATGGCCTGACCGAGGGCAGCTGCGGCAACATGATCACGAGCTTGTGGGTGACCGGCCTCTGAGCGGATAGTTGCCCACCATCCGTCCTGCGACTAGACTTCCTGACCAGAAAGACAGTTTTATTCGCAAGGGGAAAGGGGGCCCACGATGAGCGAGCCCGCACAAGGATGGTACCCGGACCCCAGCGGAGCGCCGCAGCTGCGTTGGTGGAGCGGGAGTGACTGGACCGACTACGTCGTCCCTTACGCGACGCAGGATCAGACGGTCAGCAGCCCCACCGTCCGCGCGCAGCACACCGAGGTCGACACCCGGGACGAGTCCATGGCCGCCTCACCCGACACCGTTCCCCTCGCGCGTGGTAACGAACAGGGCCACGCCCCCTCTCGCGGGGCCGACGCGGTTCCCATGCCAATACCGTCGCCCGTACCCGAGGCCACGACGAGCGCTCACGGCACCAAGGCCTCGTCAATGAGCGAGCACGAGGCGAGCGCAAGCACGACGGCACCCGCTCGCACGACCGGGCGATGGGTGCTCGCCTGCGCCGCCTCGTGGATTCTGGTCGCCGTCTTCATCGGTGTGCTCGTCTTCGCGTGGTCCCACCTGGGCGATTCGAGCCGCATCTATCACGACGCCGAGCAGCAGGCACAGAGCGCTCAGGATCAGCGCGACAACGCTCAGTCCACGCTCGACGACATCAACCGCCAGATCGAGGAGGCCGAGAAGTGAGCACCGCACCCGTCCCCCTGCGCGCAGCAACCGTCGCGGGAGCCGTCCTCGCCGTCATCTTCATCGTCTTGTCCGCCGCGGTGAGCTGGGTCAACATCTCGCGTACCCAGGCCGCGCACAGCTTCGACGAGCAGGCCGCCCAGGCACAATCCGACAAGGCCGCACTCGACCAGGAGATCAAGGCCGCCAAGACTCGTCTGGACGCCGTCGGCGTCGTGCGCGACGCCTCCACCTGGTGCGATTCAATCTCGCGTTCGAATGCTTCCACGATCCGCGACGCCATCAAGACCTACGATTCGGCCACCCAGTCCCTCAAGGAGACCATCCACGCCCAGTGCCCCGACAAGGAGACACTGGCCAACGCCCAGCGGACGCTGTCTAACGCGGACTTTACGATCGCTATCACCGAATGTACGACCGATCAGGTGACGACCACGGTCAACGGGACCCTCACTATCAAGCCATCGAGTACCATTACTACGTTTGGTCCCCTTGATGTGACCGTCATCGGCTACACCACGGAGAAGAACACGACCCTCAATCCGTCCTCCCCCTACCAGGGGAACGCGACGGCGACGCTGACACCCGGCACGACGCTCGCCTTCACGGTCTCAGTTCCCTACGACCCGCAAATGACGGACAATACAGAGTGCGGGGCCACGATGACCGCGTGGTGGCCCTCAAACATGTGACGCTGGCGAGACCGGTCGCTCACCAGTCACCCCCATTCCAACCGTCCCGTGATGGTGGGAACCACGAAAGGAGCTTTCCGTGAGCAACCCGATCGAAGGTTGGTACCCCGACCCGGAAGGAACACCCCGCTTGCGTTGGTGGGATGGCACGGGCTGGACCGACGACTACAGGACAGAGGCCTCCTACGACGCGCCCAGCCCAAACGTCAGTCGCTTCGCACCCACGATTGACCCCGTCACGGGCACGACCTCCCACCCCATCACGGGCGTCATCGACCCGTTCACTGGATCGGTTGCCAGACCCGTGACCAGCACCGGCCGTTTCGCGCCCACCATCGATCCCGTCACAGGGACTGCCTCACACCCGATCACGGCCAGCGTCGACCCCATCACAGGCCGAGTCCTGCGCCCCGGCGAGGAGGCGGACGCCCCCGGCCATGCCACGCCCGACGTCCCCCCTGCGGGCACCGAGCCAACGACCGCGCAGAGCCGACGCCCGGCCCAGGGCACCCCCCAGCCCCCGAAGTCTCAGGTCGTCATCGCGGTCATCACAACGATCCTCACCATCGGTTTCGCGGCGGGTGCCACCATGACGGTCAGCATGTACCGGGCGGCATCGGCGGAGTTCCAGCAGGCTGAGAAGGCCCTCAGCGACGCCAACTCCGATCTGAGCGCAGCACAGGAGGCAGCACAGGAGGCAGCACAGTGACCACCAAGCCCGCCACGTCAACGGCCAAGCCCGCTAAGAACAAGCTACTCAGCATCTACAACCGCGTCATGGGGCTCACCCTGATCCTCGTGATTGCCGCAGCGATCACGTTCGGCGTCCTGGCGAACAAGTATCGGACGCAGGCCCGTTCCCTGTCCGAACAGGCCGCCACCGCCACCGCGGAGGCCATCGAGACGCGGGCCAACACCTGGTGTTCCTCGATCAGCGCGTCGAACGCCGAAGCAATCCCGCAGCTCTACGACGACTACAAAAACGCCAGCGAGCAGCTCCGACAGTCGATTGACTCTCAGTGCACCAAGCGCGTGACAACCGCTGTTTTCATGACCACCTATACTCCGGATGAGATCGTTAAGCTCACTGACGAGTGCAATCGCAACGCCGACAGTACCGTTGTCACCTGCAGTGGCACCGCCGAGCTATACCGGGACAAGGCGGACACCCTAACCTCGTTCAGCAACACGACGGTCGTCCTCACCATCGAATTTTCCACGGACGAGACCCGACAGAACGTGACGCACGTCGACAAAGACGTCGTCACGCTCACGGTGCCCACCGACGGCAACAAGATCGACTACACGTTCGACCTACCTTACGACGCCGCGTGGGGCGCCTTCTACAAGATCACTCCCCAGTCCTTCTTCCCCAACGAGTAAGTACTCTCGCTGACGGTCCCGTCGCCTCACCAGGCGGCGGGACCGCGCGTATGCGCACCGCAACCAGGGCCCGCCACGGCCTCGGCACAGGGTCAGTAATGCTCGTGGGAGTCGTACCCGCGCAGGCGGTCCAGCTCGCGTCGTTCCTTCTTGGTGGGGCGCCCGCTTCCCTTCTCGCGCATGGCGACGGGGATGTGGACGCGGGGACGCTCGGGGGTGCGATCGTCGTACGCGGTGCGCGCCTGTGGGTAGGACACGCGCTTATTCAGCAGCACTACGACGCCGAGGATCCGGTCGAAGCCCTCGATGCGTAGGCGCACTTCGTCGCCCACGCGCACCTTGTAGGCGGCCTTGACGGGCTCGCCGTTCACGCGCACGTGTCCGGCGCGCACAGCTGCAGTCGCCTGGGAGCGCGACTTGAGTTGGCGGGTCGCCCACAGCCACGTGTCGACGCGCACGCTTGACGAGGCCAGCGCGCCTGGGGGGATCACAACCGTTTCGGGTGCATCACTCATGGGCGAGCCTAGTTGATGCGGCGAATACGCTTCTGGTTGCGCGGCGTCAGGACGATGGCGACGAGCGCGCACAGCAGTGGCATGCCGATGAGCATGCCGAGCAGTGCTCCCCACGGCACGACGGGCTGCAGCGTGGTGGTCAGCGTCGGGAAGATATTGGAACGGGCAAAAGTAATGACAGCGAGCACGCCGACGATGAGCCCCGAGAGGACCGCTGTAGGAATCGCGTTGAGCGCGAGGACGACGCCCTGCCAGGTGGTGACGTGGCGCCGCATGGTCGGGGCCGCGCCGATCGCGTCCAGCGTGTCCAGATCCGGCCGCATGTCGGAGGCCGAGAGGGCCACGACCAGGGCGACCGTGGCGGCCGCCGCGACGACCGCGATGAGGGCCGCGATGTAGGGCAGGACCTGGGAGCGCATAGTCGGGCCGATCACCTGAGCGGATGCGCCGGGCACCTGGCGGGCGATGGTCGCTTGGAAGGCGGGCGCATCCACAGTGCTCACAGGCTTCTCAGGCGTCAGGAGGCGGCCCAGCGTGACCGACTCGAGGCCCAGGGACGTTGCTGCGCTCGGGGAGAGCACCATGACGTTGATGCGGGTCAGCGGCGAGGCCGGGAAAATCTGCGTCGCCATGACGTGCGCGTCGGGGAGCTCACTTTCGGAGACGCCGGCGGCCCTGGCCTCGGCGATGGCGCTCGTGTCGAGGCTGCGCAGCCTCACCTGGCCGGCCCCGTCGATGTACTGCTTTTCGGGCACCAGCACGCCGCCCGCGTTGAGCGTGGCAACCGCGCGGACCATGTCGGCCTCCTTGAGGTAGCCGGCCTGTCGCAGGTAGGTGCCGTCGTCAACGATATAGGCGACGTCCAGCTCCGCCATGGGGAGCATGTCGGAGGCCTCCGGGGACGTCGAGTTGTCGTGCGGGGAGACGGCTTCGACCATGGTTCTGGGGCCGCCGGGGCCACTGTTCCACGCCATGCCGGTGAGGACCGCCTCGGAGGTGATCGTGCGGTCGTTCTTGATGGTGTCGGACGCGGCCTGCATGAGCGCGCGCGAACGGGTATTCGTTTCCGTCTTGTCAACCGTCGAGACGAAGATTTGTCCGCGCTGGCCCAAGTGCGGGCGCGAGTTCCAGCCGGCCTCGTTCGAGGAGGACAGGGTGATGAGCAAGGAGCAGGCGACGAAGACGGTCGTCAGGATCGAGGCCATGGCCGGGAACGTTCGGTGGCCGTTGCGCACGGCGTCGCGCAGAGCCAGGCGCATGCTCATCGACGCGCGGCCGTTGGGCACGCGCCAACGCGTGAACACGTAGGGGATCGAGCCGATGAGGCCGATTTCGAGCAGGGCGACGCCGAGTACGAGCGCCAGGATCGAGCCGGCGACGGCGGCCAGGACCAGCACGGGGATGCCGGCCAGCAGAGAGATCGGGTAGATCATGCGGCGGCGCACCAGGCGGGAGGGTTCCCACACGCGCCCGCCAATGACCGCCGACGTGTCGATGTGGGAGGAGGTGTGCGCCGGGGAGACGGAAGCCATGAGGGACAGCAGGATCGGCAGCAGCACCGACAGGCCGGCCGGCCATAGCGGGACGATACCGATACCGAGACCCGACCACACGCCGATGCCGACCATCGCAGCGCCGGACAACACCAGCGAGAACCCGGCCGAGTAAGCGCCGATGATCAGGCCGTGAGCGATCGTGAGGCGGCGCCCGTCGGAGCGGTCTCCGCCGTTGGCGACGATCATCGCGGCCGTGCGCATGACGGAACGCTGGGCGACCGTGTACAGGGGCGAGATGAGTAGGATCATCTCGGTGAGGATCAGGAGGACTCCCGCGACCAGGAGGAGGTACTGCCACGGGTTCGTGTTACGAGTGGGTTCGGTGACCTGGTACTGGGCGATCTGGGGCGGCATGGCAGATGCGTCGGGCGGGCTGGCCAGCACATGGCGCGAGACCACGGAAAAGCCGGACGCGTTGAGTTCGCGGATCTTGTCCCAGGACACCGGCACCGGACCCGTGACGAACCAGGCCGTCTGGGTGCGCCCGGCCACGGCCAGGCGGTCCACATCGAGCGTGCCGTCACCGACGATGGCGCGACCGCTGCCCTTGATGATCGCGTCGACCACGGCGGTACCTGTGAGAGTCTGGCTCGTGCGGTCGCGCCCGACCGTCAGCGACAGGCTGAGCGTGTCCCCGACCGACACTCCGAGTGCGCGCGCGACGTCGTCGGAAATGACCGCGTGCTCGGCGGCGAGCCCACCGTGCATGGAGCCGGCGTCGACACGCGGGGCGTCCAGCGACGCTGTCTGCGTCCCTGCGTCAACCGTGTAGCCGGTCCCGTCGGGCGCGGTCATATGCAGCTGGTAGAGAGTGTCCACCGCGATCAGTTGGTCGCCCGGGGGAACCCATTGGGTGAGAGTCTCCATGGTCACGTCGACTTCCTCATCCGAGGACGTCTTGAAGAAAAGGTCGGCCGTCACGTTTTGGTCGAGGGCAGTGGTGGAACGTCGCAGCGTGACGGCCTGCGAGTCGGTGCCGTGCCCCAGCCAGGACGAGGCCTGGTAGCGCTGGGAGGTCGTCACATCCCAGAAGGTGAGCGAGCCGATCGCGATGATGATCGGCAGGGAGATGAGGATGACGGCCGTAACCGTGCGCCCCAAAGTTTGGCGTGCATCACGAGAGGCGATGCGGAGTACTACTCCCCATCGCCTCATCCGTGTGCTGAGTCGGCTCATTAGATCCTTGGTGCTGCGTCTGCCAGCAGATCCCTCAGTGAGTCACCGCGCGATCGATCGACGATGCGACCGTCGCGCAGGAAGACAGTGCGGTCTGCCCATGCGGCCATTCTGGCCTCATGAGTCACGAGGATACCGGCTGCGCCCGCATCTATGTGGTTACGCAACACCAACATGATCTGTTCGCCAGTGTGAGAATCCAGCGCGCCGGTAGGCTCGTCAGCAAGTATGACCGACCGGTTACCAACGAGGCCCCGAGCGATGGCCACGCGCTGGCGCTGACCACCCGAGAGCCTCTCGGGGAAGCGATCCGCGAGCTCCGCGACGCCCACTTCTGTGAGGGCAGCCATCGCAGCCTCGCGCACCTTCGAGGGACTGACTCCATCCAGCTGTAGCGGCATCTCAACGTTTTCAAGAGCCGACAGCGACGGGATCAGGTTGTAGTCCTGGAACACGTAGCCGATCGACCGGCGTCGCACCTCGGCACGGTGCACACTGTCCAGCCCAGCCAGGTCGATTCCGTTCACGTAGACACTGCCGTGCGTGGGGCGCTCGAGCCCGCCCGCGATAGACAGCAGCGTCGACTTGCCGGATCCAGAGGGGCCCATAACAGCGAGAAGCTCGCCGGGCGCGACCTCAAGGTCGATCCCGTCGAGCGCTCTCACTCGGACGCCATTCGCGCCGAACTCATGTCCGACGCCGGCCATCCTGATCGGTAGCGGCACAGGCTGGCTCATCGCACCCCGGCACGCTCCGAAATACCGGCCTCAGCCTGGGCCCAGCTCATCGAGCGGCCCTTCGCGGCAGCGAAGGCGGCGCGACGCGCGGCCTCGGAGACCGCACCGGACTCGATGTGGTCGAGCCAGTTGAGCTCGGCCTCGAGGTCGAAGATGTGACGCTCCAGGATGAGCTTCCAGGCGAGCTCGCCCTCGTCGGCCGAGGCCTTGAGGCGGGTCACGTCGCGCAGGGAGCCCAGGGTCGAGCGACGCTGGGTCTGAATCATGGCCTCGACGTCGACCGTGGGGTCGGCAGCGGCCACGGCGAGCTTCATGACAAGCTCGTCACGCTCGGGGTGCTCGCGCGGAACGGGGGTGGACCACCAGGCGTTGAGAACATCGCGACCAGCGTCGGTCAGCTCGAAGACCTCAGAGTCACGGCCCGCGTTGGTCTCAGCGTGAGACACAACCTGACCGTCACGCTCCAGGCGCTGCATGGTCTGGTAAACCTGGCCGATGTTGAGCGGCCACGCTCCACACGTCTGCTCCTCGAACATCTGCTTGAGGCGGTAGACACCCGCGGGCTGCTGCGCGACGAGTGCCAGCAGTGCATTGCGAACCGACATAACTCTCCGTTCGTTGTAGTGACGCGTTGGCTTTCGTAGTTGAACAGTATCTATCGTACGCCAAATCGTTACATAGTGAGGACAAATGACGGTGGGTTACCTAACAAAATCCCTACCGCCTGGTTAGATGCAAGCCTTTGACATTCCGCGGCACACGTAACAAATTAACCGAGCTTCCAATAAAAGTGCCAACCATGTTGCAGACATCACGCACAGGATTTTCAGCTTTATTGCAATGTTTTATAAGTCAAGCGGTCAGAGATGACACACCTCGCGCTCCGACACACCCAAAGCAACCAAAACCGACCCTCGCCTAGTATTTGACCAGATAGATAGTAAATAATTGACACCCGCTGATCTCAGACTATGAGACCTGCGGATCGACAGATGGACTATTCAGCGAGTACGTCCTCGATGTCTTCCCAGAGCACCTCCGGCGATGATGAAGCAACTGCCGCCCAGAATTCACCGTCCTTATCCGCCAGCAGAGGCACCTCATCGGGGTACAGCTCAGTAAACTCCACGCCCGCCAGCACCTCGCATACCTCCTCGCTGGTGGCGAGCAATCGCCAGCTCTCGCCCGCCAGGCTCGGGTACTCCGCCGCATCGACGACCCGCACGGCAAGCCCCACCCACGAGTCATCCGCGACATCCGCCCAGAAGGCTCCCGTCGCCTCGTCGATCTCGGAATCGATGATCTCCGCGATCTCGCGGGCAGCCTTCGGCACCTCCACGAGAATCTTCGTGTCGTCGCCCCGTTCGAGCGCGCTGACGAGCACCTCCGGTACCGCCGTCGGCACAATCCCATCGCCGGAGGGTTCCCCCAAGGCACTGAGTTCGAAAAAGGTCTCGCGCAGCTGCGCGGAGCCGACGACCCACACCGACAACAGGTCATCCTCGCCCGCGTACAGTCCCCCCTCCTCGCACCGCGACACCACGGCGGAGTGCGGGCCAACGAAGAAGGTGGCGCGGCGGCACCCAGCCGGAGCAACGACCCAAGCGGTCAGCACCTTCGTCGCCTGCGAAAACGCCTGAAGGAGAGCAGCAAGATGCGGGACGGGAGTGTCACCAACGACGAGGCCCTGGCTGCGCAGCAGCTCAACGAAAGGATGCTCGGGGTCGGCAACGAGCCCATCGGCGTACGAGCGCAGAGCGTCGCACTCCAGCTGGCTCATGTCGAAGACGACACCGTCCTCCGTCTCGTAGACGTTGATCATGAGTCCTCCTGCGCTCTCCAACCGGTGCCCCACACGGCTCCGAAACGAGGACAACACTACGGCACACTGACCGAGCGCGCGTGTGGACGACGGCAACTGCGCCGCGTGCGGAAGGCTACACTGGGAACGACTAGGAGGATTCACCGATGAACGCCCCATTACCCGACGACGCCACCACGGCCTCGTCCCCCATTCCCACGCTCACACTCCCGACGGGCGCACCCATCCCCGTGCTGGGTTTCGGCACCTATAAAGTCGCCCCCGAGGACGCCTACGACGCCGTCAGCCGCGCCCTCGAGGTCGGGTACCGCCATATCGACACCGCGCAGATGTACGGCAACGAGGCCGAGGTTGGAGCCGCGCTCGACACCTCCGGAATCCCGCGCGAGCAGATTTTCCTCACCACCAAGGTCGACAACTCCAACCACGAGCCCGAGCGCGCCGCCGCATCCATCGCCCAGTCGCTCCAAGACCTGCGCACCGACTACGTCGATCTGCTCCTCGTGCACTGGCCGCTGCCCACCCTCTACGGGGGCGACGTTGCCCTGCCCTGGCCGGCCCTCGAGGAGGCTTTCAACACCGGCGGCGCACGCGCGATCGGCCTGTCGAACTACGAGCGCGAGCACGTCGAAGCGGTCCGCGCCGTCGCCACCGTGCGCCCGCACGTCCTACAGGTCGAGGCACACCCCTTCCTGCCCAACAACGCGCTGCGCACCTACGCCCAGGGCCTCGGCATGGTCTTCGAAGCGTGGTCTCCCCTGGCCCGCGGACGCGCCATCACCGACCCCACCCTGCGCGCCATCGGCGACGAACTGGGCGTCAGCGCCGCCCAAGTCACCCTGCGCTGGGCCATCGACCGCGGCCACGTCGTCTTCCCCAAGACACTGTCCAGCCAGCGCATGGCCACGAACATCGACGCTTTTTCCTTCAGCTTGAGCCCTGGACAGACCGCGCGCATCGACGCGCTCGACGAAGGCGAGGCCGGGCGCACCGGATCGCACCCCGCCACCATGAACCGACTCTGACGACAGGTACGATTAAGACATGGCATCGAAGCTCACCCGCGCCGACCGCGCCATCGTGCGACTCGCCGACGGCACCGTCAAACAGCAGAACCTGCTCACCGGCACAGAGGTGTGGACCGTCCCCGGCCGCGGAAACCGGCCGCTCACAGCGCCACACACCGACCGCAACCCCATCGACCACGACGCCGACGGACACCACTGCGCGTTCTGTTCCGGCCGCTACCTGGAGACCCCGCCCGAAAAGTCGCGTCTCGTGCGCCGCGAGGACGGCACATGGGAGCAGCTCGACGCCCTGGGTGCCGACAAGCTGGGCGACACAGTCGCCGAATTCCGGCGCATCCCCAACCTCTTCGAAATCGTCTCCTACAACTACTGGCACCTCAACCACGGGCACGTGCCCTCAGAAGAGGACCGACACCGCATGGCCCGCTACCTGGCCTCGGACGCGGGCTACGACCACGTGATGAACGTCGTGCGCGCGCGGATGCTGGCCTCGGGCATGAGCGAAGGCGAATTCGCCGCGACCAGCGAGACCGCACGCCTCCAGGCTGCCAACGGCTTCTTCTCCGGCGGCCACGACCTGATCATCGGCAAACGCCACTTCGTCGACGGCGCCACCGAAGCCCACCAGCTGGCCGGTTCGGGCACCCTCACCCCCGAGGAACACGCCCAGTACACCGCGTACACAGCCCGCTCCATGCGCGACCTGTACGACCTCAGCCCCGCGGTGCGCTACGTCGCAACCTTCCAAAACTGGCTGCGCCCCGCCGGCGCTTCCTTCGACCACCTCCACAAGCAGCTGGTCGCCATCGACGACATGTCCGTCCAGACCGAGGCCGAGCTGGAGCGCCTGCGCGCCCAGCCCGACATCTACGACCAGATCTTCACGGTCGCTGCCACCCGCAAGCTCCTCATCGCCCAAAACGAGCACGCCGTCGCCCTAGCCGGCTTCGGTCACCGCTTCCCCGGCATCGCGATCTGGCCGCTGCACTCGCCGCGCAACCCGTGGGAGGTCAGCGACGAGGCCATGGCCGGGATCTCCGACATCCTGCACGCCGCGCACGCCGCGACCGGGGCGGACGTTCCCGCGAACGAGGAGTGGTACTACCGCCCGCCCACCGTCTCCACGCCGATGCGCTGGAGGATCCTGCTCAAGTGGCGCATCTCGACGCTGGCCGGCTTCGAGGGCGGCACCCGCATCTACCTCAACACAATCGACCCGTGGAAGGTCGTCGAACGCACGGTCCCGCGCCTGCGCGAGCTGCGCGAAGCGGGCCTCATCGCGCCCATGCGCATCGGCGACGAGTGCCGGGTTAGCCCCTCGATGCTGCGCGACTAGAGGGACCCCATTCGCGCGCGGGAACGGATAGTCCGACACGAGGAGCGGGGACGCGGCAGTGCCGCGTCCCCGCTCCCATCACCGGTGGGGTGCCTACTCCTCGTCGTCGTAGGCCGCCGGCCCGTCGTCTTCCGCCCCGGCCTCGTCCTGCACGGGGTCGACCGCGGAGCTCGTCTGCGGCTCAGTCGCGGGGTCCGTCGTCGGCTCGGGCGTGGATGCCGGTGCGGGAGCCTCGATGGCCGAGCTCCACGTCGACAGCCACGCGTTCATCGCGTCGAGGGAACCGATCGTCTCGTCGGTAACGACCGCGTTTCCGCTGATGCCCATGAGCCACTCGGCCTTCGTGTCGGCGGCGAGCACGCCGTCGATCGGGTACGCGGCACCCGTCGTGGCCAGGGAACGCTGCGCGATTTCGCCCTGGAGCCAGGCAATGAGGGACTCGGCACCGTCGGAGGCGGGTGCCTGAGTGGCAGCCACGTACATAATGCGCGCGATGCACGTTGAGGTCACCGCCGTGCCGTACGAGTCAGCGCCCGTGTTCGTCGCGGCTGCAGCCGCCAGCGACCGCGGAGCAACCACCAGCGGGTAGGAACCGGACTTGCCTGACTCGGAGCCCACGACCTCGGACAGATAGCTGTCGGACACGTACGCGCCGGCCGTCCACGCGCCGATCGTCGCGCCCAGGGAGGCGTCCACGCGCGGGTTCAGAGACTGCACGAAAGGCCCGAGGCCCTCGCCCGTCTGAGAGGCAGCCTCCTGCACAAACGCGCGTCCCACCGACGACGAGGCCGGGTCTGGGACCGTAAGCAGCGCGCGCACGCGCGGGTCGGACAGATCGTGGAACGAGGTCGGCAAGGGACGATTATTCGCGCTCATCCAAGACTTGTCGGCAATGACACACACGTCGTCGCGCCCGTACGCCACAGCCGCGGGCGCGCCATCAACGGTCGTCCCCGCGAGAGTCATCGTGTCCTGCGGGGGCGCGCCAGCGATCATGCCCGCCCTCGCAGCCTGCAACGCATCCGCGCCATCCAAGCCTAAGACGACGTCCGCATCAGCCTTCGGCACCATGGCCACGCCATCAACCGGGACGACCGCTACCGAGAAACCCGTCGCCTTCGTGAACGCCTCCGCCGTCTCGGTAGGCAGCTGCGCGCCGCCCACGAGAGCAACCGTCACCACGCCCGAACCTGAGCGAGGCGTCGGCGCGTTAATCGTGCCATGCAAGTCACCGGGCAAGCCCTGGGCACCCTGGCCGGGAACGACCGGCGCCGCGAAAGGATCCTGTGGGGCGCTCGACGACACAGACGACGAACACGCCGACAGGGCCGTAGCAGCAGCCGCGAGGGCTGACAGCGCAAAAACAAAGCGGGCGCGAGCCATGACGAATCCTTCTGACGGGAACAGTTGCGTCTAAGCATAAGACAGACAGCCGCTGGGCCTCGCACAAGACCGGAGTGTGGGGCATCATGGAAGCACGCGCGCCCGCGCAGGGACAATCAACCCACGCCAGGAGACACACATGGATCCCGCCACCATCGACAAGCTCGCCACGACCGCCGTCATCGCCGGAGCAGCCTTCGCGGCCTCCAAGATTTTTGAATTTGGTTGGAAGGCCGTCACCAAGCGCCCCGTCCCCGCCGAGGACGCCGACGACGTCACCCTGGCCTCGCTGGTACTCTTCGCGGCCTCCACCGCCGCCGTCGCAGCCGTCGCCCAGCGCTACGCCTACAAGGGCTCCCAGAAGTACCTGGCCCCCAAGCTCATCGCACGCTTCGGCGCTCCCCAGATCGAAGCCTGAGCCTCACCGACCCAATCCCCTCCCCGCCCCTCACACGAGCGGCAGGAGGGGCCCCAGGTCCGTGCGCTCACCCGACGCGCTCACCAGGGAGCCAGCCACGGCCTCGTCCCACGTGAGCACACCACACGCGAGCGACAGCCACGTGCGCGCGTCCGTCTCCACGACGGCGGGCGGAGTGCCGCGCCTATGCGTCGTGCCCGGCAGGATCTGAACCGCGCCCGCGGGAGGCACACGCACCTCGACCGAGCGCCCCGGGTGCAGGGCCCCCAGCTCCTCGAGCGTGAAGCGCACAGCCGTCAGGACCACCGCCCGAGGCGCGTCCTCGCCGCGCTCACACGCCTCGCGCCACGCGCGCAGCGCCTCCATCCCCTGAGCCGGATCAATGCGTCGTTTCGCCATGCGACGATTCTACGTCCCACCCGCGTGAGCGCCTGAGCGCGCATTCCGACCGGCCAGTCAGGCACAATTGGATGGTTACACCCCTAACGAAAGGCCACCCGTGAGCGTCACAGCATCCCTCATCACGCTGCGTTCGATCCTCGACATCGAGATCGCGCGCACCTACCAGTGGGATGCCGCCACCATCA
>CABKMZ010000038.1 GCA_902373545.1 uncultured Actinomyces sp. | reverse complement strand
CGACCATAGGGGTGCGACACGCCGGCGACACGCCGTCACGGGGGTTCTATGGTAGTAAAACCCCCCGATGGGCACTGGGTGGTGCGGTGGATTGTCGGTGTTGTGCTCAACGTGCAGTCCACCTCGGCCGGATGCGCCGAAAAGGGGGTGTTTGGGGCGAAGTGGACGACGTTTTGAGCGTAGGTTCGCGATGCTGGGGGCGTGCCGTCGGGCCTCGTCAGTGTGGTCGGCTTCGTCAGTGTGGTCGGCCTGGTTGGCGTCGTGGGTGCGAGGGGTGGCTGCCAGCTAGTTCGTGCCCTGTTCCCGTCTTTGTTCTTGTTGTCTGGGGGGGAATTGCGACCATAGGGGTGCGACACGCCGGCGACACGCCGTCACGGGGGTTCTATGGTAGCAAAACCCCCCGTTGCGCGGCGGGGTTGTGCGGTGGATGGTCGGTGTTGTGCTCAATGTGCGGTCCACCTCGGCCGGATGCGCCGAAAAAGTGGTGTTTGGGGCGAAGTGGACGACGTTGTGATCGTAGGTTCGCGATTCGGATGATCTAGGTCCTAGCGGTGGCTGGGCCAGGGGCGAATCGATGCAGGGTGCAAAAAGGCGGGACCCCGCAGGGTCCCGCCTCAATGCTGTCGCGGCCAAGCTGCCGACGCACCTGGCTCGTCATACACGTATGCAGAGTTGACGACCTCGCGGGGAGAGCGTTGTTGCGTTGCAAGCGGGTGCAGCATTGGTGAGCACACGCGACAGCGCGTGAGGGAACTCATACGCACTCTTCTGTCGGTCCCCCAGGGCATCGATGCGGTGGTCGCGAGGGGGTTTTGCCATTGATCTGCCCTCACAATAATGGGGTACGAGGGGGCCGTGGGGCATGAGTGGCGTGGGGTGAGGGGTGTCATGTTTGACAGTGTGGTTAGTGCGAGGTGCTATGCATTACTTTCGATAGGTAATCGAAGAGTGTCTGAATATCTCCAACGCGGTAAATGCGGGTCTGAGCGTGTGTTTGATTGCTGGTTATTCATGCTTGTCTGCGCGCGCCGTTCGTTGTCGCGACACGCCCGAGTTTTCAAATTTGACACAGAGTGAGTAAAGCCAGGCAAATTGCGGATGAATGGCTTTGACGAAGGGGGTTTTAGGTGCTTGTGGGGAGCAGTTCGCATCATTTCTTGACCTAATTACAGGGTAATGGCCTACACTGTCTACGTGTGAAGCGACGTTGTCGCATATTCCGTTGACAGGAGTTTCTTATGGTTGCGTTAAAGCGCCGTCACTTTGGTGCACTTCTTGCCATATTTGCATTGGTATTAAGTTTCTTTGGCGTCACACAGTTCGTCTCCGTGCAAGTCCCTGCCTATGCGGACAGCCCGACGTGCCCGGCGCCGCTTGCTGACGTGAGCGACAAGGTCACGTTGGATTGGGAGAACGCCCAGTTGGTTGACCACTCGGGACATGAAGTTCATGCGGTGGGCGACTGGTGGGACCTCGGCGTCAAGTTGCCCTGGAAGACTGAGGGACGTGTCAAGGCTGGTGACTACTTCACCTACGACGCGAACGTGATCAACAAGGCGACCGGCGAGTCCGTTCTGCGCCCGAACGTCTCCCGCACCTTCAACGTCATCTCGCACGACAACATCACGGTCGGCTGCGGTACCTGGGCCGCTGACGGTACCGTCACTGTTGTCTTCAATAACAAGGTGGAGACCGCCGCGCAGTGGTACGGAACGGTCACTACGAACGGCCTGGCTCACTACACCGGCCCTGGCGGCGAAACCTACGTCGTCGAGATCGGTGGCAAGGTCACTCGCAACCTCGAGATGACTCGCCGCACCCCCGGCGAGGCCCGTTACCAGAAGGACGGCTGGCTCAACCTGACAGACACGGAAGATGGTGACGAGAACAAGGCCATCATGTGGCGCGTCGTTCTGCCTGCAGGCGACACGGCCGTGACCGGTGCCTCCATCGTCGACGAGGCCCCCGCCGGTTCGCGCTGGAGCTTCGACTGCGACACGGTCAAGGACTACACGAAGACCCACACCTTCATCGTCACGGACCCCACGACCTCCGAGGGGCTGCGCCGCGACAAGGACACCTCGAACGGTGCGTTCGGCAACGCCGCCCAGATCGAGTGCACGCCCACCAAGGTGACCGTGAAGCTCGGCGAGATCCCCGCCCACCAGTCGGCCATCATTATGCTGCCCGCCCGCGTCGAGGGCGCCAAGCGCGCCAGCGACATCGTCGGCGAGTTCTCCAACACCGTCACGTACAACGTCCCCGGCGAAACGGTCGACCCGATCACGAAGGTGCTGTGGTACGGCGCAAGCGCTGACGCCAACGCTCACCAGACTTTCTCGGTGACCAAGAAGGTGGAGGGCGAGCTGCCCGACGAAGCGAAGGACCTCGACTACACGCTCAAGATCACCCTGGCGAACGCCGCCGACCCGACGGTCGACAAGACCTTCCAGGTGACCATCAAGGCTGGCGAAACCTACACGTACCCCACGCCTCTGCCCCTGGGCACCGAGGTGACCGTCTCCGAGGCTGATCTGCCCACGGCTGCCGAGATCACGTGGAACGACGCTGAGAGCCGCGTCTTTGAGACGGCTGACGGAGTCATGCTGGCCGCCGACAACCGCGAGGCGTCCTTCACGCTGAGCGACGAGTATGTCTACTCGCTGACCCTGACGAACACGCTGGCTCCGACTCCGACTCCGACTCCGACGCCCACCCCGACCCCGTCCGAGACGCCGACGCCTACTCCGACCCCGTCTCCGTCGCCGACGCCTCATCTGGCCGTGACCGGTACGGACGCCACGGGAGTGGGAGTCCTGGCTGGGATCGTCGCCTTCGCTGGCCTGTCCCTGGTTGCTGCCAAGCGTCGCAACCGCTGACTGATCGAACGGCGCGCTAGCGCCTGATGTGGGTGGGAGGAGCACTGTTCCTCCCACCCACATGCGTCTGTGGTGTCGACTCTTGGCGTGCGGGTACGCATGCGGATCGGCGCGGGAAGGTCTCTCGGGAGGCGCCTCACGCGCCGGGAAGGTGTCTCGGAGAGCCCCGCGCGCGGGGGAAGCGGCACGACCGGGTGCTGTACGCGGCCCAGATCACGCGGAGAACACCGCGCGCGGGGGAAGCAGGGTCGGAAGACGCTTCGCCCGCAAGGAAGCGAGCTCGCATGTTGCGCGTGCTCGCGGGCGGAGAAGCCCGAGGGAGCCCTAGCGGGCGGAGAGGCCCGAGGGAGCCCTAGCGGGCGGAGAGGCCCGAGGGAGCCCTAGCGTGCGGCCAGGTAGACGCGCGCTTCCCACGGCCTCATTGACGAGGCCGGGGCGGGATCGCGCGCATCGGCCGCGGTGTTGGCGCACCCGTTGCTCAGGTACAGGTTCCAGCGCGAGGGGGAGTAGGCCTCGTCGAGGAGTGAGGCCGAGGGATGAATCTCACGCCCGGATAGGTTGACGGCGACGAGGACGGTGGAGTCGTGGTAGGCCCGCGTGTAGACAAAAAGGGCTGCGTCGCCCGCGTCGATGCGCTCGAAGGCTCCGAAGGTCAGGGCGGGGACGCGGTGGCGCGCCTCAATGAGCGCGCGGTAGTACGCGTACACGGAGCAGGGATCCTCACGCTGGGCCTCGACGTTAATGGACGAGGCCGAGGCGGGCACGTCGATCCAGGGGCGTCCCGTCGTAAAGCCAGCGGCGGGGGAGCAATCCCACTGCATGGGGGTGCGTCCGTTATCTCGGGAGATCGCCGCCAGGCCCGCGGGCACGCCTTGGCCAGGGTGCGCGCGCAGGTAGTTGAGGGATTCGACGTCGCGGAAATCGGACTCATCGGTGAAATCGCCGCCAAGCATCCCGATTTCCTGGCCCTGGTAGATGAAAGGTGTGCCGCGCTGGAGGAAATACGCGGTCGCAAGGGCAGTTGCCGACTCGAACCAGGAGGTGGTGGGCTCACCAAAGCGCGCCACCGCGCGGGGCTGATCATGATTCTCCAGGTAGAGAGCGTTCCACCCCCGATCGCCGAGGGTCTCCTGCCAGCGCGTGAGGACCTCGGCGAGCTCGCCGTCTGCCAGGGGGCGAGGTGAGAACTTGCCGTTCTCCTGCCCGAGGTTGACGTGCTCGAACTGAATGAGCATGTTGAATTCGCGACGCTCGGGCGCGCAGAACAGGAGCGCGGATTCGGGGGAGGCATTGGAGGCCTCGCCGACCGTGAACGAGCCGGGGTGATGGGCGAAGGTGCGCTGATGCATCTCCTGGAGGAATTCATGCAGGCGTGGGCCGTCCGCGAAGCACTCGTGTCCCACGCCGAAGGGGGCGCGCGCAGGTCCGCCATCGGGCAGGCCGGGGCGTTTGGAGATGACGTCGATCGCGTCCACGCGGAAGCCGTCGACGCCGCGAGAGAGCCACCAGTTCATCATGTCGTAGACCGCGTCACGGACCGTGGGGTTTTCCCAGTTCAGGTCCGGCTGCTGCCGAGCAAACAGGTGGAGGTAGTACTGGCCCGAGGCGGGGTCGTACTCCCAGGCAGGGCCACCGAAGAATGACTCCCAGTTTGTGGGCTCCGCCCCTGGTGTTCCGGGTTCGAAGCCGGGACGCGGATCACGCCAGTAGTACCAGTCGCGGCGCTCAGAGTCGGGGCCCGAGGCCGACTCGACGAACCAGGGGTGCTCGATCGAGGTGTGGTTGACCACCAAATCCATGACGACGCGCATGCCCAGCTCGTGGGCGCGCTCGACCAGCGCGTCGAAGGCTGCGAGATCGCCGAACAACGGGTCAATGTCGCGATAGTCGGAAATGTCGTACCCGTTGTCAGCCTGCGGCGAGCGATAGATGGGGGAGATCCACACGATATCGACACCCAGGTCGGCCAGGTAATCGAGGCGCTGGTGAATTCCCGCCAGATCTCCGATCCCGTCGCCGTTCGTATCCTGGAAGGAACGCGGATACACCTGGTAGAGGACTGCGTTCATCCACCACGGGTCGGCGTCGACACGAGCGGCGGGCAGGAGATCGGGGCGCAGAATCATCGCGGTCCTCAAGGAGGGGATCAGGCCGAAGCGTCCGGGAGTAGCTGTGCTTGCGTGCTGAGCACGAGCTCGGAGGATGCCGGGAGCTGTGCGTTGCTGGTCGTGACGACTTCCTCGAAGAAATAATCCCTGAGGGAGATACCGGCGATCAACGTGATGATGAAGACGACGGCAATGATCGCGCAGATGATGATGGTACGTGTGCTGTCGGAGCTGGAGTCCGCCGCGGTGGAGCTGCTCACGCTCTGGGCAGGCCTGGGAGCCACACGGACCTGCTGTGGCCTGGCCTGCTGATAGCCGCCACGCGGGTGGCCCTGCTGCGGGTTCTGCTGGTATCCGCCTTGCTGCGGACCCTGTTGCTGACCCTGCTGGTAGCCAGCCTGCTGCTGACCCTGTTGCGAACCCTGTTGCGGGTTCTGCTGGTATCCACCCTGCTGCTGACCCTGCTGCGGGTTCTGTTGCGGGTTCTGCTGGTATCCGCCTTGCTGCTGGCCCTGTTGCGGGTTCTGCTGGTAGCCAGCCTGCTGCTGGCCCTGCTGGTATCCACCCTGCTGCTGGCCCTGTTGCGGGTTCTGCTGGTATCCGCCCTGCTGCGGGTTCTGCTGGTAGCCAGCCTGCTGCTGGCCCTGCTGGTATCCACCCTGCTGCTGGCCTTGCTGGTATCCGCCCTGCTGCTGGCCTTGCTGGTATCCGCCCTGCTGGTATCCGCCCTGCTGCGGGCCCTGCTGCGGGCCCTGCTGCGGGTTCTGCTGGTATCCACCCTGCTGCTGGCCCTGCTGGTATCCGCCCTGCTGCGGACCCTGCTGGTATCCGCCCTGCTGCTGGCCCTGCTGGTAGCCGCCCTGCTGGTATCCGCGCGGGTTGTATCCACCCATCGGCGGACGCTGATAGGGCTGGCCATTGTGGGGCGGGAATTGGGCGCTCATGGTGGACTTCCTGTAGGTGAGTCAAGTCTCAGGGATCGTTCTGTATCCTACCAGGCGCTAGGCTTGGGGCATGACGATCGACTACCTGACCCGGCCTCGTCCGCTTTCTCCTCGCCAGGACATCCTCCCCGTGATCATCGGAGGAGACTTCGGCGTCTACGGAATCGGCCGCTGTTTCAATGAAGCTTTCGGATGTCGCTGCATCTGCGTGGGGTCCCAGCCGACCGAATCGATTACACGGTCACACTTTTTCGATGTTCGTCATGTGAGCGCCCACGCGACGGATGCGCAGCTGCTCGACACGCTCATGACGATCGCGGGGGAGCATCCCGACAAGAAGCTCATCCTCATGGCGAACCACGACATTTTCTCCGCGTTCGTGGCACGCAACATGGACAAGCTGTCGCGACACTACGCGCTGCCCTTCCCGAACCTGGAGGTCATGAACCGCCTGACGGATAAGGCCGAGTTTGCCCGCGCCTGTGAGCGCGCCGGCATTGACACCCCCGGCACGGTCGTCGTCGACTTCTCCGACGCGACGAACGAGGCCTGGGTTGCCCCGGAGATTCCCTTCACGTTCCCCGTGGTGGCCAAGGCGGCCAACGGTGAGCCCTACGACGTTCTCGAGTTCGAGGGCAAGCGCAAGATCTGGTTTATCGACACGCCCGCCGAGCTGGCCAAGCTGTGGGAGACCCTCAAGAAGGCGGGCTTCCGCGACACCTTCCTGGTTCAGGAGCTCGTTCCCGGCGACAATACGGCGATGCGTTCCATCACCGCGTACGTCGACTCGCGCGGCGAGGTCACCCTCATCGGTTCTGCCCGCGTGCTCCTGGAGGACCACGCGCCGACCATGATCGGCAACCCCGTCGCCATGATCACCGAGGACTTCCCGCAGCTGTGGGCGGACGCATGCGCGCTGCTGACCGAGAACGGCTATCGGGGATTCGCGAACTTTGACGTCAAAATCGATCCGCGCGATGGGCGCGCCCTGTTCTTCGAGGTCAACCCGCGTATCGGCCGCAACAACTGGTACATGGCCGCCGCGGGCGCCAATCCCATGATCCCCATGGTGGCCGACCTCATCGACGGCCAGGCCTGCGAGCAGACCCAGGCCACCGACGAGATCCTCTACACGCTGGTTCCCGACTCGCTGCTCCTGCGCTACATCACCGACTCCGACCTGCGCGGCCGCGTCAAGCGCATCATCCGCGAGGGACGTCGCTTTGACCTGCTTCTGAACCCCACCGAAAAAGACCTGCGCCGCAACCTCATCGTGTGGCTCCAGAAGCAGAATCACCGCCGTAAGTTCGCGCGTTATTACCCCGAGCCGACCGAGACCTCGTACTGAGACGAACCGCCCGCTCGCACGGCCCCCGTCGCCGGGCCACGGCCTCGTCGATGGGGGCAGGGCCCCTGCTAGACTGACCACCGAAACTTTCGACAAACCGAGGACACCATGACGACCACCTCACTTGTGCCCATCTCTCAAGAAGACAAGACCGCCGCTGTCTCCGGCTTCCAGGACCGCTCCCTTCCCATCGAACAGACCTGCGTGTGGGAGACCTTTGAGAAGTCGCAGGGTCATGGCGTGTGGGGACGCTACGCGTGGTGCGAGGACGACACCAAGGTCGCCTTCATCACCCTGTACAAGTACTCCCTGCGCGGCGTGCACTACCTGTGGGCCAAGTGGGGACCCGCGTGGGTCAAGGAGGCCACCCCCGAGCGGGAGGCCGCGCTGCGCGCCGACCTGCTCGCAGAAATCCACAAGCGCGACAAGTCCGTCGCCTTCGTGCGCCTGCACGCCATCTACCAGCACCCCGACCTGGTGATGCCGCTGCAGACCATCTCCTACGACCGCACCGTCGTCATCGACACCTCCGGCAAGACCGAGGACGCGATCCTGGCGACCATGACCAAGTCCGGTAAGCGCTCGATCCGCTCCGGCTTGAAGAAGGGCAAGGCCGAGGGCGTCACCTTCCACGAGGACACGGCCAACGCGGCCGAGGTCATCGACGAGTACTACGCCGTCATGGAGGAGACCGCCGAGCGCGACGGGTTCCGTCCTCACCCCAAGGACTACTACATGAGCCTGCTCACCACGCTCGGCCCCAAGCATGCGCGCATTTTCTCCATGCGCGACGCCGACGGCAACATCCTGTGCTGGGACTTCTGCCTCGTCGAGGGCATCCGCGCCCAGGCCGAGTACGGCGCCTCCACCGAGGCCGGCCGACGCCTGCGTCAGCCTCCGGTCCTTGACTTCCTGGCCGCCGAATTCCTGGCGCGCGACGGCGTGCGTGAATTCGACCTGATGGGTGCGCACTCGCCGCGTTGCCCCGATCTGTACAGCGTCGGCAAGTACAAGAGCGCCTTCGCCTCGCACTACACGGACGTGCCCGGCGGCTGGGACATGCCCGTCAAGAAGGCCACCTACCGTGCTCTGACCGCCGCCAAAGCGGTGAAGGACTGGCGCGCCCGCTCCTGAAGGGCGCCCTCACCAGGGATAGAATCCCACTAGCAACATACGCTCTCGAAGGAATCAAACAAGGAGACACCGTGCCCGACATCTCGCTCGTCATCGACGGAGAAAACCAGACCGTACCGGCGGGGACCACGGGCACGACGTGGTTCGACAAGGCCCGCGACGTCGTCGCCATCAAGGTCGACGGCGAACCGCGTGACCTCGCCACTGCCTTCGAAGAGGGCACGACCGTCGAGGCCATCACCCTGGCCAGCGAGGACGGCCTGAACATCCTGCGTCACAGCGCGACCCACGTGCTCGCGCAGGCCGTTCAGGACGTCTTCCCCGACGTGAACCTCGGCATCGGCCCCTTCATCACCGACGGTTTCTACTACGACTTCGGCAACATCGACGCTGTCACCCCCGAGCTGCTGCGCGACCTCGAGAAGCGCATGAAGCGCATCATCAAGGAAGGCCAGCGCTTCGTGCGCCGCGAGATTTCCGAGGACGAGGCCGTGGTTGAGTTGGCCGAGCAGCCCTACAAGCTCGAGCTCGTCACCACGAAGGGCAAGGGTGCCGAGGGCGCCTCCGTCGAGGTTGGCGGCGCAACCCTCACCATGTACGACAACGTCCGCCGCGACGGTTCCGTCGCCTGGAAGGACCTGTGCCGCGGCCCCCACCTGCCCTCCACCAAGCTGATCGGCAACGGCTTCGCCTTGACCAAGGCCTCGGCCGCCTACTGGAAGGGCGACCAGTCGAACGACCAGCTTCAGCGCATCTACGGCACCGCCTGGGCCTCCAAGGAGGACCTCGTCGCCTACCAGGAGCGCATCAAGGAAGCCGAGCGCCGCGACCACCGACGCCTCGGTGCCGAGCTGGACCTGTACTCCTTCCCCGAGGAGATCGGCCCCGGCCTCGTCGTGTTCCACCCCAAGGGTGGCATCCTGCGCCACGAGATCGAGTCCTACGTGACCGACCGACACAAGTTGGCCGGCTTCGACTTTGTGCACACCCCCGAGATCTCCAAGGGCGGACTCTTCCACACGTCGGGTCACCTGCCCTACTACGCGGACACCATGTTCCCGCCCATGCTCGTCGATGAAGAGCGCGACGAGGACGGCAACGTGACCAAGGCAGGCCAGGAGTACTACCTCAAGGCCATGAACTGCCCGATGCACAACCTCATCTTCCGCTCGCGCGGCCGCTCCTACCGTGAGCTGCCCCTGCGCTTCTACGAGCTGGGCCACGACTACCGTTACGAGAAGAGCGGCGTCGTCCACGGCCTGACCCGCATGCGCGGCTTCACGCAGGACGACTCGCACACGTACTGCACCCCGGAGCAGGCCTCGGAGGAGATCCGCACGCAGATCGAGTTCTTCCTGTCGATCCTGTCGGCTTTCGGCCTCAAGGACTTCTATCTCGAGCTGTCCACGCGCGACGAGGACGGCAAGAAGAAGGACAAGTTCATCGGTTCGGACGAAGACTGGGCGGCTGCCACGAAGGCCCTCGAAGACGCCTGCGCCGCGACCGGCCTTGATCTCGTTCCCGATCCGGGCGGCGCCGCCTTCTACGGCCCCAAGGTCTCCGTGCAGGTCAAGGATGCGATCGGCCGCACCTGGCAGATGTCGACCATTCAGTACGACTTCAACCAGCCCGACCGCTTCGACCTGGAGTACACGGCAGCCGACGGCTCCCGCCAGCGCCCCGTCATGATCCACTCCGCGAAGCTGGGGTCCGTCGAGCGCTTCATCGGCGTCCTCACCGAGCACTACGCGGGCGCGTTCCCGGCGTGGCTCTCGCCCGTCCAGGTCCGCCTCATCCCCGTCGCCGAGGCCTTCGACGGCTACGTCAAGGACGTCGCCGCCAAGCTGCGCGAGCGTGGCGTGCGCGTCGAGACCGACCTGTCGGACGATCGCTTCGGTAAGAAGATCCGCAACGCCTCCAAGGACAAGATCCCCTTCACGCTCATCGCCGGCGGCGAGGACGTCGAGGCCGGGGCGGTGTCCTTCCGTCTGCGTGACGGCTCGCAGCACAACGGCGTCGCCGTTGATCGCGCGGTCGAGCTGATCGTGTCGCACATTGAGCAGCGCAACAACGCCGACCAGATCGACGGCCTCGACGAGGCGTGAGCGATATGACGGAGCAGGGCACGCACACCGAACCGCTGCCCACCGAGGACGCCCGCGAGCTTGCGGGCGTCCCGGACGGCTTCGGTCGCTTCTGGACCCCGTACCGGATGGCCTACATCCACGGGGAGGGCAAGCCCGCCGATGCCTCGGATCGGACGTGTCCGTTCTGTAGCGCGCCGACAAAGGCCGACGATGAGGGGCTGATCGTCTTTCGGGGTGCCACCTGCTTCGTTCTCATGAACCTGTTTCCCTACAACTCCGGCCACCTGCTCGTGTGCCCGTACCGTCACGTGTCGGACTACACGGAGCTGACGAACGAGGAGCGCGTCGAGCTCGGCGACCTGACGGCCACCGCCATGCGCGTCTCGCGTGAGGTCGCCGGCCCGCACGGCTTCAACCTGGGCATGAACCAGGGTGAGGTCGCGGGGGCTGGCATTGCCGCGCACTTGCACCAGCACGTGGTGCCCCGGTGGGCAGGGGACGCGAACTTCCTGCCTATCATCGCGCGCACGAAGGCCGTGCCCGAGCTTCTTGAGGATGCTCGCGCCCGCCTCGCCGCCGCCTGGCCTCAGGAGGGCTGATGCTCGGCAATCACGGTCGATTCATCACGAAGGCAATCTTTACGCCGCTCGCGCGCGTTCTTGCCCGTCTCGGAGTCACCCCCAACATGGTGACGGTCGCAGGCACGGTCGCGACGGTCGTCATCGCCGTCCTTTGTCTGCCGCAGGGCTGGATCTGGCAGGGGGCCATCGGCCTCGCCATCGTCATGTTCGGCGATTCCGTCGACGGTACGCTGGCACGCATGACGGCCGGCGGTACGCGCTTTGGCGCGTTCCTTGACTCCACCCTGGACCGTCTGGCCGACGGCGCGGTCTTCGGATCGCTGAGCGCCTACGCGGTCTTCCAGATGGCGGACTCGCCCGTGCGGACGTGGGCGATCATCGCCGGCATCTGCTCGATCGTCGGCGCCGCGGCCGTGCCGTATGCTCGCGCCCGCGCGGAGTCTGTCGGCGTCGTGGCCAAGCTCGGCATCGCCGAGCGCACCGATCGGCTCATCGTCGGCATGGGCAGCGCGATTCTTATGAGCGTGGGCCTGGCGCAGTGGGTGTTCGCGGTTGGCCTGACGTGGGTGGCGTTCGCGTCCTTCGTGACGGTGTGCCAGCGCATCTGGTTCACCGCGCGCCACATCGACGAGGGAGCCCAGTGACCTTCTCCGCCCTCTCGCTCGCATTCCGTCTCGCTCCTCGTCTGCCGCTGCGACGCGTGATGCGCCTGGCAGATAGGGGAGCGCGTCTTGTGGCGCGTCGGGGTGGCGCCCCGATCGAGCGCCTGCGCGCCAACATGGCTCGTCTGACTGGCAGCCCGGTCTCGGATGAACGTCTCGAGGCGGCTGTGCGCTCGCACATCCGTAACTACGCCGAGGAACTGATGCTCGGCTCGCGCCGAGGCGCACCCCTGTTGGAGGGAGTGACCTTCGAGGGTTTTGACGCACTGGTCGAGGCTAGCGCAGATGGGCCGGTCATCTTGGCGCTGGGTCATTCGGGCAGCTGGGATCGAGCAGGAGCGTGGGTGTGCGCCAACGGCCCCGGGATCGTTACTGTCGCCGAAAAGGTTGAGCCTCCCTCGCTTTTCGAGCGGTTCGTCGCTCTGCGCGAGGGGCTGGGTATGGAGATCATCGGTGTTGGTCCAGGCGAGTCGGTGTTTTCGACCCTCGTTGAACGCGTGCGGGGCCGCAGCGTCATCGTGCCGCTCCTGGCCGATCGCGATATCTCGGGGTCGGGCATCGAGGTTGATCTGGGGACTGGACGTGCGCTCGTCGCGGCGGGCCCCGCGGCGCTCGCGACGAAACTGGACCGTCCGCTGTTCGCGGCCTGTATCACCTACGAAAACGAGACGTCGGCAGGGGCAGACGTGCGCGTGCGTTGCGTCGGCCCGATCAGTGCGCCGACGGATCGTGCACCCGGAGTGAACCGGGTCGAGGCGCTCACGCAGGCCTGGGTCAGCGAGTTCGCGGCGATGATGGCGGATCGTCCCCAGGACTGGCACATGATGCAGCGGGTGTACGTCGAGGATCTGGATCCGCAACGTCTGGCGCGCGCCCGCGCTGAGCACGAGAGGAAGAATCGATGAAGATTGGGATCGTCAACCCCTATTCGTGGGACGTGCCCGGGGGAGTGGGCTTTCACATCCGAGACCTGGCGCTCAAGCTTCGCTCGCGCGGACACGACGTGCGCGTCCTGACGCCGTCGACGTCGGAGGACCTGCCCGAGTGGATCACGTCGGCTGGATCGTCGGTGTCGATTCCCTTTAACGGCTCGGTTGCCAATATTTCGGTCAAGCCGACGACGATGAAGCGCACGCGGCGCTGGCTCGCTGAGAATAACTTCGATGTCGTGCACGTCCACGAGCCCGTCGTCCCGTCGGTGTCGATGGCCGCGGCGATATCCTCGCGCGCCCCGCTGGTTGGCACGTTCCACGCGGCGCTGGGCCGCTCGGTTTCCCGCTCCATTGCCTCGGCGCCCATGAGGCTGTACATGGAGCGCATCGGCGTGCGGATCGCCGTCTCCGAGGAGGCGCGGCGCACACTCATCGAGCATCACGGTGGGGACGCCGTCATCATTCCGAACGGGGTGGAGACGGCCTCGTTCCGCACAGCGACGCCGCTTGTACAGTGGGCGGCCACTGCGGATCGCCCGGTCGTCGTGTTCCTGGGGCGCCTCGACGAGCCGCGCAAGGGCCTGAGCATTTTCGTTGGCGCGATCGAGCGCGTGCTCGCGCGCTTCCCGGGCGCTCGTTTCCTGATTGCCGGGCGCGGAGACGCCCCCGATTGTCGCGAGGCCGTGGCTCGCTTCGGTGATTCCGTGTCCTTCCTGGGAGGCATTAGCGACGAGGAAAAGGAGTCCTTGCTGGCCGGAGCGAGCGTCTACGTCGCCCCGCAGACGGGCGGGGAGTCCTTCGGCATCGTCCTGGTCGAGGCCATGAGCGCGCGCACCGCCGTCGTCGCCTCCGACATCCCGGCCTTCCGAGCCGTCCTCGAGGACGGTCGCGCGGGGGCGCTCTTCGAGACCGGCAACTCGCAATCGCTCGCAGCCACCCTCATTGACCTGCTGAGCGACCCGAGCCGCCTGGAGCAGGTGTCCGACGCCGGACAGCGAGCCTCCGCGCAGTACGACTGGGAGGTCGTGACGGACAAGGTGTTCGAGGTCTACAAGCTCGCCATCGACATGGGCAGCCCCGCCGTGTCTGGGACGCGCCGCACGCGGGACCTGTTGCGCGGGCGCACGGATCGGGAAGGGGACACGTGGTGATCTCACAGTCCGTCTGGGTGTTCGGCGCTCTCGCGGTCGCCCTGGTCATCGTGGCCGTCAGCGTCGGCGCGGCTATCGGGCGGGCGCGCCGACTCGACCGCCTCCACCAGCGCATCATTGCCTCGCGCGAGGCTCTCTCGCGCCTGCTGCTCCGACGCGCGTCCGAGGCCTCCCTTCTCGCCCAAACCTCGCCCTTTGAAGACGGGGGAGCCCAGACGATGCTCGATATCGCACGCGCCACCATCCACGACGACGGCGACCAGCTCACGACAGATGGCCTCGACCGACGCACCACGGCCTCGCGCAGAGCCGATCGGGTCGAGGTGGCCACCCGCCTCGAGCGTGCCTCCGCCTTGTCCCGTGCCATCCGTGACACCCTTACTCCGCCCGTCCGCGCCCAGGTGACAGCCGACCCGCACGCGGCCGCGCGGCTGGAAGCGCTGGACGCGACCTGTTACCGCATCGAATTGACGCGAAACGTGCACAACGTGGACGTAGCAGGAGTCCGGGCTCTGCGCTCAGCACGAATGGTAAAATTGCTCAGGCTTGCCGGACATGCTCCGATACCCGAGCCCATCGACTTTGACGACGACACACACATTGGCGGACGAGGATACTGACATGCGAAGCACACACTGGGGCGGACCCGGGGAAGACTACCGCCTGAAGAAGATCAGCGCCGCGACCGTCGGTGACGACAACGGAATCAGCGCCCCGGCCCCCGACGACGCCGCGCCCGTGTGGCAGCCACCAAAGCCCATACACTCGTTCCCGTGGCTCGAGGTGGTCCTCACCTCCCTCGGTATTCTGGGCCTTATCGGCCTGATCATCTTCTTCCTCAGCCCGGAAGCAACGGGCGTCATGGCCTTTGTGAAGACCACGCTGCTCGCGCTCATCCCCCTGTCCATCGTCGTCGGATTCCTCTTCCTGATCGACCGGTGGGAGCCCGAGCCGTGGAAGACGAAACTGGCCCTGTTCGTGTGGGGCGCCGGCGTGGCCACCCTATCCTCCGGCATTCTCAATACCGCCCTGGGTACGAATCTTGCCTACAATCTGGGCGACCTTGATACGGCCAGCGCCCTGTCCGCAACGTTTGTTGCACCCCTCGTGGAGGAGACACTCAAGGGAATCGGCGTCGTCATCGTCGTCATCGTGCGCCGCACCAACATCAACTCGGTGCTCGACGGCGTCATCTACGCGGGCTTCTCCGCAGCTGGCTTTATGTTCACAGAGGACATCCTCTACTTCCTGCGCGAGGAAGCTACGGGGACGGCGAGCCTCCTGTTCGTGGTCGCGATCCGCGGTCTCATGAGCCCCTTCGTGCACGCGATGGCCACGTCGATGACCGGCATCGGCTTGGCGCTGGCTGTCCTCAGGTTCAAGCGCGGTTGGTCCAAAGCTGGCATTGTCCTGTTGTTCTGGTTCTTCGCCATGCTCATTCACTTCGCGTGGAACGGCAGTAGCAGCCTGGGGCCTGCACGCTTCCTCATGCTCTACCTGGTGATCCAGGTGCCGGGCTTCGTCCTGTGGACGACCCTGCTGGTGCTCGCGTCGCGTAAGGAAGCAGCGAAGATTCGCAAGGGCCTCATTCCCTACGTGCGTACCGGCTGGGTGCTGCCCGGTGAGGTGACGATGGCGACGGACATGCGCGCACGCAAGGCCGCCGTGAAATGGGCTGGCGTGGGCGGTCGCGATGCAAAGCGTGCGATGCGTTCCTTCCTGTCCAACCTCGCCGCGCTCGGGCTTGACCAGTGCATGATGGCCAAGCGTGGACCCGACCACGCCCGTATCGACAACGACCGCCAAATGCTCACGGAGGCTGCGGACAACAGGCGCGAGTTCTTGCGTCTGACGTCCATTGCCCAGCAGCAACACGATGTCTCTGAAGCCGTGACCGCACGCGTGCGCACCGCCTGAGAAATGAAGGAATAACAATGACTAATCCTCGATACCCCGGAGCATCGACGCCACGCGGGCGCGCGTATGTGCCACCGACGACCGTGATGCCCTCCCTTCCTGACAGCAACGCTTCCGAGGCGACTCCCGCGACGCAGCTCCTGCCCCAGTCGGGTGGCTCTGATGACGTGGCCGCGACGAGTTTCCTGCCCCAGTCAGGCGGCTCGGACGATGCGGCCGCAACGACTTTCCTGCCCCAGTCAGGCGGCTCGGACGTCGCCCCTGCGACCACTTTCCTGCCGCAGGGTGCCGATCCCACCGACATCACTCCTGTGTCTGAACGCAGGCGTCCCTCCGCGCGCGAGGCGACCACCTCTGCGGGCCACAAGCGTCCGTCCGCCAGTGAGGCCCACCCGACTCCCAGCCACAGGCATGGGGCGCCGACCCCACAGCGTCCTGGCGCCAATGGGCAGCGCGGTGGCCGCGGGCCCTTTGCACCGGGCGCGGCCACGGGGGGACAGAGCGGCGCGCCTCAGCGGGGACTGGGCGGCTCGGGCCACGCTCCCGCGGCTCAAGGTAGCGTGCCCCAGCGTGCTCTTGGTGGTCCCGATGGTGCCCCGCGTGGCCCGGTGACCGGTATGAGTGCCACGGCCTCGTCGGGTCAGGGGGGTATCGCCCAGCGTGCTCTTGGTGGCCCTGATGGTGCCCCGCGTGGCCCGGTGACCGGTATGAGTGCCACGGCCTCGTCGGGTCAGGGGGGTATCGCCCAGCGTGCTCTTGGTGGCCCTGATGGTGCCCCGCGTGGCCCGGTGACCGGTATGAGTGCCACGGCCTCGTCGGGTCAGGGGGGTATCGCCCAGCGTGCTCTTGGTGGCCCTGATGGTGCCCCGCGTGGCCCGGTGACCGGTATGAGTGCCACGGCCTCGTCGGGTCAGAGGGGTATCGCCCAGCGTGCTCTTGGTGGCCCCGATGGTGCCCCGCGTGGCCCGGTGACCGGTATGAGTGCCACGGCACCTCATCCCCAGCCCGAAGTCGGCGCCCCGGCAGCTGCACAGAGTGCGACACCCGACGCGGCGCCCGCCCGATCGGAGCGCAGTTTGCCCGTCGCTGACGCGGCACCAGCTCAGGCGAGCAGGAGCCTGCCGGTGACCGATTCGGTCCCTCTGCCCGTTGCTAGCACTCCCGAAAACTCGTTCTCAGCTGCGGCGGCATCCGCTCCCGAGCCCGCCAAGGCACCTGCGGCTGCCTCCGCGCTCGCGCCCGCGGCAGCCATTCCTGCGCCCGAGCCGGCGGCGTCTGTTCCCGCTCCTTCCTCGGTGCCCGCTCCGACGGTGGCTCCGGCTGCTTCCGCGCCTGCGCCCGAGGTGGCCGTCCCCGCGTCTCCTGCGCCAGAGGCGGCCTCGGCTCCTGCTCCCTCCTCGGTGCCCACTCCGGCGGCTGCTGTTGAGCCGACTGCGGCGGCTCCGGCTGCTTCCGCGCCAGCGCCCGAGGTGGCCGTCCCCGCGTCTGCTGCGCCTGAGCCGGCGGCGTCTGTTCCCGCTCCTTCCTCGGTGCCCGCTCAGACGGCGGCTCCGGTCGCTTCCGCGCCAGCGCCCGCGGCGTCTGTTCCCGCTCCTTCCTCGGTGCCCGCTCAGACGGCGGCTCCGGTCGCTTCCGCGCCTGCGCCCGAGGTGGCCGTCCCCGCGTCTCCTGCGCCAGAGGCGG
>CABKMZ010000037.1 GCA_902373545.1 uncultured Actinomyces sp. | reverse complement strand
GTTCCGGTCGTGTCACCAAGATCATCAAGTGAATCACCCTCTGAGTTTGTCTCAGATATGATTCGCTGCTGATCCAGCGGCATTGAGGGCCCCGCCTCCCACGTGGAGGCGGGGCCCTTCGCTATGCCCGGCGTGCGGCGGGGGAGTGTGGCGCTCCGGGTGGGCATGTTTGCGTTGCTTGCGGATAGGTAACGCGCTCGTGGATAGGTTACGCACATGCGGATAGCCTCATAACCTATCCGTAAGCGGCTAACCTATCCGTGAGTGGCTAACCTATCCGCATGTGTGGGACGTTCGCAATCGTGTCACCACTCCACACGGGGGTGGCCTGGTCTGGTTGTGTGGACCGGGCGTTGTGAGGGTTGTTGGTTGTTACTAGTGGTGTTGTGCCCATTGTCGCGCGTGATGCTGACAGCGGTGCACCATCGCACGCGGAGCGCTGTCGTCATGCGGGCACGGGTTTGTGTCGAGAGACTGATCACCCTTGTGCGCGCAATGCGGCCCCACACGCGCGGATAACCTTGTCATCGCAGGCCAGGCAGGCCTCGTACAACTGCGGTGTGACGCATCCCCACTTGCGACACGCCCGAGTGCGGGGTACGTTAGTTTCTTGGTGACGGTTGCTGCTGCCATAGGCGGTAAACACCGCGCTGACGCCACTCTGTCGGTGGTTTCACATGCGAGAATGAGCCGTTGGGATTGTGCTCGCGGGTGGAACTCTGACAGAATGGCACGGTTGCCTCAGCGTATCTGGGGTGGCCCATGCGTGCCATCACGTATGGGTCGGGCAATATGCCCAAGATCTTTGGACAAGACGTCGGTCTGCGCGAGGGATCGCGAGCACAACGGCTGCGACACGCCCGAGTGCGGGGACCGGCGGCGAATCTGTACGAGAAGAGGTAAGACGGCATGGCGGGACAGAAGATCCGCATCCGGCTCAAGTCGTATGACCACGAGGTCATCGACAGCTCCGCGCGCAAGATCGTGGACACCGTACAGCGTGCGGGCGCCACGGTCGTGGGCCCGGTGCCGCTGCCGACCGAGAAGAACGTTTTCGTTGTCATCCGGTCGCCCCACAAGTACAAGGACAGCCGCGAGCACTTTGAAATGCGCACGCACAAGCGGCTCATCGACATCATCGACCCGACCCCCAAGGCCGTCGACTCGCTCATGCGCCTCGACCTGCCTGCGGACGTCAACATCGAGATCAAGCTCTGAGGACATCTGCAATGACTAACAAGAAGCAGCACGCTGGCGCGCCCATTAAGGCGCTGCTCGGCCGCAAGCTCGGCATGACCCAGGTCTGGAATGCCGACGGCCACCTCGTGCCCCTGACTGTCGTGCAGGTCGGCACCAACGTCGTGACCCAGGTTCGTACCGAAGAGGTCGACGGCTACTCCGCTATTCAGCTTGGCTTCGGTGAGATTGACTCCCGTAAGGTCACCAAGCCCCTGCAGGGCCACTTCGAGAAGGCCGGGGTTGCCCCCCGCCGTCACCTCGCTGAGGTCCGCACCTCCGAGCACGACTCCTACGAGCTCGGCCAGGAACTCGACGCCGCCACCTTCGAGGCTGGCCAGTCCGTCGACGTCTCCGGCACCACCAAGGGCAAGGGCTTTGCCGGCGTTATGAAGCGTCACGGCTTCGCCGGCGTTTCCGCCTCCCACGGTGCGCACCGCAACCACCGTAAGCCCGGCTCGATCGGCGCTTGCGCGACCCCCGGTCGCATCTTCAAGGGCCTGCGCATGGCCGGCCGCATGGGTGGCAACCGTCGTACTGTTCAGAACCTGACGATCCAGGCCGTGGACACCGAGAAGGGCCTGCTGCTCATCAGCGGCGCCATCCCGGGTCCCAAGAACGGCGTGGTCCTGGTTCGCTCCTCCGTGAAGGGTGCGTGATCATGGCTGACGATCGTAACGTTGACGTCATCGACCTCGAGGGCAAGAAGGCGGGCTCCGTCGTTCTCCCCGGTTCGACCTTTGACGTCCCCACCAACATTCCGCTGATGCACCAGGTTGTCGTCGCTCAGCTTGCGGCCGCCCGTCAGGGCACGCACGCGACGAAGACCCGCGGTGAGGTCGCTGGCGGCGGCAAGAAGCCGTTCCGTCAGAAGGGCACCGGTAACGCTCGCCAGGGCTCCATCCGTGCGCCTCACTTCACCGGCGGCGGCATCGTCCACGGCCCTCAGCCGCGTGACTACGACCAGCGCACCCCCAAGAAGATGAAGCAGGGCGCTCTGCGTTCCGCTCTCTCCGACCGTGCGCGCGCCGACCGCATCCACGTTGTCACCGCCCTGTTCGAAGGCGACAAGCCCTCGACCAAGGCCGCTCTCGCCGCCCTGCGCGCGATCGTCGAGGACCGTCAGGCCCTCGTCGTCCTCGAGCGTGGCAACGAACTGACCGCGCTGTCCCTGCGCAACGTTCCCGAGGTTCACGTTCTGTGGGCCGACCAGCTGAACACGTACGACGTCCTGGACGCCGATGACATCGTCTTCACGCAGGCCGCCCTGGAGGCCTTCCTCGGTACCAAGGAGGAGACCAAGTGAGCACGATCGAAGCGGGCAAGAACCCCCGCGACATCATCCTGAAGCCGGTCACCACCGAGAAGTCGCTCGCCCTGATGGACCTGGGCAAGTACACCTTCGAGGTTGACCCCCGCGCGAACAAGACCGAGATCAAGATTGCCCTGGAGCGTATCTTCGGCGTCAAGATCGGTTCCATCGCCACCCAGAACCGCAAGGGCAAGACCTACCGCACCCGTAACGGGATCGGTAAGCGCAAGGACGTCAAGCGTGCCATCGTCACCGTGCGTGAGGGCACCATCGACATCTTCGGCGATCAGGCCTGAGAACCGAAGGGACATTTGAACAATGGGAATTCGCAAGTACAAGCCCACGACTCCGGGCCGTCGCTTCTCGTCCGTCTCTGACTTCGTCGAGATCACGCGCGACACCCCCGAGAAGTCGCTGCTGCGCCCGCTGCACAAGACCGGTGGCCGTAACAACAACGGCCGCGTGACCTCCCGCCACCGCGGCGGCGGCCACAAGCGCCAGTACCGCGTGATCGACTTCCGTCGTCACGACAAGGACGGCGTTCCGGCGACGGTCGCTCACATCGAGTACGACCCCAACCGCACGGCCCGCATCGCCCTCCTGCACTACGCGGATGGCGAGAAGCGCTACATCCTCGCTCCGACCGGCCTCAAGCAGGGCGATCACATCGAGGCTGGCGTTGGCGCCGACATCAAGCCCGGCAACTCGCTGCAGCTGCGCAACATCCCCCTGGGTACCGTTGTGCACGCCGTGGAGCTCTACCCGGGTGGCGGCGCCAAGATCGCTCGCTCCGCTGGCACCTCCGTGCAGCTCGTCGCTAAGGAAGGCCGCTTCGCCCAGCTGCGTATGCCCTCCGGCGAGATCCGCAACGTCGAGGCCACCTGCCGCGCCACCATCGGCGAGGTCGGCAACGCCGAGCAGTCGAACATCAACTGGGGCAAGGCCGGCCGTATGCGCTGGAAGGGCAAGCGCCCGCACGTCCGTGGTGTCGTCATGAACCCGGTCGATCACCCGCACGGCGGTGGTGAAGGCCGCACGTCCGGTGGTCGTCACCCCGTGTCGCCTTGGGGCAAGCCCGAGGGCCGTACCCGTCGTCCGAAGAAGGCGTCCGATCGCATGATCGTCCGCCGTCGCAAGACCGGCAAGAACCGCTGAGTAGGAGTCGATTGAAATGCCGCGTAGTTTGAAGAAGGGCCCGTTCGTCGACGACCACCTGCTCAAGAAGGTCGACGCCGCGAACGAATCCGGCTCGAAGAACGTCATCAAGACCTGGTCGCGTCGCTCGGTCATCACCCCGGACTTCCTGGGCCTGACCATCGCCGTCCACGACGGCCGTAAGCATGTGCCCGTTTTCGTCACCGAGTCGATGGTGGGCCACAAGCTCGGAGAGTTCGCTCCCACGCGTACTTTCCGCAGCCACGACAAGGACGATCGTAAGGGACGTCGGCGCTGAGCCGGCCCCACGGAAGAAGAGGCAGATACATGGAAGCCAAGGCGCAGGCGCGATTCATCCGCGTCACGCCCCAGAAGTCCCGCCGTGTTGTGAACGAGGTTCGCGGCAAGCGTGTTCTGGAGGCCGCCGACATTCTGCGGTTCGCCCCGCAGGCCGTCGCCACCGATGTCCGCAAGGTGCTGCTGAGCGCAGTCGCCAACTCGAAGGTCAAGGCTGAAAACGCCGGCGAGACCTTCAACGAGGCCGATCTGCTCGTGCTCGAGGCATACGTGGACGAGGGCCCGACCATGAAGCGCATCCGTCCCCGTGCTCAGGGACGCGCCGGTCGTATCCTCAAGCGCACCTCCCACATCACCATCGTGGTGGGGACCAAGGAAGACAAGAAGAAGGGAGACCGCTGATATGGGTCAGAAGGTCAACCCCCGCGGGTTCCGTCTGGGAATCACCACTGACCACCGGTCTCGCTGGTTCTCCGACTCCACCACCAAGGGACAGCGCTACGCGGATTACGTGGCCGAAGATGTCGCGATCCGCAAGTTCCTGACCGACAACCTCGAGCGCGCCGGTATCGCCGAGGTGAGCATCGAGCGCACGCGTGACCGCGTTCGCGTCGACCTGCACACCGCTCGTCCGGGCATCGTCATCGGTCGCCGTGGTGCCGAGGCCGACCGCCTGCGCGTTCAGCTCGAGAAGCTGACGGGCAAGCAGGTTCAGCTGAACATCCTCGAGGTCAAGAACCCCGACCTCGAAGCGCAGCTCGTTGCGCAGGGCATCGCCGAGCAGCTCGCTGCCCGCGTGTCCTTCCGTCGTGCGATGCGTAAGGGCATCCAGTCCGCGCAACGCGCTGGCGCCAAGGGCATTCGTGTCCAGGTGTCCGGCCGTCTGGGTGGCGCTGAAATGTCCCGCTCCGAGTTCTACCGCGAGGGTCGCGTGCCGCTGCACACCCTGCGCGCGAACATCGACTACGGATTCCACGAGGCCCGCACGACCTTCGGTCGCATCGGCGTCAAGGTGTGGATCTACAAGGGCGACATCACCGAGCGCGAGTTCGCTCGCCAGCAGGCCGAGCAGGCCCAGCGTGGCGGCCGTCGCGACGGTCGCCGTGGCCCCCGCCGCGGTGGACGCCCCAACCAGGAGACCGCCGCGCAGCAGGCTCCCCGTGAGGCAACCGCCTCCGAGGCCGCTGCGCCCACGACCGGATCGGAGGCCTGAGCCCAATGCTCATTCCCCGTCGGACTAAGTACCGCAAGCAGCACCGTCCTCACCGCACTGGCTTCGCCTCCGGTGGCACCGAACTGGCGTTCGGCGACTACGGCATCCAGGCGCTCGAGGCTGCGTACATCACCAACCGTCAGATTGAGGCGGCTCGTATTGCCGTGACCCGTCACATTAAGCGTGGCGGTAAGGTCTGGATCAACATCTTCCCGGACCGCCCGCTGACCAAGAAGCCCGCCGAAACCCGAATGGGTTCCGGTAAGGGTGCTCCGGAGTGGTGGGTTGCTCCCGTCAAGCCCGGACGTGTCATGTTCGAGCTGGCAGGCGTCCCCGAGGAGCTCGCTCGCGAGGCCCTCAGCCGTGCCCAGCACAAGCTTCCTATCAAGACCCGTTTCGTGGTCCGAGAGGGTGGTGACATCTGATGGCAGATAAGGGTCTGACCACCGAGGCGCTCGACGCCATGGACAACGCTCAGCTCTCCAAGGAGCTGGAGAAGGCCAAGGCCGAGCTGTTCAACCTGCGTTTCGCGCAGGCCGTTGGCAACCTCGAGGATCACGGTCGCATGAAGACCGTGCGCCGCGACATTGCCCGGATCTACACCATCGCGCGTGAGCGGGAGCTTGGCTACCGCACCGCCCCGAGCACTGAGGAGTGAGCCTGATGGCAGAAACCACCGCTCGTAACGAGCGTAAGGTCCGTCGCGGCTACGTCGTCAGCGACAAGATGGACAAGACCGTTGTCGTCCAGATCGAGGACCGCGTCAAGCACGCCCTCTACGGCAAGGTCATGCGCAAGAACAAGAAGGTCAAGGTTCACGACGAGCACAACGAGTGCGGCGTCGGCGATCTCGTCCTCATCATGGAGACCCGCCCGCTGTCGGCCACCAAGCGCTGGCGCGTTGTGGAGATCCTCGAAAAGGCGAAGTGACCTTCGCTCACAGACCGAAATCCGTTCGGCAAGGCTCGACCGGTACAATCCGGGAGAGAACCGGCACGACGACAGGAGTCAATAGAAAATGATCCAGCAGGAGTCGCGACTGAAGGTCGCCGACAACACAGGGGCCAAGGAGATCCTGACCATCCGTGTTCTCGGTGGCTCGGGTCGGCGCTACGCGGGTATCGGCGACACGATCGTCGCCACCGTGAAGGACGCCATCCCCGGCGGCAACGTCAAGAAGGGCGAAGTCGTCAAGGCAGTGATCGTTCGCACGCGTAAGGAAACCCGCCGCCCCGACGGTTCCTACATTCGTTTCGACGAGAATGCGGCCGTCATCATCAACAACAATGGCGAGCCGCGTGGCACGCGTATCTTCGGCCCCGTGGGCCGCGAGCTGCGCGACAAGAAGTTCATGCGTATCGTCTCCCTCGCTCCGGAGGTGATCTGATCCATGGCAGCCAAGATTCGTAAGAATGACCTCGTCGAGGTCGTTCGCGGACGTACGTCCGACGAGAAGGCGCTGGCCAAGCGCAACGCCCGCCGCGCCGAGGAGGGCCTCGAGCCCTTGAAGCCCGGCGATAAGGGCAAGCAGGGCCGCGTCATCCAGGTGTTCCCGGCCGAGGGCAAGGTCCTCGTCGAGGGCATCAACCTCAAGACGCGCCACGTGCGCCAGGGCCAGCAGGGTAGCGCTGGCGGCATCGAGACCATCGAGGCCCCCATCTCGCTGTCCAAGGTCGCTCTGGTCGACCCCGAGACCAAGAAGCGCGTCCGCGTCGGTTTCCGCGAGGACACCGTTGAGCGCGGCGGCCGCACCCGCACCGTCCGAGTCCGCGTGGCTCGTGGTGGCGCGAAGCGCGGCGTTGAGCAGGGCAAGGAGATCTGAGCATGGCCCCGCGTCTGAAGGAAAAGTACAACTCCGAGATCCGCGAGGCGCTCCGTGCTGAGTTCAAGCACGAGAACGTCATGCAGGTCGGCGGACTGACGAAGATTGTCGTCAACATGGGTGTCGGCGAGGCCGCTCGCGACTCGAAGGCACTTGAGGGCGCTATCCGCGACCTCACCGCGATCACCGGCCAGAAGCCCGTGACCACCCGCGCCAAGAAGTCCATCGCGCAGTTCAAGCTGCGTGAGGGCCAGGCGATCGGTGCGCACGTCACGCTTCGCGGCGACCGCATGTGGGAGTTCCTGGACCGCCTCCTCTCGACGGCGCTTCCCCGTATCCGTGACTTCCGCGGACTGTCCTCCAAGCAGTTCGACGGTCACGGCAACTACACCTTCGGTCTCACGGAGCAGTCGATGTTCCACGAGATCGACCAGGACTCGATCGACCGAGTGCGCGGCATGGACATCACGGTTGTCACCTCGGCCACCACCGACGAAGAGGGTCGCGCCCTTCTCCGTCACCTCGGCTTCCCGTTCAAGGAGGACTGACCCATGGCCAAGACATCCCTGAAGGTCAAGGCTGCCCGCAAGCCGAAGTTCGGCGTGCGTGCCTACACCCGGTGCAACCGTTGCGGTCGTCCGCACTCGGTGTACCGCAAGTTCGGACTGTGCCGCGTGTGCCTGCGCGAGCTCGCCCACCGTGGCGAACTCCCCGGTGTCACCAAGAGCAGCTGGTAAAACGAACGTCGCAGGTCCCGGGTAACCGGAGAAACCGCGACGAGGAAGGGGAATAAACCCCCATGACAATGACAGACCCGATTGCAGACATGCTGACGCGTCTGCGCAACGCGAATCGTGCGCACCACGATGCGGTTTCCATGCCGTACTCGAAGCTCAAGAACGCGATTGCGAACATCCTGGTCGAGGAAGGCTACATTGCCTCGACCACCGTCGAGGATGCCCGCGTGGGCAAGACCCTGACGATCAACCTGAAGTACGGCTCGCACCGTGAGGCTGCGATCCAGGGGCTCAAGCGCGTGTCCAAGCCCGGTCTGCGCGTGTACGCCAAGTCCACCAACCTGCCCAAGGTCCGCGGCGGCCTCGGCGTGGCGATCCTGTCCACGTCCTCCGGCCTGCTCACCGACCGCCAGGCAGCCGAGAAGGGTGTGGGTGGGGAAGTCCTCGCCTACATCTGGTGATGAGGAGGCTGAACAATGTCGCGAATTGGTAAGAACCCCATCGCTATCCCCGCCGGCGTCGACGTCGTGATCGACGGCCAGAACGTGACCGTGAAGGGCCCCAAGGGCACCCTCTCCCACGTTGTCGCCGAGCCGATCACCGCGAAGATCGAGGACGGCCAGGTTATCGTCGAGCGTCCGAACGACGAGCGCACCTCGCGTTCGCTCCACGGACTGTCCCGCACCCTGATCGCCAACATGATCGTTGGTGTGACTGAGGGCTACAAGAAGGATCTCGAGATCACGGGTACCGGTTACCGCGTGGTTGCCAAGGGCAAGGACCTTGAGTTCTCCCTGGGCTTCTCCCACACGATCACCATCACCCCGCCCGAGGGCATCGAGTTCACGATTGCGCCGAAGTCCCAGACGCTGTTCTCGGTGTCGGGTATCGACAAGCAGCTCGTCGGTGAGACTGCTGCTCGCATCCGCAAGCTGAAGAAGCCGGAGCCCTACAAGGGCAAGGGCATCCACTACGTGGGCGAGACCATCCGTCGCAAGGTCGGAAAGGCTGGTAAGTGATGGCTTACTCGATCAAGGGCAAGGGCAAGTTCGTCGCTCGCAAGCGCCGTCACCTCCGCCTCCGCAAGAAGATCAACGGCACGCCCGAGCGTCCCCGTCTGGTCGTCACCCGTTCGAACCGCCACATGGTGGCTCAGGTCATCGACGATACGGTCGGCCACACCCTGGTGTCGGCCTCCGACATCGAGGCCGAACTCGCTGGTGCCGAGGGTACGAAGACCGACAAGGCTCGCAAGGTCGGCTCGCTGATTGCCGAGCGTGCGAAGGCTGCCGGTATCTCCGCTGTCGTGTTCGACCGCGGTGGTAACAAGTACGCAGGTCGCGTTGCGGCCGTTGCCGAGGCCGCCCGTGAGGGCGGACTCGAGCTGTGAACGAGCCGAAAGAAAGAGAGATCATCTGATGGCTGCACAGCAGCGAGACAGGAACGGTTCGGGCGCGGGCGAGAACAACGATCGCCGTGAGCGCCGCTCCGGCCGCGGCAACGATCGCGATAACCGCCGGAACAACGAGAACAAGAACGAGTACATCGAGCGCGTCGTTACCATCAACCGCGTCTCCAAGGTCGTGAAGGGTGGACGTCGTTTCTCCTTCACCGCCCTGGTTGTCGTGGGTGACGGCGAAGGCACGGTGGGCGTCGGCTACGGAAAGGCCAAGGAAGTTCCCCAGGCCATTTCCAAGGGCGTCGAGGAGGCGAAGAAGAACTTCTTCCGCGTCCCGATGATCCGCCGCACGATCACGCACGTGGTGCAGGGCCGCGATACCGCCGGTATCGTCCTGCTCCGTCCGGCCGCCCCCGGTACCGGTGTTATCGCCGGTGGCCCGGTGCGCGCCGTCCTGGAGGCCGCGGGCGTTCACGACGTGCTCACCAAGTCGCTGGGCTCGTCCAATGCGATCAACATTGTCCACGCGACGGTTGACGCACTCAAGCAGCTCGAGCAGCCCGAGGCTGTTGCCGCTCGTCGCGGCCTGCCCCTCGAGCGCGTTGCTCCCGCGTCCATGCTGCGCGCTCGCGCAGAGGGCGAGGCCGAGAAGCGCGCGGCTGCCGAGGCCGCCGAGGCCGACAAGGCCGCTGCAGGGGAGGCTAAGTGATGGCGAAGAACATCAAGATCACGCAGGTCAAGTCCTCTGCTCACGCGAAGCAGAACATGAAGGACACGCTGCGCACCCTCGGGCTGCGCAAGATCGGCCAGAGTGTCGTGCGTGAGCAGACGGATGCCGTTCTGGGCGCCGTTCGCACCGTGCGTCACCTGGTGACCGCTGAGGAGGTCGACTGACAATGGCGGACTCCACGAAGAAGACGCAGATCGTTAAGCTGCACCACCTGCGTCCTGCCCCCGGAGCCAAGACCGCGAAGACCCGCGTGGGTCGCGGTGAGGGTTCGAAGGGTAAGACCGCTGGCCGTGGCACCAAGGGCACCAAGGCCCGTTACCAGGTTGCTGCCGGCTTCGAGGGTGGCCAGATGCCGATCCACATGCGTCTGCCGAAGCTTCGCGGCTTCAAGAACCCCTTCCGCGTTGAGTACCAGGTCGTGAACGTTGGCAAGCTCGGGGAGCTCTTCCCCGAGGGCGGCAAGGTCACGGTTGAGGATCTCATCGCCAAGCACGCCGTTCGCGACTCCGCGCCCGTCAAGGTGCTCGGTACCGGCGAACTGAGCGTCAAGCTCGAGGTCGAGGTCGACTCCTGGTCGTCCTCCGCCGAGGCAAAGATCACTGCCGCTGGCGGGTCCATTTCGGCCCGCTGAGGTGAACGGGGGTGGTCCTTCATGGACCACCCCCGTTATCTTTGCCCTCAACGCGCTGACGAGGGGTGTCAAGCGGCCCTTCTCGCGCAAAAGCAACTCGCTGTAGGAGCGGGCTGCGCGCACGACGTGTTTCGTTAAATACACGAAAGTGCGTTCTTAATAATGATTGGATCTCGCCATTTGTTACCCGTGTCGGGTAAGCTAAGTCAGTCTAGGGGCTTTCGCCCCGCTGCCCATCACCCGTAGGAGGAAGCCTTGCTCGGTGCATTTGCCCAGGCGTTCCGTACCCCCGACTTGCGTCGGAAGCTGCTCTTTACCCTGTTCATCATGGCCGCGTTCCGGCTGGGTTCGTTCATTCCGACACCCGGTGTCGACTCGCAGGCTGTGCAGCGCTGTATGGCGCAAGAGTCTCAGGCCTCGCTGCTTGACCTCGTGAACCTGTTCTCGGGTGGTGCTCTGCTGCAGCTGTCGATCTTCGCGCTGGGCATCATGCCCTACATCACCGCGTCGATCATCATCCAGCTTCTGAGGGTCGTCATCCCGCGTTTCGATGACCTCCACAAGGAAGGTCAGACCGGACAGGCGAAGCTGACGCAGTACACGCGTTATCTGACGATCTTCCTGGGCGTCCTCCAGGCCACGACGACGATCTCGCTGGCCCGCAGCGGCCAGCTCTTCCAGGCCTGCTCCGAGCCCGTTATTCGCGATCATTCGGTCCTGACCTTCATCATGATGATCATCGTCATGATGGCCGGTACCGGCGTCATCATGTGGCTCGGCGAGCTCATCACGGAGCGCGGCATCGGCAACGGTATGTCCCTCCTGATCTTCACCTCGATTGCCGCTCGTCTGCCCGAGCAGCTTCTGTCGATCGGCCAGGCTGGCAAGTGGGGTTCGGTCGCTGCGATCGTCGCGCTGCTGCTCGTCGTCGCTATCGCCGTTGTGTACATTGAGCAGGCTCAGCGCCGGATCCCGGTCCAGTACGCCAAGCGCATGATTGGGCGCCGCCAGTACGGCGGAACCACCACCTACATTCCTCTGAAGATCAACATGTCGGGCGTTATTCCCGTCATCTTCGCCTCCTCGATCCTGGCGCTGCCTCCGATGATCGCTCAGTTCGGCAAGCCTCAGGACGCCTGGGTCCAGTGGATCTCTTCGCACTTCACGCAGGGTAGCGGCTTCTACCTGACGATCTACGGACTCATGACACTGTTCTTCGCCTTCTTCTACACGGCGATCACGTTCAACCCGGACGAGGTCGCGGACAACATGAAGAAGTACGGAGGCTTTATCCCCGGGTACCGTGCGGGTCGTCCCACGGCCGAGTACCTGCGTTTCGTGATCAACCGAATCACGACGGCCGGCGCTCTCTACCTGGTGATCATCGCCCTCCTGCCGTCGTTCGCTATCATCCCGCTGAAGCTGTCGAGCTCGCAGATGCCCTTCGGCGGTACGACGCTCCTCATCATCATCGGCGTTGGTCTGCAGACGGTGAAGGAAATCAACACTCAGCTGCAGCAGCATCACTACGAAGGATTCCTGAAATGACAGTCGTCATCCTCCTCGGCCCTCCCGGAGCTGGCAAGGGCACCCAGGCCTCGCGCATCGCTGAGCGCCTGGACATCCCCGCCATTTCGACGGGTGACATCTTCCGCGCGAATATGGCGGAGGGTACGGAGATCGGCAAGCAGGCGCAGGCTTACATGGATCGTGGCGAGTTCGTTCCGGACTCGGTCACGAACGCCATGGTGAAGGCGCGTCTGGCTGCGCCCGACACGGCCAAGGGCTTCCTGCTGGACGGCTACCCTCGCTCGGTGGAGCAGGCGCACGTCCTGCGTGACATGCTCCTGGACCTGGGCAAGTCGATCGACGTCGTCCTGGAGATTCAGGTCGATGAGGACGAGGTCGTGGAGCGTATGCTCAAGCGCGCGCAGGAGCAGCACCGTACGGACGACACCGAGCCCGTGATGCGGCACCGCCTCGAGGTCTACCACCAGCAGACCGAGCCCGTGGCGACGTACTACGTGGACCAGGACATGCTCGAGGTCGTGGATGGGCGCGGCAGCATCGACGATGTCACGGCCCGTATCTTCGCGATCCTGGATTCGGTGGCGAAGTAACCGATGCCGCACATCGAGCTCAAGACCGTCGAGCAGCTGCGGTGGATGCGCGAGGCTGGCTTGGTCGTCGCGTCGATCCACGAGTCGCTGCGCGCTGCCGTGCGCCCCGGCGTGACAACCCGCGAGCTGGACGAGGTGAGTGCCCAGGCGATCGCCGACGGTGGCGCCACGTCCAACTTCAAGGGCTACTACGGCTACCCGGCGACGGTGTGCATCTCGGTCAACGACGTGATCGTCCACGGTATCCCCGGTGACTACGAGTTGGCTCCCGGCGACATCGTGTCCTTTGACTGCGGCGCGTTCGTCGACCGCGGCGGCCGTCAGTGGCATGGCGACGCGGCGTTCAGCGTGATCGTTGGCGAGCAGTTCGTCTCTGATGAGGACTTCGCGGCCGGTATTCGCGCGTCGGGTTCGATTGCCGGTGTGGACGAGGATCTGCTGCGTGAACGCCGTCAGCTCGACGCTGTGACGCGCGAGTCCCTGTGGGCGGCGCTGGCTGGACTCGCGACCGGCAAGCGAATCAGCGCGGTCGGCAATGCCGTTGAGACGGTCGTCGCCGAGAACGCCCTCATCAACGGCTGGGAGGCCGGCATCATCGAGGAATTCGTCGGACACGGCATCGGAACGAAGATGCACATGCCGCCGGACGTCCTCAACTACAACGTGCGCGGCATCCAGGCTCGCTTGAAGCCCGGCATGGTCCTGGCCGTTGAGCCGATGCTCACGCGCGGCGACATCGCTTCGCAGACGGATGACGACGAGTGGACCGTGCGCACGGTTGATGGCCGTGACGCTGCCCACTGGGAACATTCGATTGCGATCATGGCTGACGGCGTGAGCGTGCTGACGGCGCGCGACGGGGGAGTGGCTGGCTTGTCGCCCTATGGCGTCACGCCCATCTCGCTCGACTGACGCTTAGCGGAAGGGCCCGGTACTCATCTGAGTGCCGGGCCCGACTCTTGTATCGACGAGGCCGTGGCCGCGTTAACCGTAGTCACTAGCCGCCTGGGTTCACGGTGCCTTCTGACTCTGGGACCCTGTCTTGGTGCCTGAGGGCCTGCTTGCCGCCGGGTGCCGTGGCGCGCCGTGGGGCGCCGCCGGGCCTGCTCTATCAATGTCGCACGTAATTCCCTCGTGACTATTTCAAACTTTGAATTCGCAGTGTTGGAATTGCAACGTTTTGAGGCGTAGTCGAAAAATGACCGTGGGGAATTACGTGCGACATTATTCGGTAAGGTTCGGCTCGGGCAGTCCTCGCTCTGGTGTGCGGTGTGTGGTGTGTCGTGCGCGGTGCGCGGTGTGTGGTGTGCGATTCGTGGGCTGACTCATCCACGGCCTCGGCGCTGAATTACTGTGAGACGGCGTGTGTGAAAAATGTGACGCATTGAACGTGAGCGAGTCGACAGAGTTTAGCACTATCGCCCGAGGGTGCGCATGCCGTAGAGTAGTTCCTTGGGCGTATCCGCATGTCACCATGGCAAAGATGCGCCTAGCGGCATCCGCCGCAACCTATCCGAGACATGTAGAGGATAAACGGAGGATATGGCGAAGAAAGACGGCGTCATTGAGATGGAAGGCACGGTCGTTGAGGCCCTGCCTAACGCGATGTTCCGTGTGGAACTTAAGAATGGCCACGTGGTTCTCGGCCACATTGCGGGAAAGATGCGTCAGCACTACATCCGCATCCTGCCCGAGGATCGAGTTGTCGTCGAGCTGAGCCCCTACGACCTCTCCCGAGGCCGTATCGTCTACCGCTACAAGTGACCCGACACAAACTGCCCATCGGGCAGTGGAGGTAACAACCATGAAGGTCAAGCCGAGTGTCAAGAAGATCTGTGACAAGTGCAAGGTGATTCGTCGCCACGGCAACGTCATGGTCATCTGCGACAACCCCAGGCACAAGCAGCGCCAGGGCTGAAGCCCGCTGCGACCCGCGGGGCATCACGCCCCACAGCATCACTCTAAGCGCCCACCCGTGGGCGACCCTCGGTTCGGAGGCCGGGGCCGGGCTGCTCGCCCGGACTGAGCGATGACGACCTCCGATGAACAACTGGAGCAACATCACCATGGCACGTATTGCCGGCGTCGACCTCCCCCGCGAGAAGCGGCTCGAGATCGCGCTCACATACATCTACGGAGTCGGCCGCACCCGCGCGGCAGAGACCCTCGCCGCCACCGGCGTCAGCCCGGACACTCGCGTGAAGGACGCGACGGAAGAGGAACTCGTCAAGCTTCGTGACTACATTGAGGCAAACTTCAAGGTTGAGGGTGACCTCCGCCGTGAGGTTCAGGCCGACATTCGTCGCAAGATCGAAATCGGTTCGTACCAGGGCCTTCGCCACCGTCGTGGCCTGCCGGTCCACGGTCAGCGCACCAAGACCAACGCGCGTACCCGCAAGGGCCCCAAGCGCACCGTTGCAGGCAAGAAGAAGGCCAAGTAAGGCCTAGGAGAGCCCGCCCCCACGGGGTAGCTTTCCGCGACAAGAAGGAACTGAACCAGAAATGGCAGCAGCAAAGACCTCGCGCTCGGGCGGTGCCCGCAAGCCGCGTCGCAAGATTTCGAAGAACGTCACCAACGGCCACGCCTACATCAAGTCGACGTTCAACAACACCATCGTTTCCCTGACGGACCCCACGGGCGCGGTTGTCGCCTGGGCGTCCTCCGGCCAGGTTGGCTTCAAGGGCTCGCGTAAGTCCACCCCCTTCGCCGCGCAGCTCGCGGCCGAGGCTGCGGCTCGTCGCGCCCAGGAGCACGGCATGAAGAAGGTTGACGTCTTCGTCAAGGGTCCCGGCTCCGGCCGCGAGACCGCGATCCGCTCCCTGCAGGCCGCCGGCCTCGAGATCGGTTCGATCCAGGACGTCACGCCTCAGGCCTTCAACGGCACCCGCCCGCCGAAGCGCCGCCGCGGCTGACTTGTGGACGGGAGGGCGCGTCCCTCCCCACGTCTGAACCCCCCGGGTTCACACTCCCTTAGCCTGCACCAGCAGGTTCCCATATCCGGTGTCATATAGCGGGCACCGGTCAGAAAGGAATAGACGTGCTCATTGCAGAGCGACCCATCCTGACCGAAGAAAAGGTCAGCGACCTGCGCTCCCGTTTCACCCTGGAGCCCCTCGAGCCTGGGTTCGGCTACACGCTGGGTAACTCCCTGCGTCGTACCCTCCTGTCCTCGATCCCGGGTGCAGCGGTGACGTCCATCCGCATCGATGGCGTCCCCCACGAGTTCCGCACGATCGAAGGTGTGAAGGAAGATGTCGCTGAGATCATCCTGAACATCAAGCAGATCGTCCTGTCCAGCGAGAATGACGAGCCTGTCGTCATGTACCTGCGTAAGGCTGGCCCCGGCGAGGTTCTCGCCGGCGACATCACGCCTCCCGCCGGTGTCGAGATCCACAACCCCGATCTGCGTCTTGCCACCCTCAATGAGAAGGGCAAGCTGGAGATCGAGCTGACCGTCGAGCGTGGCCGCGGCTACGTGTCGGCCGCTCAGAACAAGGATCCGCAGGCCGAGATCTCTCGCATTCCGATCGACTCGATCTACTCGCCCGTCGTCAAGGTGACCTACAAGGTCGAGGCGACGCGTGTCGAGCAGCGCACCGACTTCGATCGCCTCGTCATCGACGTGGAGACCAAGCCGGCCATTACCCCGCGCGATGCCCTGGCCTCGGCCGGCAAGACGCTCGTGGAGCTGTTCGGCCTCATGCGTGAACTGAACGAGGAAGCGGAAGGCATCGAGGTGGGCCCCTCCACCACCGACGCCACCCTTGCAGCCGATCTGGCCCTCCCGATCGAGAACCTGAACCTGCAGTCGCGTTCCTACAACGCGCTGCGTCGCCGCGGCATCCTGACCGTGGGCGAGCTGGTTGCTCACTCGGAGGCCGACCTGCTCGACATCCGCAACTTCGGTACCAAGTCGATCGAAGAGATCAAGGAGTCCCTGGCGGCTCTCGGAATGACGCTGAAGGACTCGGTCATGCCGAGCTTCGGCGACTCGGAGTCCGCCGCGATCTTTTCGGACGACCAGTCCATCTGACCCCGTGCGTCCGATGGACGCATTGAATCCGTAGGAGAAACACATGCCCACCCCCAAGAAGGGTGCTCGTCTGGGCGGAAGCCCGGCACACCAGAAGCTGATTCTGTCGAACCTGGCGGCTCAGCTCATCGAACACCGCGGCCTCACGACCACGGAGGCGAAGGCTAAGATGCTGCGCCCCTACGTCGAGAAGCTGATCACCAAGGCCAAGCGCGGCGACCAGCACGCTCGCCGTACGGTCCTGAAGAAGATCCCCAACAAGGGCATCGTCGCGATCCTCTTCGAGGAGCTCGTCCCCGCCATGGATTCCGAGCGCGCTGGCGGCTACACCCGTCTGATCCGCGTCGGCAACCGCAAGGGCGACAACGCTCCCCTGATGCGCATTGAGCTCGTCATGGAGAAGGTCGAGAAGAAGGCCGTCGTGAAGGCTGCTGAGAAGACGGCTGCGAAGGCCGTTGCCGACGAGGCTGAGAAGGCCGCCGAGGCTGCCGCCGAGCGCGCCGAAGAGGCTCGCGAGGAGGGCGATCTCGCCAAGGCCAACGAGGCTGAGGAAGTTGCCGCCGAGGCCGGCAAGGAGGCTGACGCCGCCGAGCAGGTCGCCGACGAGAAGTGATCGTGAGCCACTGATCAACTCGAGCATCGGGCCGGGCATCCCGCATGGGGTGTCCGGCCCTTGCCGTATCCGGTAGCCTGGGTGCATGACTCGTGAGATGACGTTGGCGATTGACTGCGGTGGCGGCGGTATTAAGGGATCGGTCGTGGATGAGCGGGGGACGATGATGGCTCCGCCGCGTAGGGTCCCCACACCCTACCCGCTGCCTCCTGAGCTGCTCGTGGAGACCGTCGTCGGCCTCGCGAGGGAGCTGCCCGCCGCGACCCGCGTGACGATGGGGATGCCCGGCATGATTCGCCACGGAGTGGTCATTGCGACGCCTCACTACATCACGAGGGACGGTCCGCGCTCGCGTGTCCTGCCAGAGCTCGTCGAGCGCTGGGACCATTTCGACATGGGTCGTGCGATCGCGGCGGCCCTGGGCCTTCCTACCAAGGTCCTCAACGACGCGGAGGTCGCTGGCGCGGGCGCGATCACGGGCCGTGGCCTCGAAATGATCATCACGCTGGGCACAGGCCTGGGCAACGCGGTTTTCGACGGGGGAGCGCTGGCCCCCCACGTTGAGGTGTCGCAGGGCCCGGTGCGCTGGGGTCTGACCTATGACGACTACATCGGCGAGCATGAGCGCCTGCGCCTGGGCGACACTCACTGGTCGCGCCGCGTGCGCCGCGTCGTCGATGGCCTACGACCGATGTACATGTGGGATCGGCTCTACTTGGGCGGCGGTAACTCGAAGCGGATTACCGCGTCGAACCTGCATCTCATGGGCGACGACGTCATCGTCGTGCCTAATGACGCGGGCATTATTGGCGGCGTGCGAGCGTGGGAGCTGTGAGCGTGCGGCGCCTGCGCCTCGACCTGGGTTACGACGGCACTGACTTTCGCGGGTGGGCGGCCCAGCCGGGCCTGCGCACCGTCCAGGGGGAGATTGAAGCGGCGCTGGCCATGGCCTCGCGCGAGGAGGCAACGATGACGGTCGCCGGGCGCACCGACGCCGGCGTACACGCGCGCCATCAGGTCTGCCACGTCGACCTCAGCGACGAGGCCTGGGCGCGGCTCGGCCCCAGGGGCGGGGAATCCGATGAGGGGGCCACGGCCTCGTCGATCGTGCGCAGACTGAACAAGATCCTCTCGGGCCGTTACGGCGAGAGGGCGCGTGGGCGCGACCTGGCCGCCGCGCGCGGCACCTGCGACGTGCGCATCTACTCCGCTGCCGTCGTCGGCCCCAGTTTTGACGCGCGCTTTTCCGCACTCGGGCGCCGCTACGCCTACCGGGTCTCCGACCGCCCCGAGCCGCTGGGGCGCTGGGACCGCCTGTGGGTCGAGGATCCCCTTGATGTGGCGGCGATGAACGAGGCCGGGGCTGCCCTCCTCGGAGAACATGACTTCCTCGGGTTCTGCCGACCGCGCGAGGGGGCCACGACCATCCGCACTCTGCGTACCCTGCGCGCCGAGCGCGAGGCGGACGGCACTCTCGTCTTCCGCGTCGAGGCCGACGCCTTTTGTCACTCGATGGTTCGCTCGCTCGTCGGGGCCCTCCTCCTCGTCGGAACAGGCGCGCGCGGAACGGACTACCCGGCCGCCATCCTCGCCGCCCGTTCCCGCTCCGAGGCCGCGCCGATCGCCCCTGCGCACGGCCTGACCCTCGAAGGTGTCGACTATCCCGATCCCAGTCAGTGGGGCGCACGGGCCAATCAGGCCCGGGCCAGGCGTGACACGTGCTGTGGCGACGACGGCTGAGGAATGTGACACAGTATTCGCCGCGCTTTGACCGCCGGGCTACGCACCGATAATATGGCTAGTGCTGTGCGTCAGCAGAGTACCTAGTGTCTCCCACTCGCTAGGAGCGCTCGCCGACGCCTCGCGCGA
>CABKMZ010000036.1 GCA_902373545.1 uncultured Actinomyces sp. | reverse complement strand
CCAGCGGCTACCGCCGCGGTGAACGCGTCGTGCGCGCCGCGAAGGTGCTGGTGAACAACCCTGAGTAACAACACGCTCGCAACTGAAAGAGAGGTGACACGCGCGTGAGTGAACAGGATTGGTTCTCCAAGGATTTCTACAAGGTCCTCGGAGTCGACAAGACAGCGGACAAGAAGGCCATCACGAAGGCCTACCGTAAGCTGGCTCGCAAGTGGCACCCGGATCAGAACCCGGGCGACAAGGCCGCTGAGGCCACCTTCAAGGAGATCGGCGAAGCCTACGCGGTCCTGTCCAACGACGAGGATCGCAAGCGCTACGACGCTATTCGCGCGATGGCCGGCGGCGGGGCTCGATTCTCCGCAGGTTCGGGCGGCACGGGTGGCTTCGAGGACCTTTTCGGGGCCTTTGGCGGTGCGGGCGGTTCCGGCTTCGGCGGTCCGAACGTGCGCTTCCAGACCTCCGGCATGCCCGGCGGCGGGGCTGGCTTCGAGGACATCCTCTCCGGCCTCTTCGGCGGTGGCGGTGGCGCGAGCGCGCGATTCGGTGGCGACCCCTTCGGCTCGTCCTTCGGTGGCGGTCACGCCCCGCGTAGCGCGCCGACGCCCGAAAAGGGCGCCACTGTGCGCGCGAAGCTGTCGATTTCCTTCCGCCAGGCCCTCAACGGCGCGACCCTGACCATCAAGGTCGGCGGCTCCCCGATCAAGGTCCGCATCCCCGCGGGCATCAAGGACGGCCAGAAGGTCCGCGTCAAGGGCCACGGCAAGCCCGGCACGCACGGCGGTCCCACCGGCGACCTCGAGGTCGCCGTCACCGTCAAGCCGCACCCCGTGTACTCGCGGGAGGGTAACGACCTGGTCATGGATCTGCCCGTGACCGTGTCCGAGGCCATCCTCGGTGCCGTCGTCGACGTGCCCATGGTGGACGGCAACACGGCCACCGTGAAGGTGCCCGCGGGCTCCTCCTCGGGCTCCGAGATTCGCGTGCGCGGCGGCGGAGTCAAGACCTCCAAGGTGACGGGTGACCTGATCGCCCGCGTCGCCATCCAGGTGCCCGCCAAGCCCAGCCGCGAGCTGAAGAAGCTCGCCAAGGAGATGGCGAAGGCCGAAGGGGACGTGGACGTGCGCGCCTCGCTGAGTGCCGGAGCCGAGGAGTAACCCATGGCCGCAACTGGCTCTGACGAGCCGATCACCTTCGTCATCTCGGTCGCCGCCGAGCTGGCGGGGATGCACCCCCAGACCCTGCGGCAATACGACCGCCTGGGCCTGGTCATCCCCGCACGCACGAAGGGGCGCGGCAGGCGCTACACGAAGCGCGACGTGCAACGCCTGCGCGACGTGCAGCGCATGAGTCAGGAGGAAGGCATCAACCTGGCGGGCATCCGCCGCATCCTGGAGCTCGAGCGCCGCGTCGAGGCCCTGGAGGAAGAGCGCGACACCCTGCGCTCTGCCGTCGCTGCCTCCGAGGCTCGCCGCAACCGCGTGTTCGCGGCCTCCTCGGACGGCCAGGTCATGCCGATGCGCCGAGGTCAGCGCCCGTGGGAGCGCCCTGCGCGCCCCTCGGCATCCGGCGGTTCGCTGACGCTGTGGGACCCGATGGTCGCACGTGCGTCCCTGGCCTCCTCCGAGCCTCCGGCCCGCCAAGCGCTGCCGGGCCCATCCAAGCGGACCGGCGTGCGCTCGATCATTGAGGGTACGATCATCGCTCGCTGATACGCCTGCGCGCCCACTGCTCGACCACACTGTTCCGCCCCGACGTGCCCGCGTCGGGGCGGAACAGTCTGTGGGTGCACGACGGCGGTCTTCATCCGGGGCTGGCGATGTGGTCGTGTCTGGGGTGTGTGCCTGGGTTTGGCCGTCTTCGGGCCCGGCCCCCGCGAGATCGTTACACGCGCGCCTCGCTCGGAGTGGTCGATCTCGATGCGTGCCCTTTCCATCCGGGCCCTACGGCGCCCTTGGATACGCAGGTTAACCCCTTGGGTGGCTGCTTGGGCCCTTGGATGCGCAGGTTAACCCCTTGGGTGGCAGTGTGGGCGGGGTTGCCCATGCTCCACCTGTAGGGCCCAGCTGCGCATCGAGGGGTTAACGCTGCCAGGTCTCTGGGGGTGGTTCCGTTGTCGGCCCCGTTGTCGGCGTTGGCCTCGCCGGTGAAAGTGTGACGAGGCCTGGGCCACTTTGTGCGTGTGTGCGCGGCTAGTGCGTGGCGGGCGTTCGTTGCCGGTGTTGGCCTCGTCCTCGCGTGCGTGCTTGGCGGCATGGCTCGCGGGATAGGTGGTGTGTTCGGCCCGATGGGTGGGTGCTTGGGCCCTTGGATGCGCAGGTTAACCCCTTGGGTGGCGGTGTGGGCGGGGTTGCCCATGCTCCACCTGTAGGGCCCAGCTGCGCATCGAGGGGTTAACGCTGCCAGGTCTCTGGGGGTGGTTCCGTTGTCGGCCCCGTTGTCGGCGTTGGCCTCGCCGGTGAAAGTGTGACGAGGCCTGGGCCACTTTGTGCGTGTGTGCGCGGCTAGTGCGTGGCGGGCGTTCGTTGCCGGTGTTGGCCTCGTCCTCGCGTGCGTGCTTGGCGGCATGGCTCGCGGGATAGGTGGTGTGTTCGGCCCGATGGGTGGGTGCTTGGGCCCTTGGATGCGCAGGTTAACCCCTTGGGTGGCGGTGTGGGCGGGGTTGCCCATGCTCCACCTGTAGGGCCCAGCTGCGCATCGAGGGGTTAATGCTGCCAGGTCTCGGTCCCAGTTGCCACAGACGCGCGGCAAGCAGTTCCCGCCGAGGCAAGGGTGGGTCATCCGAACACCACGATGAAACACCCGCTTTCGACACCGACTTCGACGCACCACCAAGCCGAAAAGTCGCCATTCCGGCAACGCGTTTTGTCCATCCTCATAGTTGGTCCCAGCCAGCTAAAATACCGACGTTCCCGCACTAGAGAGCCGAAAAGTCGCTACAAAACCAACACGTTCTGTCCATCCTTCAAGTTGGCTCCCACCAACTTCAATACCGATTTTTCCGCATCAACAACCCGAAAAGTCGCTACAAAACCAACACGACCTGGCCAACCAAGAACTCAAGTCACAACGAGTCCAACACCCACCTTTCGGCTTTGTAGCAACGAAAGACAGCCCAAAAACCAACACAACCTGACCTATAAGCCGCGGTTAAGCTGGCGGTGAGGTCGCGGTTCGGGGCAGTGGCAGCGACAGCGACGCCGATAGTGGCTACTGTGGTGGCGCCTCGACAGTGAGGTAACAAGGAGCTGCGGGACCCACCCAACGGATGAGTCCCGCAGCCTAATTCGATCAAGAATCCAGGGGCACACAGGATCCCTGATCGAAGCCTGGAACAGGCGACAGGCTCTCGCCTGCTGATACAGTTTTACCAGGTCACGGCCGGTTTGGATACTTGATTATTCGATGTCGGCTCACTTCGCACAAACGTGCAGGCCGTCCGAAAACAGCGTGCGTCTACTACGTTACTATTTTTGCGAAACATGTGCTGACCTGCACGTTTGCCCATCGCCGTTGCTTTTCGTTGAAAACAAGCTGATTGTGGGCCGTGTGCGCCGTGCCGACGCGTCCCTCGGAGGTGAATATTTACCGATGAGAAATATTGACGCAGTCACAGCGACATGTCGTGGATAACGTCGATATGGTATGCGGCACTATTATCGCAGGTCAGGCCCTACTCGGCGTGTCGCGAGGGGCGACGGCGCCCCCAACCCGGCCACGGCCTCGTCCCCGAGAGGACCACACAGCGTTCTCGGCGGCGCGGGCAGTGCCCCGCAGGCGTTAATCTTGGGGGCATGACGAAAACACCGCATCACCTCTCGGTGCGCTCGCGCGTGGCCAACGCGGCCGGCGCCGCCGCCCGCTTCACCTCCCGGGCCCTCGGGCGAGGATCCGGAGGCATGATCGGCGGAGAGGTCGCCCTGCGCATCTCCCCGAAGTTCCTGGCTGAACTGGCAGCCCCCTTCTCCTCGGTCGTCGTCACCGGTACGAACGGCAAGTCCACGACGACGCGCATGGTGCGCGCCGCCCTGGAAAGCGCCGGTCCTGTCGCCTCCAACATCAACGGTGACAACATGACCTCCGGCGTCATCACCGCCCTCATGCAGGGCAAGAAGGCCAGCCGCGCCGCCCTCGAAGTCGACGAGATGCACGTGCCCGCGGTCGCCGCGGACGTGCATCCCGAGGTCTTCGTGTACCTGAACCTCTCGCGCGACCAGCTCGACCGCGTCGGCGAAATCGGCTCGGTGGAAAAGCGCCTGCGCCAGGGCGCGTCCGCTCACCCGGACGCCGTCGTCGTCGCCAACTGCGACGACCCGCTCATCGTCTCCGCAGCCGCCGACAACCCGAGCGTCGTGTGGGTCGCCGCCGGTGCCGGTTGGGGCGGCGACTCCGCTGCCTACCCGCGCGGCGGCCGCGTCGTGCGCGACTCCGATGGCTGGCACCTGATCCCCGCCTTCGAGGGCGAGGAGCTGCCCGCGCTGCGCAGCCGCCCGAAGCCCCACTGGTGGCTCAGCGACGTCGAGCTGGCCCCCGAGGGCCCGTGCGCCACGCTCCACGGACCCGGGGATGTCGCCGTCCCCCTCGAACTCAAGCTCCCTGGCCGCGCGAACCTTGGTAACGCCGCGCAGGCCGTGGCCGCCGCCGTCGCCATGGGCATCGACCCGGCCGCCGCAGCCAAGGCCGTCAGTTCCGTGACCGAGGTCGCGGGACGCTACTCAGTCCACGACGTCAACGGGCGCAGCGCCCGCCTGATGCTCGCGAAGAACCCCGCCGGCTGGCAGGAAGCCATGACCATGGTTGACCCGCGCGTCGATCAGGTCGTCATCGGCGTCAACGGCCAGGTGCCCGACGGCCAGGACCTCTCCTGGCTGTGGGACGTCGACTTCTCCGGCGTCAACCAGCCGGGCAGGCGTGTCATCGCCTGCGGCGAGCGCGGCGCCGACCTGGCCGTGCGCCTCGAATACGCCGGCATCCACTGTGACCTCGTCGATCTGCCGATGGATGCGCTGGCCGCGTGCGAGCCCGGGCGCGTCGAGGTCCTCCTCAACTACACGGCAATGCGCGACTTCAAGGTCCTGCTCGACCGAAAGGAAGGCAAGCGGTGAGTGTTTCCACGCTGCGAATCGGCGTCCTCATGCCCGAGGTCTTGGGCACCTACGGGGACACGGGCAACGCCCTGATCCTGGCCGAACGCGCCCGCAGGCGCGGCATCGACGCCGAGGTCATCCACGTCGGGTTGACCGAGGAGATCCCCGACAGCCTCGACATCTACACCCTGGGCGGGGGAGAGGACACGGCCCAGGCGCTCGCGGCCGACAAGTTCCGCGCCACCTCCGGCCTGTCCCGCGCGCTCGACGCCGGGCGCCCACTCCTGGCGATCTGCGCCTCCCTGCAGGTCCTGGGCCACTGGTACGAGGACGCGCGAGGCGCGCGCGTGCCCGGCATGGGCGTCCTGGACATCACGACCGAGCCGCAGGGACACCGCACCATCGGCGAGCTGGTGACGGTGCCCCTCGTCGAGGGGCTCACCCAGGCCCTGAGCGGCTTTGAGAATCATGGCGGAGGAACCGTCCTGGGCCCCGACGCGGCACCTCTCGGGCGCGTCGTCTCCGGCGTCGGTAATGGCACCCCGCAGGGACGCCAGCCCGCCGATGTCGCCTACGACGGTGCCGTCCAGGGGTCAATCATCGCCACCTACATGCACGGACCGGCGCTGGCGCGTAACCCCGAGCTGGCCGACCTGCTGCTGACGCGCGCGACCGGCATGGCGCTCGAACCCCTCGAGGTGCCCGGCGTGGCCGAGCTGCGCGCGCAGCGCTTGAGCGGGGTCCAGCTGCCCTAGGGCCTGCCTCCTCTCGCAGATGGACGTCTCCGATCCACACGGGGATCGGAGACGTCCCAGTGGTCGCGCAACCCTGTTCGCAGGGGCGGCCGCGTTGTTATGCTGAAACAAATGTCCCATCAGGAAGGCACACTCATGTCGAATCCGTCCCCTTACGATTCTCAGGGCGGGCAGAACACGCCCTGGCCCCAGTACGGCGAAAACGCGCAGACCGCCGCGCCCCAGGGATATTCCGGCGCCGCTTACGGCGGTGGCTATGCTGGCCCCACCGCCGTTGTGATGCCGGATATGCCCAGCCGAGCTCCCGGCGTGGTCACGCTGGTCATTGGTGTACTGCTGATGATCATTGTCGCCCCCATCGTTCTCATTATGACGATGGGAATGGGTATCACCTCGGCCGCCGAGTCGGTCGGTAACGAAGCCATCCTGCGAAACGGCGACAGCGTGACCGTCACGTCGGAGGGACAGTACACGCTGATGATCGGTGAGGCTGGCGCTACTTCCTGCTCGCTGGTTGACTCGAGCGGCGTGTCCCACCGTATGCAGTCCTACGACGACCAGAACAACCTGTACACGGCCTCGAACCTGTCCAGTGGCACGTACAAGATTGACTGCGACCTCGTGACGTCGGGCACCGATATCTTCGGTTTCAATGGGAATGCTGAGGATGCGGTCATCCAGATGTTCGTGATGCCCTTCGTGTGGGCGACGGTGGTCGGAGTCATCGGCCTGATCCTGCTGATCGTCGGTATTGTTCTCCTTGTCAAGGCGAACGGCAAGCGGCGCCGCCTCGTTCAGCAAACGATGATGTCAGCCATCCGCTGACAAGTATGTCGCGCAAGGCGTGAGGCCGGGAGTCATTCCCGGCCTCACGCCTTTTTTGGCGCATGTTATCTCGCTGCGATGACGCAACACGCTCGGATCGTCAAGTGCGCTCGGTTGCGTCGAACGGTGTTATGCTGAGCCGACATTTCCACCAGAAAGGCACAGACATGTCCACTCCTTCCTATGGTTCCGCCCCGGTGGCTCCCTCCCCGGTGCCGATGCCGAAGATGCCCGGCCGCGGGGCTGGCATCACCACGCTGGTCCTCGGTATCGTCCTGATGCTCTTCATTGCGCCGGCCGTGTTCTTCGGAATGATGATTTACGGTGTGAGTCAGACCGGCGCGAACTCGATCCACGGTGGCACCACAAACAACGGCGATTCCGTGACCGTGACCGCGTCTGGAGACTTCACGGTCCAGGTGCGCGTGGATACGGATCCCGCCTGCTCGCTCGTCGACTCCTCCGGTGCGATGTATTCGCTGCGACCCTCTGCGGACGCCGACGACACCTACACGGCTTCGGGTGTGCCCGCGGGCCCGTACAGGATTTACTGCGCTGGCCTGTCCAACGACTCGTCTTTCTACGCTGTCAATGCCACGCCGGATGCCGTGACCAAGACCTTCGTGGTGCCCTTCGTGTGGGGCACCGTCGTCGGAGTGACCGGTCTGATCTGCCTGATCGTCGGCATCGTGCTCCTCGTCAAGGTCAACGGCAAGCGCCGCCGCATCATGCAAGAGGCTATGATGGCAGCTGTTCGCTGACTCATAGCGCGAGGGGGTGAGTCCCGGGTTTCGCCCGGCCTCACCCCCTTCCTCGTCTCTCACAACCGCGTCCCCCAGCGAGAGGATTTTGTGTGTCTACCCTGTCTTTCACCGGCACTCGCCAGGTGCGTTACCCGGCCCCTGACGTCGCGCGCGGCTTCATGCTGGCCTTGATTGCTCTGGCGAATGTGCCCTTCTGGCTTGCTTACTTCCCGGAGACTCCCCAGGCAGGACACGCGGCCCTCGAGGCGATGAATGGCGCCGACCAGTGGTGGTATCTGGCCCGCACCGTGCTCGTCGATCGCAGGGCCTACCCGCTCTTCTCCATTCTGTTCGGCTTCGGCATGGCGATCATGGCGTCGCGCACGATGGAGCGTGAGCGCCGGGCCGCTTTGGACACCTTCTCCGCCGAGGAAGTCGCCGGCTGGCATCCCGTCCAGCGACAGATTGTCGAGGAGAATATCGAGCGTCACGTTCGCCGCGTGGCCGCGCGCCTAATCCGTCGCCGCGGCCTGTGGATGCTGGTATTCGGCGGCGTGCATGCCCTGTTCTTTTCGGGTGACATCATCGGAACCTACGGCCTCGTCGCGGTGTTGTTCGCCGAAGTCGTCGTCATGAAGCGCGCGTGGCCGCGCGTCTTGGTGGGCTCCCTCGTTGCTGCGCTCAGCCTCCTCGGTTTGTGGGGAACGGGGTTTTCGATGGGTGGCACGCCCATGGTGCTCGAATATCACGGCCCGTTGGCGCCGACGATGTTCTACCCGTTGACGTCCCTGAGGACCTGGTTGGGAGCAACCATCGCAACGGTTCTGCTGTCCCTCGTGGTTCCGTGCGTCATGATCGGTGTGGGCATCGCTCGCTGGGGTGTCCTGCAGGATCCCCGCGGGCATGGGCTCGTCCTTGCCTGTGTCGCCGTAGGTGGTCTGGGCGTTGGTGTCCTCGGTGGGCTTCCTTTCGCGCTCATGCAGCTGACGTGGGCGTTTGCGGGCTCGGCCGCCTGGTCCTACCCGCTCTTCCATGCCTCGGGGGTGCTGGGCGCGTGCGGCTGGCTTGCGCTCCTCGCGCTCGTGGGTGGTGGGCCTCGCGACAAGCTTGGCTCGGTCTGTGCTTTCCTGAGTGCGATCGGTCGCCGCTCGATGACCGCCTACCTGTCCCAGACGGTGCTCTTCATCCTCATTGTCGTCGTGCTTGGTGTGGCCGGGGTGCGCAGCCTCGGGGTCGCCGTGTCCGGCCTGATCGCGCTCGTTGTGTGGGCGCTGATCGGCATCGGCTGTGTCATTGCCGAGGCATTGGGATCGTCGCGCGGTCCCGCTGAGTGGGCGCTGCGCTGGCTTGTTGCCAAGAGTGCCAGGCGTAGGCCGCTGCCGGCCTTCTTGCCTGTTCTCGCCGGTCAGTCGGGCGCGCCTGCAGAGGCTGCGGCGACATCATCTGACGCGGTGACTGCGGCCGCCGCGCCGTGTGCTGAGAGTGAGACACCTGCGCGGGGAAGTGTTTCCGAGGGCGAGTAAAAATCCCTATTTAATAGAAATTCGCGCTGCTTGCAAGGGCTATGTCAAAATGTGAGCAACTAGACAATTAGTTGCAGGCGCGGCTGAGTCCCCCGGATGAGCTGCAACGATGGTTCCTCGTCGCTCGTCCGATCACTGGCCGCAGGGTTGAAAAGACCCTGCGGCCATTGGTATTTCGCGGATTCTGCGCTACTGTGAAGGTGTCGAGATACACGCACTGATGACGAGATGCGGTGAGTGGAGGAGGTGGCCAATGGGTGTGCATGTGGACATGGTGCACAGGGGTGGCCGACGCGCTCACGCCCCCGAGTTAACGACGCAGTGGCGCGTCACGATCGAAAGAGACGAGTAGGGGAGTCATCATGAGCTGGCTATGGCGGGCGGATGCCGACGGCGGGACCGACGGTGAGGGCACGCCTCGCCGCGCCGAATCGGCGGACGGTATGCCCTCTGATATGGGACAATGGGAGGAAAGCAACGCGGCAGCGGCGGAAGGAATCGCCACGGGTAACTCGGAGTTTGAAGCTAATCGCTTTGACATGGTTCGTCCCATCACGCAAGAGCGCCTGGGACTCCTTTTCGACTCTGAAGGCTGGGCGTGGCGCATCGATGATGATAGTGACCTGTGTGGATTCTGGGAGGGGCACCTGTTCTGCTTCCGTTTCCTCGGTGATTCGCGCGAAGTGCTGTCGATCGTCGCGTTCATGAAGCAGCTCGTTCCTCTCGAGTATGGGGAGGACCTGCGTGACTTTCTGCAGGCCTGGCACGGGGAGTTCCTGTGGCCCAAGGCCTACGTGGCCGAGCAACTGGAGGGCGACCGTGTCGTCGCCGAGGTGAACGGCGACTACGAGTATGGCGCCACGGATGCTCAGCTGGTCCAGCAGGTCATGTGCGCTCTGGCCACAACGCTCCAGCTCTTCCGCGCGCTCGCGGAGCGCTACGGCATCGAGGATGCCGATGATTCTGGCCCGTCGGGCGGTCATCAGCGCGGCTTCGGCGGACCCGTCTGGCTTCCGGAGGACTGAGCCCAGGCCTCGTTCCTGTCTCCATTTTCAAGTTGAGTGGAATAGACTCAACTTTAGCTTCGTTATGTCTATCAGATACGCCGAGAACCATCGGCGCGACACATTCGAACTATTTGGAGGAACGATCTCATGGCACGTGAGATGACCACGAAGGCGCAGGAGGCCATCGCCTCCGCGCTCCAGGCCGCATCGGCGGCCGGAAATCCGCAGGTGGAGCCCATCCACTTGCTCCAGGCACTCATCGAGCAGCGCGAGGGCATTGCCCTGTCCCTGCTCCAGGCCGTCGGCGCGGATGCCCGCGCGATCGGCACGCGCACTCGCAACGCCCTGGTGTCCCTGCCGAGTACCCAGGGGGCATCCGCTGGCTCAGCCCAGGCCTCGCGCGCGCTGCTCGCCGTCGTCCAGGACGCGGAGGAGCGCGCCCAGGGGGCGGGAGACCAGTACATCTCCACCGAGCACCTGCTCATCGCGCTGGCCGCATCCGACACGGAGGCGGGGCGCATCCTGACCCAGGGTGGCGCCCAGGTCGACGCGCTCACGCAGGCTCTCTCCCAGCTGCGCCCCGACCCGATCACGACGGCTGACCCCGAGGGCTCGTTCGAGGCCCTGGCGAAGTACGGCCGCGACCTGACCGAGGTGGCGCGCGAGGGCAAGCTCGACCCCGTCATCGGGCGCGATAACGAGATTCGCCGCGTCGTGCAGGTCCTGTCGCGCCGCACGAAGAACAACCCTGTCCTCATCGGCGAGCCCGGCGTCGGTAAAACCGCCGTCGTCGAGGGTCTGGCCCAGCGCATCGTCGCTGGCGACGTCCCCGAGTCCCTGCGCGACAAGCGCCTGATCTCGCTGGACGTGTCCTCGATGGTGGCCGGTGCGAAGTATCGCGGCGAGTTCGAGGAGCGCCTCAAGGCCGTCCTGGCCGAGATTGCGCGCTCGGACGGTCAGGTCATCACCTTCATCGACGAGCTGCATACGGTCGTCGGCGCGGGCGGTGGCTCCGAGGGTGCGATGGACGCGGGCAACATGCTCAAGCCCATGCTCGCCCGCGGCGAGCTGCGCATGGTCGGTGCGACCACGCTCGACGAGTATCGCGAGAACATTGAGAAGGATCCCGCCCTGGAGCGTCGCTTCCAGCAGGTCTTCGTCGGCGAGCCCTCGGTTGAGGACACGGTCGCCATCCTGCGCGGCATCGCCCCGAAGTACGAGGCCCACCACAAGGTGACGATCTCCGATGGCGCGCTGGTGGCCGCCGCGACCCTGTCGAACCGCTACATCACGGGGCGTCAGCTGCCCGATAAGGCGATTGACCTGATCGACGAGGCTGCCTCGCGTCTGCGCATGGAGCTGGATTCCTCGCCGGTCGAGATCGACGAGCTGCGCCGCAGTGTGGATCGCCTGCGCATGGAGGAGTCCTACCTGGCGGAGTCCGACCCCGACGGGGCCGACGCCGCCACCCAGGATCGCCTGAGCAAGCTGCGCGCGGACCTGGCGGATCGCGAAGAGAAGCTGCGTGCGCTCACCGCGCGCTGGGAGGCCGAGAAGGCTGGCCACAACCGCGTGGGTGACCTGCGCGTCCAGCTGGACACGCTGCGCACCCAGCTCGAGCTGGCCGTGCGCGAGGGGCGTTGGGAGGAAGCCGGTCGCCTGCAAAACGGAGAGATTCCGGCCGTCGAACGACAGATTGCGCAGGAGGAGGCTCGCGCCGAGGAGCAGGATGCCGTTGCTGCCGAGGAACCGATGATCGCTGAGAAGGTTGGCCCTACGGAGATTGCCGAGGTTATCGAGGCCTGGACGGGAATTCCTACGGGTAAACTCCTCCAAACTGAGACTGAGAAGCTTCTTCACATGGAGGACGAGCTTGGCAAGCGTCTGATTGGACAGAAGGAGGCGGTGCGAGCGGTATCGGACGCCGTGAGGCGTTCGCGCGCGGGCCTGTCCGATCCGAATCGCCCGACCGGTTCCTTCCTCTTCCTGGGGCCCACGGGCGTCGGCAAGACGGAGCTGGCCAAGTCCCTCGCGGAGTTCCTCTTCGACGACGAGCGTGCGATCGTGCGCATCGACATGTCCGAGTACTCGGAGAAGCACTCGGTCGCGCGTCTGGTCGGTGCCCCTCCGGGGTACGTCGGCTACGAGCAGGGCGGTCAGCTGACCGAAGCGGTGCGACGTCGGCCATATTCTGTCGTTCTCCTGGACGAAGTCGAGAAAGCTGACCCTGAGATCTTCGACATCCTCTTGCAGGTTCTTGATGACGGGCGTCTCACTGACGGTCAGGGTCGGACGGTCGACTTCCGCAACACGATCCTGATTCTCACGTCAAACCTGGGGTCGCAGTTCCTGGTGGACGAGGGTTTGACGGACTCGGAAAAGCGGGATGCGGTCATGTCTGTTGTGCGGTCGAATTTCAGGCCAGAATTCCTCAATAGGCTGGATGAGACTGTCATGTTTGACGCCCTGACCCGCGAAAATCTGGGTCAGATCGTTGACCTGCTGGTTGCTGCCCTTCAAACGCGCCTCCAGGATCGCCGCATAAACTTGACAGTTAGTGAGCCAGCTCGCGGCTGGTTGACTCGGGTGGGCTATGATCCCGCCTTCGGGGCGCGCCCGCTTCGCCGCTTGATTCAGCGCGAGATCGGTGATCGGCTGGCTGTTATGCTGCTCGGCGGGCAGGTGCAGGATGGGTGTAGCGTGGAAGTTGACATTAATGCGATGTTCGACGGGCTTGTCATGAATGTTGATAAACCCTAAGATTGCGCGCTACACTGAATACCAGTGTGTATTTCGGACTAACGGTATGTGACGTCCGCAACAGCAGGAGAAGATATGACAACCCAGAGGAAGGCCCGTGGCGCCTATTCCGTAGGACAGGCGACGCGCGAATCCATCCTCTCGGCAGCGATGGTTCTGATCGCGGAGCGAGGCTATAACGGCTTCTCTCTGCGCGACCTCGGTCGTCGAGTCGGTATTTCCCACCCCGCCGTCGTCTATCACTTCCCCTCCAAGGAAGCGATCCTGCGCAGCGCGATCCAGCGTCACGAGGAGATGAACGCCCTCTTCGACGTCACCATCAATGACGAGGCTGAGGGCGGCTTCGACGAGGGCGGCATCACCGCCGGCTCCTTCGTCGACTGGGCGGTTGGCGAGATGCGTTTCGCCATGAAGCCCGGGGCAGACGCCGCTATCGCCTTGGACTGCGTCCTGTGGGCGGAATCCTCCTCGGAGACGCACCCCGCACACGCGCACTACAAGTACCGGACCCAGCAGATGGAGGAGGCGCTCACGGCGATGATCGCCGCCTTCGTCGAGGACGAGGGCGCCGACATCGGCACCACCCCTCGCACTCTGGCGAAGATCCTCATCCGCTACTGGTACGGCTCTGTCGTGTCGGCTCGTTACAACGACGAACCCATCGACGCCCGCGAATTCGTCGCGGACTTCCTGGCCGTGTGCGTGCAGCTCCTGCACCTGCCCGCGCACTACGTCCTCCAGCTCGGCGCGTCCGTGCCCGAGGAGGTCGCGGAAGTCTACGCACGCACGCTGCGTAAGATCAGCGAGAAGACCACGGCGGCAGCAGAAGCCGCCGCGGCCGCGGCTGCTCCGGAAGCCACCACCGCGTGATCGGACCGCTGCCGTCCTTCGATGCCGCCCTCGTCCTTCGTGTCGGGGGCGACGTCGTCTATTCGCACGGCGATACGGGCAGAGTGTTCCCGCTCGCGTCTGTTACCAAGCCGATCGTCGCGTGGTCGGTGCTGGTCGCGGTCGAACGAGGCCTGATCTCCCTCGATGATCCTGCGGGCCCCGAGGGGGCAACGGTTCGCCACCTGCTTGCCCATGCCTCGGGCCTGCCCTTTGAGGGGAGGCGTCCTGTCGCCGCTCCCGGGAAGCGCCGCATCTACTCCAACGAGGGCTTCGACGTGCTCGGCGAGGTCCTGGCTGAGGCGAGTGGAATGGGGGTCGCTCAGTGGGTGCGCCAGACGGTGTTTGACCCGCTTGGAATGGGCTCCGCGGACATCCCGGGTAGTCCCGCTCATGCGGGGGTCGCCAGCGCGTTCGATGTCAGCCTTTTCGGCGCGGAGCTCGCGCGCCCGACTCTGGTGAGCGCGCCGCTGGCCGCCCTCGCGGGACTCTCACAGTTTCCGACGCTCGCCGGCGTCGTGCCCGGCTACGGGCGTTTTGCGCCCTGCCCGTGGGGCCTCGGCGTGGAGATTCGCGGCGACAAGTCGCCGCACTGGACCGCGCCCGATGCCTCCCCGCGCACCATCGGGCACTTCGGCCAGTCCGGCTCCTTCGTGTGGGCCGATCGTGACCTGGGAGCCAGCGCCGCTTTCGTAGGTGCCGAGCCTTTCGGGCCGTGGCACCGCGACAACTGGTCGGCCCTCAACGCGTCGTTGTTGTCCCTCGCGCGCGAACACGCCTAATCACGACGAATCGAGGCCTGGGCACGTGCCCAGGCCTCGACGCGTTGCGGGGCTCACCCACGCCTCGTCCGGTCCCTCAGTCGACGTCGATGATGACGGGCACGTGGTCGGACGCGCCCTTGCCCTTGCGTTCGTCCCGATCAATCAGTGCGCCGCTCACGCGCGCGGCGAGCGCCGGGGAACAGTAGGCGAAGTCGATGCGCATGCCCTCGTTCTTGGGGAAACGCAGCTTCTGGTAGTCCCAGTAGGTGTAGTTCGTGACGCGCTCGCGCGTGACCTCAACCCAGCCGTCGGACGCAAAGGCGGCGAAGGCCTCGCGCTCGGGGGCGGACACGTGGGTTGAGCCCTCGAAGACGGCCATGTCCCACACGTCCTCATCCAGGGGAGCGACGTTCCAGTCGCCGACCAGCGCAATGAGCGCCTCCGGGTCGGCAAGCCAGCCGCGGCCCTGCTCGGCGAGGTTGGCGAGCCACTCGAGCTTGTAGGCGTAGTGCGCGTGGGTGAGTTCGCGCCCGTTGGGTACGTACAGGCTCCAGATCGTCATGGACGAGGCCTGCCCATCCTCGCGCGGGAGGGCGTCGGTCGTGTCGATGGTGACGCCGAGTGCGCGGGCCTCGACGACCGCCGGGTCGCCGAAGGCAGGCTGGGTGGGGAAGTGGTCCTGGATGCCGAGAATCGGGAAGCGCGAGGCCACGGCGACGCCGTTCCACTGGTTGAGTCCGTGGATGGCGACGTGGTAGCCGGCCTCCTCGAAGGGGGCGGTGGGGAACTGGTCGGGGCGGCACTTGATTTCCTGCATGGCGAGCACGTCGGTGCTTGAGCGCTCGAGGAAGGCGATGACGCGGTCAACGCGCGTGCGGATGGAGTTGACGTTCCAGGTCGCGAATCTCATGGGGTCGAGCCTAGCTGGGGGACGGGGTACTGGTCGCGTGAAACGCGTGTGAAACGCGCGCGGTGACGTGCGGTTGTCGGACCGATTGTCTATAGTGATAATGATTCTCATCTACAACATAGCTAGAAAAGGCACCCTTATGTCATACCTGCGACGCGTCAGCACCGCGGCGCTGGCCCTCTTCCTGGCGCTGACCCCCGCCACCGCGTGGGCCGGGCCCGACCAGGACAAGGACTGGATCGTCACCGGACAGCACGTGGATGCGCCCATCCCCGTCTGGCACGACGATACCAACAGCTTTAGCCTCAACACCATCAACCTACCGATGGAAAAGACCGCCCTGTGGATCCCCAAGGCGTGGACCGGCACCGGCGAGAAGGACGAGGCCAAATCGCAGCTCGTCGTTCCCGCCAAGCGTCCCGACCTGTCATTCCTCGGCGCCGAAGGAAGCGTCCTGAACGCCGCCCCCCAGACCCCCGGCCCCGGCAACACGCCCATCTGGGCGGGCCTGGGCGCCGGCGAGATCGGAGACATGGACAAGTTCGAGGGTGAGACCTACACGCTCGACCTCATCAGCGTCGACGGCCCGGGCCGCATGGAGATGTTCATCGACAACGGTGACAGCGTTAACCGCTTCCTCTCCAGCCATGACACCGCCTACCGGTCCGTCTACAACCCCCGCCACACGCACCTGTACACGACCTTCACCCAGCCCGGCCGCTACGTCGCGAACTACAAGATGACCGCGCGCAGCGCCGACGGCACCGCCCTCTACTCCTCGCCGATCACCCCGCTGGTCTGGCAGGTTGGCGGTGCGAACCCCGCCGACGGCACGATCAAGGACATTGTGTCTGCCTACAACGCGGCCCGAGCAGAGCGCACCGACGGCAACGCCGCCACACCCACGCTCACCCTGTCCCACCACGCCGAGCGTGAACATCCCGGCGACAACTACCTCACCGACATCACGCTCGACACGGGCGTCGCCACCGACACGGGACGCGCGTGGATTACCGTCAACGGCTACTTCCTCACCGAGGCCGTGGTTGAGGGCGGCCGCGCAACCGTCTCCGAGCTGCTCGGCGCGGACGCGGCGGCCGTCCAGGCGATCTACATCCCCTCCGATTCCGCCTCCGCCCGCTGGGTCTCCCAGGCCGCGCACTACTCCCAGAAGGACACCGAGCCCGTCACCGTCGGCGGATCTGACACGATCCTGGGCCCCTCCAACCCCGACCCTGCTCCCGAGTGGAACCCCGACCGCCTGCCCGTGGCCTCGCCCCGCGTCGACGTCTCCTACGACCTGATCCCCGGCACGACCGACCAGTACACGGCCACCGTCAAGGCGGCAGACCCCAACCTGCGCGCCACCTACAAGATCGAGTTCCTCGAATCCAAGTGGGATTTCAGCCCCTGGTGCTCGATGGAAGGCACCCTGGGTGCGGGAGGCATGGACACGAAGACCCAGGACCTCGGCGTGTGCCAGTCCGACCCCATGTACATGCGCGTCATCCTGCGCCCCCACCCCCTCTCCGACGCGGTCATGACGGTTGCTGACGCCTCCGACGTCACCGTTGGCGACCACGTGGGTCTGACCGCCACGCTCAAGATGCGTGACGGCTCCCCGGCTCCCGTCGAACCCGAGCCCGCACCCGACCCGACCCCCGATCCTGCGCCCAGCCCTGAGCCCGCGCCCAACCCCGGTGGAGGAGACAACCCGGCCCCGGCCTCGTCACTGCTGACCGACCCCGTCGAGATCGGCCGCGGACACCTGGACGTGCGCCTGACCCAGGCAGCCGGCGAGAACGGCACCACCTACGGGCTGGCCGTCAAGGACGACTCGCTCACCAACGCGCGCACCTCCGTGCTGCGCACCCTGTCCTCCACGACCCTGTCCGTCGGCCCCAACGCGCGCTTCGTGCGCCCGGCCTCCCTGTCGGACGCGAGCTACGACGTGCTCGGCCCGGTGGGCACCGCCACCTACGTGCTGCCCGAAACGCAAAACAGCGACATCGTGTGGCCCGGCCTGTCCACCGAAGGCATCGACTACGCCGCCCTGCCCGAGGGCGCGGACCTGACCCTGCACCTGGCCGAGGCCCCCCAGGGCGCTCGCGTCGCCTTCTTCCAGGGCGGCACCTTCGGAACCGGCGCGCGCATCCACTTCGACTCGGCCGCGGGCGACGGGGTGGTCCACACGACCGAGTCCACGCACATGCACGGCAACTGGGTGTTCAGCGCACCCGGAACCTACCGCATCGAAGTGGGCGCCCGCAGCGGCGAGCGCGTCCTCGCCGAGCCGCAGTCCTTCACCGTCGTGGTCCGCTCCGGCCACCACAACGACCAGCCCGCGCCCACCCCGGGCGACGAGCCGGTCCCGACGCCCTCGCCGGGCCCCGCGCCGACGCCGGAGCCCGAACCGACTCCTGCGCCCGCTCCCGAGCCGACGCCGGCTCCTGAGCCGAGCGTTGACCCGGCACCTGCGCCTGAGCCGAGTCCTGCGCCTGAGCCGACTCCTGAGCCGAGCGTTGACCCGGCACCTGCGCCCGAGCCGACTCCCGCTCCTGAGCCGAGCGTTGATCCCGCGCCTGAGCCGACTCCCGCTCCCGAGCCGAGTGGCGATCCGACTCCTGCGCCCGCTCCCGCGCCTGAGCCGACTCCCGCTCCCGAGCCGACTCCCGCTCCTGAGCCGAGCGCTGCCCCCGTGCCCGCTCCGAGCTCTCGCCCGGGAGGGTCCCCGGCAGTGGCACCCGCAGCTCCTTCCGGAAACAAGGCCGTGGCCAGGGGAGTGCTCTCGAGCGCAACCCGCCCCGCAGCCTCCACATCCGGCGCGGGCGCCCCGGGTACGCAGGCAGTCCTGAGCTCCGGAGCCCCCTCGCGCGGTGGATCGGGCGCTACGACCTCCTCGGGTGGCGCCACCCCGGTCACCGCCCCCAAGGCGGCACCCGCCGCGACCCCGTCTGCGAGTGCCAGCCCGCAAAGCGGTGCCCAGAGCGGTGAGAGCGCCCAGTCCGGCGCCGCCGGAGCCCCCTCGGTGGGCACCAGCGACGCGGCCGCCTCGCTGCCCATCGCGGCGGCGACCGACGCTGGACGCTCGGGAGGCTGGAGCCCCTACTGGCTGCTCCTCCTCCTCATCCCGGCGGCCCTCGCCGGCGGCGGAGCCGGATTCCTGATCCGCACGCGATAAAACAGCAGGCCGGGGCGGACTCGCGACACGTGCGCGAGCCCGCCCCGGCTTCGTGCTACCCACACGCGAGCGCGCTAGACTTCCCCCATGGGAACCGCGCTTGTGACCGGAGCAACCTCCGGGATTGGTGAAGAATTCTGCTGGCAGCTGGCCTCCGCAGGCCACGACCTGGTGCTCGTCGCGCGCCGCGAGGACGCCCTGGCAGCGCTCGCGGCCTCGCTCGCAAACGTCGCGGGCGTGCGCGCCGAGGTCATCGTCGCCGACCTGTCCACCGAGGCGGGCTGCGCGCGCGTCGCCGCCCGCCTCGACGTCGGAGGCCCCGCGGACACCGAGAAGCCGGACGTGCGTCCCGTCGACCTCCTCGTCAACAACGCGGGATTCGGCCTGGGAAGCGCGTTCCTCGACAACAGCCTCGAGAACGAAATCAACGGCCTGAACGTCATGGTCCGCGCCGTCATGACGCTGGCCCACCACGCCGGTATCTCCATGCGCTCGCGCGGACGCGGCGCCATTCTCAACGTCGGCTCCGTCGCTTCGCGTACGGGGGCTGGCACCTACTCCGCGCACAAGGCCTGGGTCGTCGCCTTCACCGAAGGCCTGGCCGCCGAACTCGCGGGGTCGGGCATCACCGCGACCGTCGTGTGCCCCGGTCCCGTCGATACGCCCTTCTTCGAGCGCGCCGGCGTCGACATGCGCGCGACCCCCTCCTGGCTCATGGCCAGCCCCGAGCGTGTCGTCACCGAGGCCCTCGACGCCGTGCGCGCCGGGCGAATCCACGTCACCCCCACAGCCACCTACAAGGTCGCCATGGGCATCATGAAGATCGCCCCTCGCTGGGTGACCGCGCGCGCCATGCGCGCCGTGCCCCACATGTGAGGGCGCTCAAACGATAACGAGGCCGGGGCCAGGTTCACGCAGAACCCGGCCCCGGCCTCGTCGATGGACGGAAAGGATCAAGCCAGGCCGATGTCCTCCAGGCCCAGCGCGTAGAAGTACGGGAAGCCTTCGGCCTCGATGCGCTCCTTCGCGCCGGTCGCGCGATCCACGATCACCGCGACGGCGACGACGTTCGCGCCTGCCTCGCGCAGCGTGAGCGCGGCCTCCAGCGGGGAGCCGCCCGTCGTGGAGGTGTCCTCCAGGACCACGACGTTCTTGCCCACGACGTCCGGGCCCTCAATGCGGCGCTTCATGCCGTGATCCTTGGCCGCCTTGCGCACGACGAACGCGTCCAGGTCGAGGCCGCGCGAGGCCGCCGCATGCAGCATCGCGGTGGCCACCGGGTCCGCGCCCATCGTCAGGCCACCCACGGCCACGTACTCCTCGCCCACCGCGAAGCCAGACTCCTCCAGGAGATCCAGCATGACGTGGCCAATGAGGGGAGCCGCCTCGTGGT
>CABKMZ010000035.1 GCA_902373545.1 uncultured Actinomyces sp. | reverse complement strand
GCGCGGGGTTGGGGTGCGGGGGGCTCAGAGCCAGTTCATCAGAGCCAGTTCAGCAGCGCGATGTAGGCGAGCGTTCCGGCGCCGACGCTCCACAGGAGCTTGCGCCCGCTGAGCAGGTGGACGGCGACCGTCACCCCCGTGGCGGCCAGGGCTACCCACCAGTGGTCTCCCGCCGTGTGGGCGTTGTGTGTCAGCGTCGACAGGACCAGGATCAGCATGATCCCCGGCGGCATCCACACCGCCATGTCGGAGACGAAGCGCGAGCCGCGCAGCGGCTCCAGTATCTTGAAGGGCAGCGCTCGCAGCGTAAAGTCGATGACGAAAACCAGGACCAGGATCGTCAGCAGGTAGGTGAGCGACGTCGTCATGAGGCGTCCCCCTTGCGCGTGAAAGCCGACCCGTCCTCCGGGGGAAGGGGATTGGGGGAGTGCAGGATGCCTCGTCGATTGAGGACGTGACGCACTGCCAGGCATGCGACGAAAATCAGCAGCGCCACGAGGAGGCGGTGGGACGGGGGCGCCGCCATCGCGACCACGAAGGAGGCGCCGGCCAGGGCGACCGAGGGGAGTTCGCGCACCGAGCGCGCCGAGTCCAGCGTCAGCGTGATGAACAGGGCTGTGAGGGCGAAGTCCAGGCCTTCGATCTGCGTGGGGATCAGGCCTCCCGCGAGCACCCCGACGAGGCCCGAGATGAGCCACGTGAGATGGAAGAGCACCTGCATGGCCAGCAGGCGAGGCTTCGTCCAGCCGTTGGGACGCGCGGCGGTCAGGGCGTAGGCCTCGTCGACTAGGGCGTACATCGAGAACAGGCGCGCGAGGCGTCCCTCGACGACCTGGAGCGGGAACGAGAACGCGAAGAATAGGAGGCGGAAATTCACCAGCAGCATTGTCACGGCGATCACCGCCAGGGGCGTGTTGTGCGAGGCCAGGGTGACGACGAGCAGCTCGGCTGACCCCGAGTAGGCGGCCAGGGAGAGGGCTGGGGCTATCCACCAGGGCAGGCCGAGTTGGACGACCAGTAGGCCATACGCCAGGCCGAGGGGGATATAGCCAGCCGCGACGGGAGCCGTGATGCGCAGACCTTCGATGATCTCGACGCGGGTAGGGCTCGCCGGCATGGGGACGTTCACGCTGCGGAATGGCTGAGGCACGGGTGCAATTTTGGCGCGTTAGCCCGTGCATATGCGAGCGGGCGCGCATGCACGTGATGATTTCCACGTTTTTGTGGGTCCTAAGTCCCAGCTTATATAAAGGGGTATTCACGTGTCTATCGGCTGTCACATTGTGTCAAAAGTGGACCAGCCCCTCGCAAATCCTTCCAGGTGGTGGAAGGATCAATGTCAACGCCGAGGTACCACCAGCCTCGGCGTCCCTCATTCAATCCGCAGATCAGGAGCCCTCATGAGCGCCACTCACGCACGCAAGAAGCCATTCCTTCGACTCGCCACGGCCGCCGTCGCCATGGTCGCAGCCCTCGGCATGGCCGCATGCTCCGGTGGCGCGGCCACCTCCTCGTCCTCCTCGGGCGCGCAGGTCGGCGACCGCACCCCCGAGCAGATCCAGGAAGCCGGCGAAATCGTCATCGGCATCTTCTCCGACAAGGCCCCCTTCGGCTACATCGACGCCGACGGCAAGCCCGCCGGATACGACGTCGTCTACGGCGACCGCATCGCCGCCGACCTGGGCGTCACCGCCAAGTACGTCCCCGTCGACGCCGCCGCCCGCACCGAGGTCCTCGCCTCCAACAAGGTCGACATCACCCTCGCGAACTTCACCGTCACGCCCGAGCGCGCCGAAAAGGTCGACTTCGCGAACCCCTACTTCAAGGTCTCCCTCGGCGTTGTCTCGCCCACCTCGGCTGAAATCACCGACGTGAGCCAGCTGGCCGGCAAGACCCTCATCGTCACCAAGGGCACGACCGCCGAAGCCTACTTCGAGGCCAACCACCCCGAGGTCAAGCTCCTCAAGTTCGACCAGTACTCTGACGCCTACCAGGCCCTCGAGGACGGCCGCGGCGACGCCTTCTCCACCGACAACACCGAGGTCATCGCCTGGGCGATCCAGCACCCCGGCTTCAGCGTCGGCATCAAGAGCCTGGGCGAGACCAGCTACATCGCGGCCGCCGTCAAGAAAGGCAACACCGCCCTCCTCGACTGGCTGAACAACGAACTCGTGGACCTCGGCGAGGAAAACTTCTTCCACAAGGACTACGAGCAGACCCTCGCCCCCGTCTACGGTGACGCCGCGACCCCCGACGACCTCGTCGTCGAAGGCGGCGTGGACACCACCTCCACCAACTGATTCAGGTACGAGGCCGTGGCCCCCTGACGGGTCACCCGCCGCGGGTGATCGCCCGGCGTGGCCACGGCCTCGTCCCAGATTTCGCTTATGAATCTTGAGATCCTGGCGCGATACGCGCCCCTGTACGTCGACGCCGCCATCCTCACCTTGAGGATCGCGGCCATCGGCATCGTCGGCTCCCTCGCGGTCGGCCTGCTCGTGGCTGCGATCCGGCAGTACCGGATCCCCGTCGCCACCCAGATCGCCGCCGCTTACGTCGAACTGTCGCGCAACACGCCCCTGCTCGTGCAGCTCTTCTTCATCTACTTCGGCCTGCCGCGCGTGGGCATCAAGTGGAGCGGCGAGACCTGCGCGATCGTCGGCCTGATCTTCCTGGGCGGCGCCTACATGGCCGAGGCCCTGCGTTCCGGCCTCGACTCGATCGCCACGATCCAGTGGGAGTCCGCGTCCGCGCTCGGCCTCACGCGCACCCAGACGCTGCGCCACGTCGCCCTCCCGCAGGCCATCGCGACCTCCGTGCCGCCGCTCGCCGCCAACGTCATCTTCCTCATCAAGGAAACCTCCGTCGTCTCCGTCGTCGCCCTGCCTGACCTCGTGTACGTCGCGAAAGACCTCATCGGCATGTCCTACAACACCTCCGAAGCGCTGGTCCTCCTGGTCATCGCCTACCTGGTGATCCTCCTGCCCGTGTCCATCGCGGCCCGACTCATCGAAAAGAAGGTGCGCCGTGGCGGATTTGGGAATTAACGTCATCTTCGAGGGCCGCAACCTCGTGCGCATCCTCGAGGGCCTGGGCGTCACCGTCGGCATTTCCGCGCTGTCCGTCGTCTTGTCGCTGGTGCTCGGTGTGTTCGTCGGCCTCGGCATGCGCTCGCGCTGGCGGCCCCTGCGCTGGCTCATGCAGCTCTACCTCGAGTTCGTGCGCATCATGCCCCAGCTCGTCCTCCTGTTCGTCGCCTACTTCGGGCTCACGCGCGTCGCAGGGATCAACCTGGACGGCATCACCGCGTCCGTCCTCGTCTTCACGCTGTGGGGCGGCGCCGAAATGGGCGACCTCGTGCGAGGCGCGCTCGTCGCGATCCCCCGCCACCAGTACGAGTCCGCCTACGCTCTGGGGCTCTCCCCGAGGCAGACCATGCGCCGCGTCATCCTGCCGCAAACCCTGCGCAGGCTCGCGCCCCCGGCCGTCAACCTCATCACCCGCATGATCAAGACGACGTCCCTCGTCGTCCTCATCGGCGTCGTCGAAGTCCTCAAGGTTGGACAGCAGATCATCGACGCCAACCGCTTCAACTACCCGACCGCCTCGCTGTGGATCTACGGCCTGATCTTCGCGCTGTACTTCCTCATCTGCTGGCCCATCTCGCTCCTCTCACGCCACATGGAGAAAACATGGCAGAACTGACCTCTGGACACGGCTCGACTGCTCCCGCTCGCGACGGCGGCGCCTCTCACGCTGGTGGCGCGCACGCTGGTGGCGCGCATGCTGGTGGCGCGCACGAGCCCGCCACGGCCTCGTCCCACGCGGGCGCGCGCGACCCGCAGCTGCGCCTCGTCGACCTCGACAAGACCTACCCGGGAGGGCACCACGCCCTGCGCGGCGTCTCCCTCGACGTCGCCGACGGTGAAGTCGTCGTCATTATCGGCCCGTCGGGGTGCGGCAAGTCCACGCTGCTGCGCACGATCAACGGCCTCGAGCCCATCAACTCCGGGCAGATCCTCTTCGACGGGACCGACCTGGCCGCGCCCGGCGTCTCCTGGCCCGAGGTCCGCCGCCGCATCGGCATGGTCTTCCAGTCCTACGAGCTCTTCCCCCACCTGACCGTCATGGGGAACCTGACGCTCGCCCCCGGCCTCGTCGCGGGAGAATCGCGCGCCGACGCGAGCGCGAGGGCGCTGAAACTGCTCGAGCGCGTCGGCCTGGCGGACCGCGCCGACGACTACCCGCGCCAGCTCTCCGGCGGCCAGCGTCAGCGCGTCGCCATCGTGCGCGCCCTCATGATGGACCCCGAGATCCTCCTCCTCGACGAGGTCACGGCCTCCCTCGACCCGGAGATGGTGCGCGAGGTCCTCGACGTCGTTCTCGAGCTGGCTCGTACCGGCATGACGATGCTCATCGTCACGCACGAGATGGGTTTCGCCCGCGCGATCGCCGACCGCATCGTCTTCATGGACGAGGGCCGCATCGTCGAGGTCGACCCGCCGCGCAAGTTCTTCGCCGACCCTTCCTCGGATCGTGCGCGTCGTTTCCTTGACATCTTCAGCTTCGAGGGCGCCAAGCTGTAAGCGTGTGGGGCTCGCGGATAGGAAACGGCTACGCGGATAGGTTATGAGCATCTGGATAGGTTAATAACCTATCCGCGTGTGCATAACCTATCCGCATGTGCGCAACCTATCCGTATGAGGTGCACTCGGCCGACTGGAGCTCCAGGGGTGGGGACGCGTGCACTGGCTGTCAAGACGCAACCTCTCCGCGTCGCGGCCACGGCCATGGAGTGGTTTCCCAACAATGTCGCACGTAATTTCCCTGTCAATCTTTCAGTAATTGAAATATGGTTGTTGCAATTCCAACGTTTCTGGGCGTAGGCGAAAACTGACCGGAGGAAATTACGTGCGAGATTGCAAGAGAGGGTTGTACGTACCGCGCATGACCGCGAAGTAGTGCCCCGTGGGATTATTCGACGCACCCTGTACCTGCAAGCTGTGTCCGCCCGCGAATGCCCGCCCGCGAATGCCCGCGATAGCGCGGTTCAGCCGATCAGCGTCGACTGGTGGTGCACCATGACCAGGCGCGGCTCACCAGAAGTCGCCGGCGCCCACACGCTGGATTCCAGCGACGCGCCACCCTCCCAGCGCATTCGGTAGCGCGTCAGGAACGCGCCGCCCAAGTCCTGTACGTCGATGCGGCCCACGGACGGCGAGGCGGGCGAGGGCCCTCCCAGCGTCGTGGTCGCCGCGCCGCCCGGCCAGATGCGCGTCGTGCGCGCGTCCGTCATGGTCGCCAGCGCAGCCTCGTCCCCGCCGGTCCACGCCAGGATGAACTCGCGCTCGCGGGCGAGGGCGTCGGCGGTGCTTACTGACGCCGCGCTCTCCGAGGCCTCGCTCATCGACGAGGCCGTGGCTTCCTCCGCTGGTCCGCGCGCTTGTGCGGATACGGAGAAAACACTGGGATGAGAACGAAAAGCGGGTGCAGCGGCCGAGGCCGTGGTGGCCGGGCCCGCGTCATTTGCCGAAGCGCTGCGCGAAGGCGACTCGGTCGCGGGGACGTTAGAGGTGGCAGTGCCCTGCGGCTGTGCCGGTTTTGCCGAAGAGGGCGCGGTATCCTCGGCGGAACTGCCACGCGAAGAAGATGCAGTCGCTGGCCCATCAGCGGCGGTGGCATCGTGAGGGGTTGCTGACGGAGATGCAGTGGGTGCGTCGGCGTCGCCCTCGTTCGCCTGTGTTGCGCTCGTGCTGACACGCGCGCCGCCGCCTCCGAACCCGGGACCCGGCTCGGGTGTGCGCCCGGCTTGGTAGGCCTCGGCGCACGCGCGCGCGAGGTCGTCGGCGCGCTCGTTCATGCGGTGCCCGGCGTGGCCCTTGACCCACTCGAAGGTGACGCGGCGCCCTTCCATGGCCCGGTCGATCTCCTGGATGAGCTCCAGGTTCTTGATGGGCTTCTTGTCGGCCTTCGTCCAGCCGCGCTTCTTCCAGCCGAGCCGCCACTTGGACACGACGTTGATGGCGTACTGCGAGTCGGCGAGGATGTGCAGCTCTTCGCCGGTCTCGGCCGTGGCCTCGAGCAGACGCAGGATCGCGGTCAGCTCACCGAGGTTGTTGGTGCCCTGCGGCCAGCCGCCCGCGTCCCACGTGTCCTCGTCCACGTACCAGGCCCACCCCGCGGGCCCGGGATTGCCGAGGGAAGAACCGTCTGCCGCCGCCGTTATCGTCATGCCCTCATCCTATCGGCATCGCGCTTGCCTGATCGGAACGGGGACGAGGCCCGGCTCGTTCGGGCAACGGGACGAGGCCGGGGCAGCCTCTGCCTCGTGCTCTAAAATCGGGGGTGGGCGCGGTCGCGCCCTTCGCCGCAACGATGAGGACGGAGACGACCATGAGCACTCGCAGCGATGAACAGCACGAGACGAATGCGCCTCAACGAGAGGGAGGTGGTTCGGCGAAGCGGAAGCGGTCCCGCCCGTGGGGTCTCCTCGCGCTTGCCTTCGCGCTTGGGTTGCTCATGTGGAGCTGCATTCCGAAGGGCTACCTGATCAGTTCGTCGGTGGATGAGCTGAGTACGGGTGAGGCTGTGATTGCTATTCGCATGGGTGAAGCGCGATCGCAGTCCGGTCTGAGCGCGCCGATTCATGACAACTGGATCATGCTTCTGGACGCTCAAGGAAAGCACACAGCTGCTCTTCTTGAAGAAGAAAATGTTGGCGAACTTCTGTGGACCGAACGTGGGATCTCCTACGGTTCCGAGCAGTGGGACTATCTGACGACGGAGCACGGAACGCGTCGGGACAAACGATCCGGATGGAATTCCTCGGAGGTCCAGCGTTATGAGTTGTCGGACGGCCGAATCATCGTGGTTTCTTACGAGATGGACCTGGCTTATCAAGTCGATACGATCGAACTTGATGGAAGCGTGACGAGTGTGTCAACTCCCGGAACGCGTGGGGACGTGGGGCAGTGCGGGGACCGGATCCTGTCGATTGTTGACACGAAGCAGCTCTGGCGCATGAAGTCAGAGGCTTTCGAGGCTTACTCCGCACAGTCGGGCGGCGATGGTGAGCAACCGGAGGAGCTGTCTGTCGTCATTCAGTTGAATGATCGTGATGGTGATACTCCTCGACTCCTTGGTGTCGCGCCAATGATCGACGGCTTGGTGTCGGGGCAGCGAGAGTTCGCCTGCGAGGGGGACGTGATCACGATACCGAGCGTCCAAACGGGCGACTCTCGGGCCACGCGTGTGATGGCAGAAGGGAGAGAGGAAGGAACGATGGTTCTCGAACGCTGGGACCTGTCGACCGGACAGCGCACGATCGTTCCCGTGATCGATGAACAGGAAAATCCCATCGAAGTGAACAGGGACCGCAGCATTTTTCACTACAGAGGGGTCCAGGTTGGTGACGAGTACCGGTTCATCAGCGAAGACGGGGATGCGTTTACAGTGGACCTGACGAGTGGGCGAGGTCGCTACCTGTTTTCGCACACAATGGAGGACTCCTCGCGAGTGTTGTTCCAAGTGACTGAGACGGGCGTCTACGCGCTCGAGGATCGCTGGGACGATCACCACGTCACCCTGTCTTTCACACCGTGGGAGAGCGGAGAGAGGCGCGTGGTCTGGACGACTTCCAAACTGGCGGGCTATCTCGAGAGTCCGAGCTTTCTCGATAGCCACGTGCGAGAGATTGAAGCTTTCACCCTGCGCCCCGGCTGGGACGGCGGCGCTCAGTAACGTAGCGAGGTAACACAGCACAGTCTCGCGCGGCACCGTGCGCGGCGCGAGAGGGGCGGTCTTCCAACGAAGACCGCCCCCCACCCGTTACACCGTGACGCCCACCTGGCCCAGCGCGAAGGCGAACTCCTCGCAGCGCGCCGCCCACCGGCCCTCGCGCCCGGACGGACCGGCGTGCCCGGCGACCATCTCGGTGCGCAGGATGATCGGACGCTCGAGCGGGTCGCGCGCGGCGACGAGGCCGTGGCCGGCCTCCGCGCCCATGCTCTCGCCGCCGCCGGAGTCGACGCCGACCGCACCGGAATCCCCGGCCGCCCCCGAATCGCAGCAGTTGCAGCGCTGCCCAGCCCCGGCCTCATCCGTGGAGGGAACCTGGCCGGTGGCCTCACGCAGGCGCTGCACCCACTTGGTGGGCTCGATGAACTCGACGCGCGTGTCGTTGACCGACGTCGTCGCCATGATCGCGGGCAGGAGCGCGCCGTCGGGCACGTTCTCGTACGGCGTGTAGCGGCTCATCGCGTCGAACACGGCGCGCGAGCTCAGCGGATTTCCCCACTCCTCCCACTCGCCGACGGTGAGCGGCAGGGACGGGTCCAGGATCGTCGACAGCGCGTCCACGAAGGGCACGCCCGCCAGGATCGCGCGGAAGCGGTCGGGGGCGGCGTTGGTGACCGCGCCCATGAGCAGGCCTCCGGCGCTGCGGCCCTCCGCGACCAGGCGGCCGGGCGCCACCCACCCGGAGTCGACCAGCCAGTCGGCCACGTCGATGAAGTCCGTGAAGGTGTGCTCCTTGACCAGCTCCTTACCGTCCTCGTACCAGGCGCGGCCCATCTCGCCGCCGCCGCGCACGTGCGCGATCGCGTAGACGACGCGGCGCAGGATCGGCAGGCGCAGGGTCTCGAACTCGGGGTCGTAGCTGACCTCGTACGAGCCGTACCCGATCTGCCAGCCCGCGTGCGTGCCGTCCGGGCGCGCGTCGCGGTGGTGGATGAGGGTGACGGGGATGCGGGTGGCGCCGTCACGTGCGAGCACCCACACGCGCTCCTCGACGTACTCGGCAGGGTCCCAGCCGGGCGCCTCGCGGGTGCGCAGGGTGCGCACGGTCAGGGCCGCGTTTTCGCTTGTGGTCTCGGGCGCCGCGCTCTCGGGGGACGAGGCCGGGGCGCGGTTCGACAGCGTCACCTCGGCAACCGTGGGCGGCACGGTCTGCGACTGGAACTCCACGCGCAGCGGATCGGCCCACGGGGTCGGCACGGTCGTGATCGTGCGCACAGGGGCATCCACCTCTACGCGTCGCCACGTGGGCGTGGGCTCGCTGCGGTCCCACACGTCGACCTGCGTGAGCGAACCCGAACGAAGCGAGAGCGCCACGTAGCCCGCGTGGGCCTCGACGTCGGTGATGCGCTCGCCGGGGCCTGAGCTGCGCAGCGGCTCCCAGGACTCAAACGGCGTGAGAGGTGCGGGCTCGTCCCCCGGCAGGGGAGTACCGGGTGTGCGATCCGCCAGGGAACCCCGCGAGAACGCGGAGGAAGACGTGACGCCGAGGCGCGCCAAGGCCTCGGGCGACCCCCCTGCGGGCAGCATCGCCTGCGCGAGCGAGCCCTCCTGCGTCAGCCCCGTATGCACGATGAACAGGCGATCCCCCGCCGAATCCACCGACACCAGCGTGCGCGGGCGCACCGGCATGAGCGGCAGCGGGCGCACGGACGGGTGGGCGGGCAGCCACAGCCACGCGCGGCCCGCCGTCGACGACGACGAATGAATGACGACGTGCCCCGGGAAACCCGAGGGCGCGAACCCCATCTCGAAGCCCTCGTCCGGCTCGACCAGCAGCAGCTCGTCGGCCTCGCGCGGCGTGCCCACGCGGTGCAACCACACGTCGCACGCGCGCCACGCGTCGTCCACGCCCATGTAGATAAAGGACGCGGAATCATCCGCCCACGCGAAGCCGTACCCGGCGCCTGCCACGGCCTCGTCGATGACGCGCCCCGAGGCTTCCTGCACGACCCACGTGTAGCGCTCATCCCCGCTCGTGTCCCGAGCCCACGCGATCAGGCGCCCATCCGGGGAGGGGTACATGTCCGCCAGGCGGAAAAACTCCTGCCCGCGCGCCCACTCGTTCTCATTGACGAGGAGCTCCTCGCCCCGCGCGGGCACGCCCGGTTGGGGGACGAGCGGGATCGGGGCGCCTGCCTCGTCGCGCTGAACCGGCGCGCGGTGATGCGTCGCGTAGGACTGGCCCTCCGCGAAACGCCGAAAATACCAGAACTCGCCCTCGCGGATCGGAACCGTCACGTCGGTGAGCGCCGTGGAGGCCTTGACCTCCTCCACGAGGCGCGCCGCCGCCTCGCGCGTCGGTGCCGTCACCGTGTCCGCCCACGCGTTCTCCGCCTCCAAATGAGCCCTGACCTCGGGGTCCTCCCCGTCGCGCAACCAATCCCACGGGTCATCAAAATGCTGCCCGAACTGGTCGCGCACCCGGTAGCCGTAGCGTTTCGGGGCAACCGGGGGAGTGTTTGGCGAGGCCTGGGGTGCGTGGTGCGGGGTCGTCTCAGTCATGGGGACCATCTTAGAGGCGGGGCTCTCGTCGAGCTCTGGGGGCCGGCTGGGCTCCGGGCCCGGTTGTGCTCCCGGGCCCGGTCTGGGCTCTGGGGCCTGGTTGTGCTCCGGGCTGCTTGGGGTGCGGGCCTGTCATGACGCAGCCAAGGCGTGGTTGCTCAGAAAAGTCGCACGTAATTCGCCTGTGTGTATTTCAGGTTTTGAAATGGGATCGTTGGAATTCTGCGGTTTCTGAGGGGGTGTTCAGAAGGGGGGTTGGGGAATTACGTGCGAAATTTGGGGGGTGGCGTGGTGATGCCGACATACTGAACTGACGGTAGAAGCGAGCGGGCAGGCATGCGACACTAGGGGAGTGATCGACGAACAACCCTCGCGCGGATCCGCTGCCGCGCTCGACCCCGTGGCACCAGTGCTTGAGCCCGCGGCCCCTGCACTCGAACCCGCGGCGCTCGCGGATCCGTCCGTTCCTCGTACCCAGCCCGGCACTCGCGGACAGGTGAACGAGGAGCCCGCCCCGGCCTCGTCCCTCACTCAGCCCGGCACCCGCGGACAGGTGAACGAGGAAGCGGCCCCCGCCTCGTCCCTGAGCCTCACCGAGCGGCTCCTCGCCTGGGTGCGCGAATTCATCCAATTCGGGCTCGTCGGCGCGACCGCCTTCGTCATCGACATGGGGCTGTTCAACCTCCTGCAGTACGGCCCGCTCGGCGTGCTCGCCGGCCACCCCAACACCGCCCAGTTCATCGCCGCCGTGATAGCGACCCTGTACTCGTGGGTCGCCAACCGCCTGTGGACCTACCGCGGGCGCACCCGGGACAATGCCACGCGCGAGGCCATCCTCTTCCTCTTCGCCAACGCCTGCGGCATCGGGATCTCCCAGTTCTGCCTCCTCTTCACCCACCATGTCCTCGGGCTCACCTCGGCGCTGGCCGACAATATCGCCGTCTACGTCGTCGGCTTCGCCCTGGGCACCGCGTTCCGCTTCTACTTTTATCACTACGTGGTCTTCACCGGGGGTACGCGCGCGTAGGTTCGAGGCGCGGCGGTAGGGTCGACACGTGAAGGAAACGCCAGAGCACTACCCGACCCCCGAAGAATCCATCGCCACGATGGTCACCATCGACGACTCCGCCCTCGTCTTCGAAGGCGGCGGCATGCGCAACGCCTACACGGCCGCGCTCGTCAGCCGACTCATCGCCGAAGGCATCAACTTCCCCCACATCTCCGGGGTTTCCGCGGGCTCCAGCCACCTGTGCAACTTCACCTCCCGCGACGCTCAGCGTTCCCACGACACCTTCGTCGACCTCGTCGAGGATCCCGAGTTTGGCGGACTCAAGCACTTCCGCAAGGGGCACGGCTACTTCAACGCAGAGTACATCTACCAGCAGATCTGCTACCCCGACGGCGCGCTGCCCTTCAACCTGGACACCTTCCTGGCGAACCCGGCCATCACGCGCGTCGCCACCTTCAACGCATCGCGCGGCGAAGAACGCTGGTTCTCCAAGGAAGAAATGAGCACCCTGGACACGCTCGGACCCATTATCCGAGCCTCCTCCACGCTGCCCATCCTCATGCCGCCCGTCGAAATCGACGGCGACACCTACGTCGACGGCGCGCTCGGCCCCAACGGAGGCCTGCCCTTCGACCAGCCCCTACGCGAGGGATACCGCAAGCTCCTTGTCGTCCTCACCCGTCCCCGCGACTTCGTCAAAGACCCCATGCCCGCCAGCGTCGGCGCCCTCCTGCGCACCGCCTACCGTTCATTCCCGTCCGTCTTCGAGGGCGTCGCCCTGCGCACCGACCGCTACAACGCGGGACGCCGCTTCCTCTTCGAACTCGAGGAACGAGGCCAGGCCTACGTGTTCGCTCCCGACAACCTGTGGATCAACAACACCGAGTCGCGGCGCGAGCGCCTCGAAGCCACCTACCGAGCCGGCCTGGTTCAGGCCGTGCGGGAGATGCCCGCAATCAAGGCGTTCCTGGGGCTGTAAGTTTCCTGGCTGCCGGACCTGTGTCCGGCGGCCGCGTGCTGGCGGCCCGGCAGTGGGCTGGTGGCCCGGCAGTGGGCCGCCTACCCATGCCCCCAGGCTCCGCCTGGCCCCCAGGCAGCCCGTCCCGCGCAGCTTTCCGCGGCATTTCAGGCATTCGTCCGACATGGCTCCCAACCCCTACATCTAGGGGTACTTGTCTGCCAACGACCCCTAGATGTGCGGGCGCGACACGCCCAAGCCTTCTCGAATAAGTGTAGCGCTCGTCACAAATTAACTGTTTGTCATGCGGTTATGCACAGGCTGGTGACGACACTGTCCACAGTGCTCACAGGGGTGTGGGGGCTCCGTGCGAGGGTGCTCTGGTGGCGCAGGGTTAGCGATAAACCCACGTGTTTGTGCGCATCTGAGGGGACCTTCGTCAGGGGGTCGACAAGCGCGCGAATGGCGGGTGTGATCCTGACCGCCCGCTCTGTCCACAGGGTGTTCCCATTGGCTGTCCCCAGGAGCGTTGCACACAACATCTAGGGGTCGGTTGCGCAGGTGGCCCCAAGGTGTAGTGTTGTGGTGTTCGCGGCGAACGAGCCGCCAGAAAGCCAATTAGGTAAGCAACGTCCGGCCCCAGGCCGCAAGGAGACACGAACATGTCGATCACCGTCTACTCCAAGCCCCGCTGCCCCCAGTGCGACGCGACCTACCGCGCCCTCGACAAGCAGGGCGTCTCCTACGAGAAGATCGACGTCACCCAGGACGCGGAGTCCCTTGCCTTCATTAAGGGCCTCGGCTACCAGCAGGCCCCCGTCGTCGTGGCCGGCGAGGACCACTGGTCCGGCTTCCGCCCCGACCGCATCAAGGCCATCGCCGCCGTAGCCCTGGCGATGTCGGCCTGAGTCGCGCCGCTAAGCCCCGGCCGCCCGGCCGGGGCTTTCGCATATCCGGGCATTGACGAGGCCGTGGTCCCCTCGCGCAAACGGCGCGGAATCCCTCGGGGTGGCCGTGCGTGACACGCTGTGCGACCAGCGTAAACGGTCGTATCTGCTCGCTAGCACACCAGCCGCAAACAGGCGCGCACACCGGGCCCGATGCGGCGTCGACCATCCCACACGGGGACACGCGACCGAGGCGCCCCCGCCAAGGCCTCGTCAGTGAGACACTAGAAACTCACCGTCTCGACAAGTCGGAAGGAACACTATGGGCAGCGTCGTCTACTTCTCGTCGGCGACGGGCAATACCCGCCGTTTCGTGGAAAAACTCGGCTTCCCGGCGGCGCGAATCCCGTTGCTTCCCAAGGATGAACCCCTGCGCGTGACCGACGAGTACGTGCTCATCGTGCCCACCTACGGCGGCGGAAATATCAAGGGAGCTGTGCCCAAGCAGGTCATCAGGTTCCTCAATGACCCCGACAATCGGGCCCTGTGCAGGGGCGTGATCTCGTCGGGAAACACTAACTTCGGCAAGGCCTACTGCATCGCGGGCGACATCATCGCGGCCAAGCTGGGGGTTCCCCACATGTATAAGTTCGAGCTCCTCGGCACGCCTGAGGATGTCTCCAGAGTTCGCGAAGGACTGGAACAGTTTTGGCAGAAAACTACACCGACACAGGCGTAGAGGAAGCTCCCTCGCCGGAGCTTGACTACCACGCGCTGAACGCGCAGCTTAACCTGTACGACGCGAACGGACACATCCAGTTCGACGCGGACCGTAAGGCCGCTCGCCAGTACTTCCTCCAGCACGTCAACCAGAACACGGTGTTCTTCCACGACCTGGAAGAGAAGCTGAAGTACCTGGTGGACGAGGGCTACTACGAGAAGCACGTCCTGGACCAGTACGATTTCGCGGATATCAAGGAGCTGTACAAGCAGGCCTACGCCCACAAGTTCCGCTTCCCGACGTTCCTGGGCGCGTTCAAGTACTACACGTCGTACACGCTCAAGACCTTCGACGGTAAGCGCTACCTGGAGCGCTTCGAGGATCGCGTCGCCATGGTGTCCCTGTACCTGGCGCGCGGCGACATCGAGCTGGCCCGCGCCTTCGTCGATGAGATCATGACGGGCCGCTTTCAGCCCGCTACCCCGACCTTCCTCAACGCTGGCAAGGCGGCGCGCGGAGAGCTGGTCTCCTGCTTCCTGCTGCGCATCGAGGACAACATGGAGTCGATCGCGCGCGGCATCAACTCCGCGCTGCAGCTGTCCAAGCGCGGCGGCGGCGTCGCCCTGCAGCTGACGAACCTGCGTGAGTCGGGCGCCCCCATTAAGAAGATTCAGAACCAGTCCAGCGGCGTCGTGCCCGTCATGAAGCTGCTCGAGGACTCCTTCTCCTACGCGAACCAGCTGGGCGCGCGTCAGGGCGCGGGTGCCGTGTACCTGCATGCGCACCACCCGGACATCATGCAGTTCCTGGACACCAAGCGTGAGAACGCGGACGAGAAGATCCGCATCAAGACGCTGTCCCTGGGCGTCGTCATCCCGGACATCACGTTCGAGCTGGCCCGCAAGAACGAGGACATGTACCTGTTCAGCCCCTACGACGTGGAGCGCGTGTACGGTGTGCCCTTCTCCGAGATCTCGGTGACGGAGAAGTACCACGAGATGGTGGACGACGGTCGTATCCACAAGCGCAAGATCAACGCTCGTCGCTTCTTCCAGACGATCGCGGAGATCCAGTTCGAGTCCGGCTACCCCTACATTGTCTTCGAGGACACGGTGAACAAGGCGAACCCGATCAAGGGCCGCATCACCATGTCGAACCTGTGCTCGGAGATCCTGCAGGTGTCCGAGGCCTCGACCTACAACGACGACCTGTCGTACGACCACGTCGGCAAGGACATCTCCTGCAACCTGGGCTCGCTCAACATCGCGAAGACCATGGATTCCCCGGACTTCTCGAAGACGATCGAGATGGCGATCCGCGGCCTGACGGCTGTCTCGGACCTCTCGGACATTGGCTCGGTCCCGTCGATTGCGCGCGGCAACGCGATGAGCCACGCGATTGGCCTGGGCCAGATGAACCTGCACGGGTACCTGGCGCGCGAGCACGTGCACTACGGGTCCGAGGAGGCGCTGGACTTCACGAACATGTACTTCATGACGGTCCTGTTCGAGGCCATCAAGGCCTCGTGCACAATCGCGCGCGAGCGCGGGGAGCGTTTCGAGGGCTTCGAGGACTCGACCTACGCGTCGGGCGAGTTCTTCCGCAAGTACATCGACGAGGAGTGGGCCCCCACCACGGACAAGTGCCGTGAGCTGCTCGCCGCCTCGTCCATCAAGGTCCCGACCCAGGCGGACTGGGAGGCCCTGGCGGCCGACGTCGCCACGTACGGCATGTACAACCAGAACCTGCAGGCCGTGCCTCCGACGGGTTCCATCTCGTACATCAACAACTCGACGTCGTCGATCCACCCGATCGTCTCCCGCGTGGAGATCCGCAAGGAAGGCAAGATCGGCCGCGTCTACTACCCGGCGCCGTACATGACGAACGAGAACCTGGAGTACTACCAGGACGCGTACGAGATCGGCCCCGAGAAGATCATCGACACCTACGCGGTGGCCACCCAGCACGTGGACCAGGGCCTGTCGCTGACGCTGTTCTACCCGGATACGGTGACGACTCGTGACCTGAACAAGTCCTACATCTACGCGTGGAGGAAGGGTATTAAGACCCTGTACTACATGCGTCTGCGCCAGATGGCCCTGGAGGGCACGGCGGTTGAGGGCTGCGTGTCCTGCATGCTGTGACGTGGCGCCCGTTTGTCGGGTGGTGCGGGGGTCGGGAAACCGGCCCCCGCGCCGTTTTGTGCGCGCGGGACGAGGCCGGAGCGCGTTGAGGCGAGGCCGGGGATGGTGCTCGGGCCGCCGCTCACCTGCCCGTCAAGGAGGAATTGGCCACGGCCTCGTTGATTCGTGCGAGTCGTGCGCTAGGATGAATCCTGCATTTACGACACATCCATTTGGAGTTTCCCATGAGCGATCCTGTTAACCCCTACATGCAGCAGGGCCCCGCCGACCAGGGCCCCGCCGACCAGGGCCCCTACGGCCAAGCACCCCAGCAGGGTTATGGCCAGGCGGCCTACGGCCAGCCCGGATACGGCCAAGCACCCCAGCAGGGCTATGGCCAGGCGGCCTACGGCCAGCCGGGCGTCTACGCCATGAACCCGGCGGTGCAGAGTCTGCGTTCGAACGCGTCGACGGTGCGCTTGCTGTCGTTCCTGAGCTTCTTGTTTGGCGGCCTCTTCCTCTCTGGTGGCATGTGGATCTGGGGTAACAAGCTGGTGCAGGATGCCCAGATGTACGGCGCCCCGATGGACGTGATGAGCGACGTGGAGGGTGCTCGTTCGACCGCGAAGATTTGCGCGAGCATTCAGATCGTGTTCATGGTCGGTGGCTTCCTGCTCTTCCTGTTCTTCGGTCTTCTCGGCGCGGCAGCATCCTCCCACTGATGACGCTTGACAGGCGCGGGCCCGGGGAAACGTCTGGTTTCCCCGGGCCCGCGCCTTTCCTTCCCTCGCTGCTAGGATGTGGTCCGTCATAGTCAACGGCATTATTTGGAGACGATCGTGAGCGACCCCGTTAACCCCTACGCGTCGGGTTCTATGTATGGGCAGTCCCCTGACGGCCAGGCCATTAATGCAGGGTACGACCAAGCTGGCTACGGTCAGCCCGGGTACGCTCAGGGCGGCTACGGCCAGCCGGGGTACGCTCAGCCGGGCTACGGCCAGGGCGCCTACGGACAGGGTGCCTACGGACAGCCGGGGTACGCTCAGTCGGCCTACGGACAGGGTGCCTACGGCCAGCCGGGCTATGGACAGGGCGGCTACGGCCAGGGCGCCTACGGACAGGGTGCCTACGGCCAGCCGGGCTACGGACAGGGCGGCTACGGCCAGCCTGTCTATGGGTCCCCGATGTACTCATCGGCGATGTCCGGCGAATTCGACAGCATGAGGACCCAGGCGATCTTCGCGATGGTCCTGGCGGTGGTGAGCTTCTTCTTTGCGCCTCTCATTCTGACGATCCCGGCGATGGTCTGGGCAATTATCAATCACTCGAAGGCCGAGCGGATGGGTGCCCCATCTCCGACCCTCTCCATCACGAAGGCCTCGAAGATTGTCACGATCATTGCAACGAGCTTCATATTCTTCCTCGTTTTCGTGGCGATCATCGTTGGCATCTTCGACTGAGCGCGCTCCCGAGAGCCGCGTGCGCCGCGACTCATCACACCTGCGAGCCTGCGGGAACGGTGACCCGTTCCCGCAGGCTCCGCCTGTATTCTTAAAGGCATGACTCCCCGATACGAAGCCCCCTCGCGCTCGATTTCCGGAACCGACGCTGACCTGCTCGACCAACTCCGCCACGCGGACGGCCGACCCTACGGCTTCTACAAAAACACCCTCGGCACCTGGGATTACGGCGACTTTACCCTCGCCATCGACCACGTGCAGGCCGACCCCTACGCCCCGCCCTCGTCCCTGCGCGCCTACGCGACCCCCGAAGCGATGGGACTGCCCGAGGCCACCCTGGCCTCGTCCGACGCCCGCCTGGCCGCCGCCGACTTCATTGCCCGCGCCTTCGACGAGGCTATCCGCGCCCGCGGCGCGCGCGACGTGTCGATCGCCCGCGCCGGCGCCCTGATCCTCCAGCGCTCCTACGCCACCGTCATGCCCGACCGTGTCGAGGTTCGCTTCCAGGTCAAGCTCCCCGCGCGAGGCCGCACGATCCTGGGCAAGAGCGCCGCCCGCCTCTTCGACGTGGACGTGCCCAACATCGTCATGGACTGCTTCGACTTCGTCTCCGAGGACTCCGCGACCGCCCGCAAACGCTCCCGCCTCCTCGCCCACGTCGCCGCCTACGAGGACTACCGCGCCCTCCAAGGGATCCTTGAGGAGCGCGGGTGGGTGTCCTTCGTCGCCGACGAGGCCATGCTTGCGCGCCGCTCCGGCGTGTCCGAAGCGCCCTTGGCCGGCGACGGCGTCGTCGCCTTTGCCGCCCCCGAGTCCCTGCGCGCCACCGTCACCCTGCCCCACGCCGGCGAGGTGTCCGGCATGGCGATCCCCCCGGGCCTGACCCTCATCGTGGGCGGCGGCTACCACGGCAAGTCCACGCTCCTCGAGGCCATCGCCCAAGGCGTGTACGCGCACGTGCCCGGCGACGGCCGCGAACTCGTCGCCACCGACCCCACCGCCACGAAGGTGCGCGCCGCCGACGGGCGAGCCGTCACCGGCGTCGATATCTCACCGTTCATCACCCACCTGCCCGGCGGCGCCGACACCACGTCCTTCTCGACCGAGAACGCCTCCGGCTCAACCTCGCAGGCCGCCTCCATCATCGAATCCCTCGAGCTGGGCGCGCGAACCCTCCTCATCGACGAGGACACCTCCGCCACCAACCTCCTCATCCGCGACACGCGCATGCGCGACCTCGTCGCCGCCGAGAAGGAACCCATCACGCCCCTCGTCGACCGCGTCACCTCCCTCACCGAGGCCGGAGTCTCCCTCATCATGGTCGTCGGCGGCTCCGGCGCCTTCCTCGATGCCGCCGACCGGGTCCTCATGATGGACAACTACCACTGCCTCGACGTCACCTCCCGCGCACGCTCCGTCGTCGCCGACCTGCCGCGCCCCCGCACCGACGCCCCAACCTCCTGGGAGGCCGCACCCCGCGTACCCGCCGCGAAGGCCCGCGTGGACCGCCCGCGCACCAAGGCCTCGGGCACGTCCGTGCTGACGATCGACCGTTCGACCGTCGACATTTCTGATGTCGCCGCAGTCGTCGACCCCGGGCAGGCCGAGGCCATCGCCTGGTGCGTGCGCGGCGTCCTCGAGGAGATGGCCGGCAAGCAGTCGATGCCCGAGCTCATGGCCAAGCTCGGCCGACGCCTCGCCTCCGAGGGCCTGGACGCCGTCTGCAAGTTCGGCGCCCGCTCCTACCCTGCGTTTCTGGCGCGGCCGCGCCTCATCGACGTGGGCGCCGCCATCAACCGATACCGCGGGCTGGCCCTGCGCGAGCCGCGCGGCGCGGTGTCCGTGGACGAGGCCGTGGCGGAGCCTTCGGGTGAGTCGCGCCCTGAGGTCGCCGAGTCGTAATCGCTGTCGGCCGGGCGGACCTGTCGCTGGCCTCCTTGATGCGCCGGGCGGCCTAGCTTTCGGCTGCCCGCTCCGCCCTGGCCTCGGCATGGTTCCCCAAAAATGTCGCACCTAATTCCCCCGCGACTATTTCAAATTTTGAATTCAGACCGTTGGAATTGCAACGTTTGTGGGGCTGATTAAAAACTGACCAAGGGAAATTACGTGCGAGATTTTGGGTATGTGTCTCTGCCATCACTCCTGGGCGCTGCAGCCAGGCCCCGCCGCCGCCCACGGGCACCGCAGCCGTGCCCTCCGGTCTTACGGTGCCCTCCGCACCGGCTGTGGTGGGGGTTTCGCCGCATTTGAAGCAGGCTATCGGCGTTTCGTCGGCGTGTTTGATCTCTAATGATGCAATGTCCCTTGTTCGGTGGCGGTGAGGCCGCGACTTGAGGTGATGTAGTCGCCAAAGTGCAGACCCATTCGGCAAAAAACGCCGAAAATCGGTCATTTTGAGGCAATGGGTCTGCAGTTTGGCGGATTGTGGTTGCGAGTGCGACAAATGGTGCAAGGACGAACCCCTGCGGGGGTATCCAAGCGGTGTGGGAGTATGCGATGCGCAGACCTTGCCCGGGCCTCGTCCCTCGGTGCATGACGTATTCTTCCCCGGACCCCGGACCC
>CABKMZ010000034.1 GCA_902373545.1 uncultured Actinomyces sp. | reverse complement strand
ACCCACCGGCTGCTCCCGCCCGTTCCGAACGCTCGACCTGCGATTACTTCGCTGATGAGGAGTGGTAGTTCGGCGCTTCCGTCGTCATCTGCACGTCGTGCGGGTGCGACTCGCGCAGGCCCGCGCTGGTGATGCGCACGAAGCGGCCGTTGGCCTTGACCTGGGAGATCGTGGAGGCACCCAGGTAGAACATGGTCTGGTGCAGGCCGCCGACGAGCTGGTAGATCACCGAGGCGAGGGAGCCGGTGTAGGGCACCTGACCCTCGATGCCCTCGGGGACGATCTTGTCGTCGGAGGTGACGTCGGCCTGGAAGTAGCGGTCCTTGGAGTAGGACTTGCGCCCGCGCGAGCTCATCGCGCCGAGCGAACCCATGCCGCGGTAGCGCTTGAACTGCTTGCCGTTGGTGAACACAACCTCGCCGGGGGACTCCTCGCAGCCGGCGAGGAGAGAGCCGAGCATGACGGTGTCGGCGCCGGCCACGAGGGCCTTGCCGATGTCGCCCGAGTACTGCAGGCCGCCGTCCGCGATGAGCGGGACGCCCGCGGGACCGCAGGCCTGGGCGGCCAGGTGGATGGCGGTGATCTGGGGGACGCCGACGCCGGCGACGACGCGGGTCGTGCAGATCGAGCCGGGGCCCACGCCGACCTTGACGGCGTCGACGCCCGCGTCGATGAGCGCCTGCGCGCCCTCGGTCGTGGCGACGTTGCCGCCAATGATGTCGATGCCCTCAAACGTCGGGTCGGCCTTGATACGGCGGATCATGTCGAGGGCGAGCTGGGCGCCGCCGTTCGCGGTGTCAACAACGAGGACGTCCACGCCGGCCTCGGCCAGGGCGGTGGCGCGCTCCCAGGTGTCGCCCCAGTAGCCGACGGCCGCGCCGACGACGAGTCGGCCGCGCGAGTCCTTCGTGGCGTTGGGGTACTGCTCGGTCTTGACGAAGTCCTTGACGGTGATGAGGCCGGTCAGGTGGTCGTTCTCGTCGACGATGGGCAGCTTTTCGACGCGGTGTTCGGCCAGCAGGTGCTTGGCGTGTTCGCGGGAGATGCCGACTTGGCCGACGACGAGGCGGTCACGCGGGGTCATGCAGTCGCGCACGCGCAGGGTGGCCCACTCGCGCTGGGGGACGAAGCGCAGGTCGCGGTTCGTGATGATGCCCAGGAGGGTGCCGTCCTCGTTCACGACGGGCAGGCCGGAGACGCGGTAGTGGCCGCAGAGGCGGTCGAGTTCGTCGATGGTCGCATCGGGGCCGACGGTGACCGGGTCTTCGACCATGCCGGATTCGCTGCGCTTGACCTGGCGGACTTGCGCGGCCTGTTCCTCGATGGAGAGGTTGCGATGAAGGATGCCGATGCCGCCCTGGCGGGCCATGGCGATGGCCATGCGCGCCTCGGTGACGGTGTCCATGGCGGCGGACAGGAGCGGCACGCGCAGGGAAATGTTCTTTGTCAGGCGGCTGGATGTGTCAACGGATGAAGGAACGACGTCCGTGAGCTCGGGTAGGAGCAGGACGTCGTCGTAGGTGAGGCCGGTCAGGCCGAAAGGATCGTGTGATGAAAGTTCTCCCATGGGCCAATTGTAGGCGGTCGGCGGTGCTTTCGCGTAACCGCCCGCGCGTGGGGATGGTGACAGGGACGAGGCCGGAGCTGGCCTGCGCGTCACGGTGGGCGCCCGAGGGAAGCACGTCACGAGGCGCGCGGGCCCAGGTGTTAGGCGGCGCGCTGGGCCCTGGAGGCCCCGGCCCGAGCGGTGGCCCCGGTGACAGTCAGGTAGATGGGGGCGGCGCCGCGAGCGAGCATGCGGGCAGCGGTCAGGGCGTCCGGGCGTCCCTCCCACACCCGCATGGAGACGGATCCGTCGGGCGCGATTTCGTGGATCCAGCGTCCGACGCCGGCGCGGGCGTGGGAGTCTGCCCAGGCGACTGCGCGGGCGTAGTCGACGGCCATGTCCTCGACGCGGTCGGGGTCGACCAGTTCGGCGAGGACGCGGGCGGCGCTGGCGGCCTCGCACACGACCCAGTGCATGCGTTCGGGCGCGACGACGACGCCGGTGGCGTCGAGCGTGTAGACGATGCCGCCGACGCCGTCGTCGGTCCAGCCGTCGGCGTGGGCGCACTCGTACAGGGAGACGGCGGTGTCGAGCATCCAGGGCCCGGGGGTTTCGCCCATGTGGGTGAGGATCGCGTGGATCTGGCCGATGAGGCGTGCTGCTTTGAATCCGAGGCCGGGCAGGGTGTCGGCGGGTCGGATGAGTTCGAGCGGGGGCTGGTCGGATGTGGGTGGCAGGGGGCGCCATTCCTCGTCGAAGAGGTCGGGCAGGGCGAAGCCGGAGCGGGCCGCGATTTCGCCGACGAGGCGCATGATGGAGCGGGCGCGGTCGAACCAGACGCGGTTTCCGGTGGCTTCCCAGGCGGCCAGGTAGGACTGGGCGGTGTCGAGGTTGGTGGAGAGTCGGCGCAGGGGCGAGCGCGCGCCGGTGGCCGGGTCGATCTCTTCGCGCACGGCCCCGACGTTGGGGTCCCACCAGCGCCGGTCCTGGTCCGTTTCGAGGTCGGCCAGGAGGGTGCTGGCCTCGGCGTGCCCGGCCATGAGAGCCGCGGCGGCCGCGCCGATCATGGCGGACTGGGCGCGCTGGGACAGGACGGAGCGGGGTACCGGGGTCGCGCTGGTTTCGGAGGTGGGGACGACCTCGGAGTACCAGGAGCCGCCGGGGCCGCGCAGGGGTCCGGTGAGGGCGGCGAGGCCGTGGTCAACCAGGTGCGCCGCGCCTTCGATGCCGCGCATCTGCGCGAGGGCGAAGACGTGCGTCATGCGCGCGCTGATGCGCGCATCCAGGGGTCGCCCGAGGTCCACGTGGCCGTCGGCGCGCAGGAATGCGAAGCCGACGCGTGCCTTTGATCGGGACGCGAAGGAGACCAGCGCCTCGAAGTCGGCGTCGAAAGCGCGGCGTAGATCTTCATTGTTCCAGGGGGCGTTCATGACTGTTCTCCTGCCGTACGTACTCTCACGGTATCACCTGACCAGCGCTGTTGGCATGAACGACGGCCCCGCGTGGGATCGTCGTCAAATGAGAGGAACCCATGCCTCGTGAATGGTCAGGAACGGCCGACGAGCTGGAGGTCTGCTTGGGGGGCCAGGAGCGCGAGGGCTTCTTCGACGCAGGCGCTGATCGTGCGCACCCGTTGCACGTGGGCGGCCAGGACGTCGGGGGCGTCGGTGCCGACGATGATCGTGGGGCCGCCGTAGCGAGCGTTGAGTTCGCGGACGGTGTCGGCGCAGGCGGGCCCGCAGCCGAGCACGACGGTGAGCGCGGGGACGCCGCCGCGCACGTATTCACGGAATCGGTCCGCGGCCCCCACACCCCCGTAGTTGTCGCTGGACAGCAGGCGCACGTCGCACCCGTACCAGGCCAGGGCGACGCCGATGACTTGGGCGGGGGTCTCGTGGAGGGTGTCGCAGATGAGGGCGACGCGGTCCCCTCCCACGAGGGAGCGGGCGGGGCGTGAGAGGTGGACGGATCGGCACACGCGCTGGAAGGCGTTGAGCAGCATGAGCGCGGGCGTGCATCCCACGGGGTCGCCCGCCGGGGTGGCGCGCAGGGATTTGAGCGTGGGCTCCACATAGCGCGACCAGGTATGGACGAGGCCGTGGCTGGCGACGGCGGCTTCGAGCGCTTCCTCGAGGCGGGGGAAATCATCGGCCAGGACGACGGCGCGCAGCTGGGCGGCGCTGATGGGCCCGGTGCTGGGGCGGGTTGAGAGCTCGGAGAGGGCGCGCTTGGCGGCCTCGGCGGCAGGGAGCCCGGCGTGGACGTGGTTGACCATTGCGCGCAGGCGCTCAACGTCTTCGGGTTGGTAGCGGCGCCGCGATCCTGCCTCGTGTTGGGCGGGGCCGAGGCCGTAGCGGCGTTCCCAGGTGCGCAGCGTGGAGGCGGAGACGCCGAGTTCGTCGGCGACGGAGGACACGGTGCGGGAACGGTCGGCGTGCGCAGCGTGCGTCAGAATCGCTCGAGGCATGACTGCTCCTCTCCCTTCGCCGTTGTTCCCTATTGATTCTTGCCGGTTGTGCGCGTGAGCGCCACAGGAAGCTATGCGTCAAGCATCTCAAAGTTATTCAAAAAGTTGTTCATTGTTCGTTCATAATCGCCACCACGGTTTCATCTGCATTTTCACCGCCCAGACCTTGCCAGCATGAGAACTGGCTCATAGTTCCAAAAAGGGCCTTGAATAACTACCGCACAAGTGTCTATCCTTGCGGACATCGTGTGCCGAAAGTGTCGGCACGACAGACAAGAAGGAGGCACCCAATGACTGACGTCTCCCGTCTGCCCGGACCCATGATCGACGCGTGGGAATGGCAGTACGAAGCGGCGTGCCGAGACCTGGACACCGAGCTGTTCTTCCACCCCGAGGGTGAGCGCGGCTCGACGCGCCGTCGCCGCGCGGCTAACGCCAAGGCGATCTGCGCGACCTGCCCGGTAATCGAGCAGTGCCGGTCCTACGCTCTGGCCGCCCAGGAGCCCTACGGCATCTGGGGTGGAATGACCGAGGAAGAACGACGCGAAGAGATCCGCTCCTCCGGACGCGGACGTCGCGTGTCCTAACGCTCAACCGAACTGCCGGTGCGGCATCGCCCCCGCGATGCCGCACCATTTTACTGTCCAGACATCGCCCGCCATCACGACCGACGTTCCCCGGGAGGACGCATGACCGCCAACGATTCAACGGCCTCGTCAACGACCAAGAAGACCACCGCCGAGCAGGACACCAACATCTACAAGACCCTGTTCATGGTCACCGCACCGATCACCGCCCTGCTGGCGGGCGCGTGCGTGTGGATGGGCGTCCAGCTCTCCTCCACCTCGCCCGCGAGCCAGGCGACCCCGGCTGCCAGCGCCTCCGCGCAGCTGCCCGCCGACGAGACGAACGCCGAGCCGAGCCAAACGAACCCGAACAACCTGGCCATCATGGAGTCGTTCGTGCGTCACGACGCGGCCGACCCGCAGGCCAAGGGCGACGTCAACGCGCCCGTCACCATGGTCGTCTTCTCCGACTTCGCCTGCCCCTACTGCACGAAGTTCGCCCAGGAGATCGACCCTGAGCTGGCGGACCTGGTCGCAGACGGCACGCTGCGCGTCGAGTGGTACGACCTCGCGCAGATCACCGACTCTTCTCCCCTGGCGGCCCAGGCGGGCATCGCCGCTGGCGAGCAGGGCAAGTTCTGGGAATTCCACGACGCCGTGTACGCGGCCGCCGACCCGACCGGGCACCCCCAGTACTCCGAGCAGTCCCTCGTTGACTTCGCGGCCAAGGCCGGCGTACCCGACCTGGACAAGTTCCGCGCGACCATGCGCGATCCGCTGACCGTCACCAAGGTCTCCTCCGCGAAGGAGCAGGCGCACCAGGCCGGAATCACGGGCACGCCCACGTTGTTCATCAACAAGGCCTACATCCCCGGCTTCCGCGACGCGGCGTACGTGCGCAACACCGTCCTGGCACAGCTGGCCGAAACGGCTTCCTGAGCCCGCGGGCGGCACGACCCACCGCGTCCAGCCCGTCATCAACAGAGACAGAGAGGGGCGGCCCGAAAGGAATCCTTCCGGGCCGCCCCTTTATGCGTCTGCGCGGAGGCGTTCAGCGCTCCACAACCGCCAGCACGTCACGCGAGGACAGGATCTGGAACTCCTGGCCGTCGTACTTGACCTCGGTGCCGCCGTAGCGCGAGTAGATGACGACGTCGCCGACCTTGACGTCGACGGGGATACGGTTGCCGTTGTCGTCAACGCGGCCGGGGCCCACGGCGATAACTTCGCCTTCCTGCGGCTTCTCCTTGGCGGTGTCCGGGATGACCAGGCCGGAGGCGGTGGTCTGCTCGGCCTCAACCTGGCGGATGACGATGCGGTCCTCGAGGGGCTTGATGGAGATCGACATTGTCGCTCCCTTTCTTCTTTGTCACGAAGGTGCTCGTCCTTTCCCTGCCGTCGCGGGGGTCAGGTGCAGGACCGGTCGCGGGGAGATCCCGCGCTTCCTCCCCGAGTGTAGTTGCGCCCCTGGCACTCGGGCAACCCGAGTGCCAGGGGCGTTCACCGTGGGCGATTCGCCCGTCCCTCCCCTCCATTCCCGCGAGCGCGACCCGCGAGCGCGCAGCCACCACGGCCTCGTCCCCCAAGAGGTGGGACAATGGGCCCGTGAGCACCCTGACCCCGATCCTGTCCTCTCCCGGCTGGGAGCTGCTGGAGTCCCTGCAAGCCCGCCTGGAGTCCCAGCCGATGCCGCTGCGTGAGCTGGGCGCGGCGCTGCGAGCGTCGGGCGTCGAGGCCAAGCTGGCCGCCGCGGTTTTGACACAGTTGGCGTTGCGCCAGGCTGCGCGCAAGAAGTTCGGGCCGGTGGCCACCCACATGGTGTTCACGCGCGATGGGCTGGAGCAGGCGACGCGCCTGGTGGTGGCCGCGCGCCACGCTCAGCGCTTCCGCGCCAGCGGGGCGACGCGCGTGGCGGACCTGGGATGCGGGATCGGTGGGGACGCGCTGGCGATCGCGGGCCTGGGCCTGGATGTGCTGGCGGTGGACATCGATCCGGACACGGCGGGTGCCGTGGCCGCGAACCTGCGGGATTTCGAGGGCGCGCAGGTGCGCCTGGGCGACGTCATGGACGTGGATGTTGAGGAGCTGGCGGGCGAGGGCGTGGACGCGATCTTCGCCGACCCTGCCCGGCGCACGGGCGCTTCGCGGGGATCGGCGCGCATCACGAATCCGGAGCAGTGGTCTCCTCCCCTGTCCACGGTCCTCGGGTGGGCGCGCACGATTGAGCGTGTGGGCGTCAAGGTGGCGCCGGGCATCGCCTACGACTTCATTCCCGCCGATTGGCACGCGCAGTGGGTGAGCGTGGGCGGGGACCTCGTCGAGGCCTCCCTGTGGTCTCCTGCGCTCGCGCCGGAGGGGCGGGGCCGCTCCTGCCTGCTCCTGGACGAGGCTGGGGCAGCCCACGCGCTCTCCTCTCCCGAGGGGATGGCAGCGAATACGCCCGCCGAGTCCGTGGAGGTCGCCCCGCTCGGGGCTATTGTCGCCGAGGCGGACCCGGCGGTGATCCGTTCGGGCCTGCTGGGCGTGCTCGCACGCCAGTGCGGGGCGGGCATCGTGTCGGAGAAGATCGCCTACCTGACGGGCGACGATCTGCCGCCCAGTCCCTTCTACGATCGCTTCGAGATTCTCGAGGTGACAAACTTGCGGGCCAAGGCCATCGCCGCCGCTCTCAAATCCCGAGACGCGGGCAGCGTGGAGATTAAGAAGCGCGGCGCGGACATCAATCCTGATGACCTGCGTAAAGCTCTCAAGCTTCGCGGCGGCAGCGCCCAGCTGACGGTCATTGCGACGCGTCTTGCCGGTCGCCACCGGGCGATTATCTGCAGGCGGTTGCCCGAAAACCTGTAAGGAAGCTCTCCGCCGTCCCAGCGCGCCCGACTGACACAATGGAGGCAATCAGCGAAAGGATCGTCATGACCTTGCCCTTCGGTTCCTCCCAACGTTCCACGATCGGTGTCGAGTGGGAGCTCCAGCTCGTCGACCGCGACTCGCACGACCTGCGTCAGAGCGCGGACGCGATCGTCGACCGCGCCACGGTCAACGGCCAGCTCTACCCCGGCATTCACCGAGAGATGCTCCTGAACACGATCGAGGTCGTGTCCAAGCCGCGCTCGACCGTCGCCGAGTGCGTTGCGGACCTGACGGGCTGCGTTGATTTCCTGCGGCCCCTGGCCTCGGACCTGCGGATCGACCTGGCCACCGCAGGCACGCACCCCTTCGCCCGCCCGGGGCGCCAGCGCGTGACCGACTCGGAGCGTTACGCCCAGCTGGTGGAGCGCACCGCCTACTGGGGCCACCAGATGCTGCTCTACGGCGTCCACGTGCACGTCGGCGTCGAAGACCGCGCGAAGATCCTGCCCATCCAGGCAGCTCTGACCGCTCACCTGGGCCACCTCCAAGCCATCTCCGCGTCCTCCCCGTTCTGGGCGGGCCAGGACACGGGGTACGCGTCCAACCGCGCGATGGTCTTCCAGCAGCTGCCCACCGCCGGCATCCCGCGACAATTCGAGACGTGGGAGGACCTGGAGGCCTACACGGACGACATGATCAGCACGGGCGTCATCGAGGGATTTGACGAGGTCCGCTGGGACATCCGCCCCTCGCCTGCCTTTGGCACGATCGAGAACCGCGTGTTCGACGCGGCGACGAACGCGACCGAGGTCGGCACCTTCGCGGCCTTGACCCACGTCCTCGTCGAGCACTTCTCGCGCCTGTTCGACGCCGGCGAGCCGCTGCCTTCTCTGCCGGATTGGTTCGTCGCCGAAAACAAGTGGCGCTCGGCCCGATACGGCATGGACGCGACCCTCATTGTCTCGCGCGACGGCGCGACTGAGAGCGCCCGCGACGGTATCGCGCGCCTGCGCGAGGAGCTGGCTCCCGTGGCCGCCGACCTGGGATGCGCCCGCGAGTTCGCGGGCCTGGACACGATCCTGACGATCGGCGCCTCCTACGAGCGCCAGCGTTCGGTCGCCGCGGCCGCCCGACCCGGCCAGGGCCTCGACGCCGTCGTGGACCTCATGCGCGCCGAGATGGCCGCGGGGCGTCCCCTGGCCCTCGCGGAGTTCGCGACGCTCAACGCCTGAGAGCGCCACACCAGCCCGCGCATCAACGCCCGCGCAACCTCAACGCCTCGGCCCGGCCACGCTTCGTGGCTGGGCCGAGCGCTTCCCAGCCGATTCTCAGCCCATTGTCAGATCGCAGTAGTATCCTGTGCTGCGGAAAATGGTACGGCCTGAGAGGACACCATCGTGGCGCAGGAAGAATTTGAGTCACCCCACGCCGAGCCCGAACAGCGCGCGGCACGTCTGCGCATGATCGGCACCCCACTTGCGGCGACGCTGCGAACCTTCTGGCTCCTGATCTCCTCGCTCGCGCGCCTGACGGTGCGCTGGCTCTCCCACGCCCCGGCCACCGCCGTCGTCACGGTCGTCCTGAGCGTCTTGTCCGCCTCGTACCTGGTGTGGCGCGACCAGTTCAGCGTCCTTGAGGCCAGCCCCTCCCCCTCCCCCTCCCACTGGTGGTCGATTTTCTCCTCGGTCGGCGCGGTTCCCGGCCATTTCCTGGCCACGGCACTCCTGGGCATCGGCGCCATGATCCTCGCTGGCGGCGCGGCCGAACGCCATCTGGGCACGCGCACCTGGGTGGCCGCGGCGCTGGCGGGCCAGGTCCTGGGCGTGACCGCGACGTGGGCAACCCTGCCGCTCCTCAAGCGCACGATCGCCGATTGGGGCCAGGCGATCGGCGAGGGAACCCTGTGGGGGACGAGCCTGATCCTCGTGGCCCTAGTGGGCGCGGCCGTGCAGTCCCTGGGGTCGCGCTGGCGTTGGAGGGCCCGCTTCCTCCTCATCGGAGTCCTCGTATTGTCGGCAGCCATCCTCGGATCGGCGATCTCCTACGCGCGCGTGTGGGCGCTCCTGGCCGGCATGGTCGCCGCGCGCCTGGTCGGCGTGCGCGGCTCCGAGGACGACACCGACGACGAGGTGACCCTCGGGCGCCAATTCGCCTCGATCGCCGCCCTGTGCTGGGCGTGCGCGGCGGCTCTCACCGTCGTCTCGGCCGCACCCGAAGGCCCGCTCGCGCAGATGCGCTGGTCACTGGGGCCGGCCTGGTGGCTCGAGGGCCGCACGGGCGTCATCACGACCCTCCTGTGCCTGGCGCCCATCACACTCCAGCTAGTCTTCGCCTACGGCCTGCGTAGGGGGCGCCGCCTCGCCTACGTCGGGACGCTCATCCTGCAGGGTATCCTCGGCATCTCGACGGTGACGTCAACCACCGTCGAGCTTCTCGCGTGGAACGGCCCGGACGATCCCCTGCGCCCCGAGGTGAGCACGGCCGCCGCCCTGCTGCTCATGCCCGTCCTCCTCAACGTGACGCTGTGCGCCATTACCTGGTGGGTGCGCCGCTCTTTCACGATCCACGCCGCGCCCTCGACAACGTCGACCCTGCTGCGTCGCTGGCTCATTCTCATGGTCGTGTGCGCGGCCGTGGTATTCGTGCTCGGGCTACTCACGAGTGACTCGTTTATTCCCTTCTCCGCGCTGGCCTCGGGCGAGGATTTATCGGACGCTCCCAACGCGACGCCACTGCAGGTATTCCACGACTACGTCCTCGTTCTCCTGCCCACTGCGACCGCCTCGATTTTCGAACCCACGCTCGTTCCCATGACTCTCCTGGCCGAGGCGCCCGTCCTGTGGACGCCGCTCGTCGCGTGGGTCGGCACGCTGTTCCTGGTGCTGCGCGCGCTCCTGGCTCTGCCCCGCGTGCCCGCCTCCTCCCCGGTCGACGACCTCATCCCCCTCCTACGCGAGCACGGGGCCAACACCCTCGGGTGGATGCAGACCTGGGAAGGCAATCAGGTGTGGGTCTCTCCCTTCGACGAGGCCGGGGTCGCCTACCGCGGGGCCGGCGGCGTCGCGCTGACCGTCACGGACCTCGCCTACGAGGAGGGAACGGCCTCGCGGGCCATCGCCGAGTTCTCCTCCTTCACCGCCTCCGCGGGCCTGACGCCCGCACTCTACTCGATCCACGAGGACCTCGCGCAGGCCGCCCGGCGCGACGGCTGGACGATCATGCAGGTCGCCGAGGAATCGCTCCTCGACCTGCCCGGCCTCGCGTTCAAAGGCAAGGCCTACCAGGACGTGCGCACCGCCATGAACCACGCGGCGCGCGAGGGTGTCGAGGCCCACTGGACCACGTGGGAGGAGTGCCCGCAGGGCTGGAAGGACCAGATCACCGTCATTTCGCAGGGGTGGAGCTCCGACAAGGCCCTGCCGGAAATGGGCTTCACGCTCGGCGGCGTTCGCGAGCTCGCGGTCCCAGAGACACGCATTCTCGTCGCAGTCGACTCCCAGTCAACGATTCACGCCGTCACCTCATGGCTGCCTGTATACCGGGGCGGCCAGGTCGTCGGCCTCACCCTGGACGTCATGCGCAGGCGCACCCAGGGGTGGCGCCCCGCCATCGAGTTCCTCATCGGCAAGGCGGCCCTGTCCGCCCAGGAGGAGGGCCTCGAATTCCTGTCCCTATCGGGCGCGCCCCTCACCCGCTCCGCCGACGACACCTCCGTGTTCGGCCCACTCATCGACGCGCTGGCGGCCATCATGGAGCCCCTCTACGGTTTCACGTCGCTGCACGCCTTCAAACGCAAGTTCAAGCCGCGCACGCAGCCCCTCTACCTGGCCGTGCCTGACCCCGCCTCCCTGGCAACCGTGGGCCTGGCCATTTCGCACGCCTACGTGCCCCACGTGTCCCCCACGCAAACCCTCACGCTGCTCGCCTCCGTCAGCGCTGGCCTCGCCAAACTCGCGGCAAAAGGCGTGGGTGACCTGCGCTCGGCCCACGCCGCTCGCGCTGCCTCACCGAAGGCGCCAACCCCGGCCTCGCCCGGCCCTGACAATACACGCGAGGCCGCCACGGCCTCGTCCAGCGCTTCCACGAAGGAATGACGATGTCTTTTCTTGGCTCTCTGTCCCTGACGTCAGCACGCACCCTCGCGGTCTTCGCAGCCCTGGCGGCCCTGTCTCTCCTGGCGGGGGCGTTCCTCCTGCCGCGGTGGGCTCCCAGGCGCTTTCCGCGCCGCACGAGGCATTGGCTGGCTCGCACGGTCCTCATCCTCGCGCCGATCCTCCTTGTGACTGCTTCGGGCGCGCTCGTCCTCAACCGTTCCCTCGGCCTTGTCAAGACAAGCGGCGACCTGGCGGAACTCATTGCCTCCAACGTCGAGGAACCGGCAGCCGAGTCTGGTGGCGAGGTCACGATCGGCGACCAGCCGATCGCGTCATCCAGCCTCGACGCGACCTTCACCAGGACCGAGGACGGGATGCTCACCACCACGTGGACGGGCCCGATCAGCGGCATCACGCTACCCGTCTTCGTCATCGCGCCACGCGACTACTCCCCCACCGACGGCAAGACCTACGCGGTCATCGAGCTGTTGCACGGCTACCCGGGCGAAGCCGACGGCACCACGCAGGGCGCCCACGTCCAGGAAGCCCTCGACAACGCCATCGACGCCGGGATCATCCCGCCCACCATCATCGTCGCCCCCTCCCTGAGCGTCGACGAAGAAGCACACGACTGCGCGGACATTGAGGGACGCCCCGCCGTCTACACGTGGTCCGCGCACGAAATCCCCGCGTTCATCCGCCACAATTTCCCCAACACCTCCGACAAGCGCGACGCATGGATGCTCGGCGGTTTCTCCGCGGGCGCCTACTGCGCGGTGTGGACGGCGATGCGCACACCCCAAACCTTCGGCGCAGCCGCCTCCCTCTCCGGCTATGACACGCAGATCGAAGGGCAGATGACGAATCTCGGCGACCAGTACCTGGCGGATAACACCCTCTCCACGATGCTGGCCAAGAGGGTCCCCGACGGGCTGCGCATCTACGCGATGGCCGCCGCAGACGACGGGGCCGGCGGCGCCCCCGCCGCCGTTGCGATGGCGAAGGCCGTCAAGGCTCCCGACACCGTGACGACCGACATCCCGCCCACCGGCGGGCACGCCGGGCCCCTGTGGCGCGAGCACATCCCGACGATGCTGGCGTGGTGGGGTTCCTCCGACGCGGTAGCCACCGCCGTGGGGGCTGCCCCGACGGCGGCGACCGCGCTGGCATCCGAAGCCTACGCCTCCATCGTGCCGGCCACAAACGTCACGCACTCCGTGCGACCGACGGCCCCCAACGGCGCGGCCACCCTCGCCATCCTGGCGCTGCTGTCCGCAATGAGCCTGACGATCACGTGGCGTTTCGCGGGCTCGTGGCGCGCCCTCCTGGCCGGGGACGAGCAGGACTGGGCGCGCGAATCGCGCCTCTTCCGCCTGCCAATGCCGCGCATCATTGCCCGCATGCCGGGCGCGGTCTCCTCCTGCGTCACCTACCTGGCGCGGCTGACCTCCCTCGCCTTCACGTCACTGGCCTGCGCCGCCTTCATCGGGGTGTGCGCCAACATGGCGGGCGGCTTTTACACCTCGTGGTCCTCGGTCGCCGAGTCCTTCATGGAGGGCCTGCGCTGAGAGGGCCCCTGCTGCTCAGGCGCGCGGGGGAACGTAGGTCGTCGTCAGCTCCATGCCGGAATCCGGGGAGAAATCCCAGTCCGACGGGGGCAGGCCCGCCGCGACCAGCTCCGATCCGATGGCCGCGATCTGCGCGCCGTTGTCCGTGCAGAAACGCAGCGGGGGCATGCGCACCTGGACACCGGCCGCCGCAGCCCGCTCGGTGAGTAGAGCGCGCAGGCGCGAGTTCGCGGAAAAACCGCCGCCCACGACGATCGTGTCGCAGCCGGTGTCCAGCGCCGCGCGCACGGCCTTGGCGGTCAGGGAATCGTTGACGGCCTCGGAGAACGCGGCGCACACGTTTTCCTTGCTGACGACCTCACCGCGGGCGTTCGCGCCCTCGATGTAGCGGGCCACCGCGGTCTTGAGGCCCGAGAACGAAAAGTCGTACTTGTGGCGCTCCTTGTCCTTGCCGGCGGCCAGGCCGCGCGGGAAGCGGATCGCCTCGCGGTCGCCCTGCTGGGAGAGTCGATCCACGTGGGGGCCGCCCGGGTAGGGCAGGTCGAGCAGTCGCCCGACCTTGTCGAAGGCCTCGCCCGCAGCATCGTCGAGGGTGCCGCCCAGCTCGACAACGTCGGTCGCGATGTTCCGGATCTCCAGGATGTTCGAGTGTCCGCCGGACACAACCAGCCCGATGAAGTGCTCGGGCAGCGGGCCGTCCGCCAGCTTGTCGACCGCGAGGTGCCCGATCACGTGGTTGACGCCGTACAGGGGCTTGCCCAGCGACGAGGCCAGGGCCTTGGCCGCGCAGATACCCACCGTCAGCGAACCGACCAGGCCGGGCCCCGCAGCGACCGCGATCGCATCCACGTCAGCCAGGGGCACCCCGGCCTCGTCGAGGGCGGCGTCCAGCGTGGGCAGGAAAGACTCCAGGTGCGCGCGCGACGCAATCTCCGGGATGATGCCGCCGTAGCGGGCATACTCGTCCATCGACGTGGCCGTACGGTCGACCAGTAGCTGCGTGCCGCGCACGAGGCCGACGCCCGTCTCGTCACACGTTGACTCAATACCAAGGACCAGGGGTTCACTCACGCCCTCTAGTCTAAGTCGGCGCGCACGAGGACGCCGCGCGCACGCGGCGAGCGCGCGGCGTGTGCATTCGAGTCCGAGTCTTAGTCCTGCCCGGTCCGCTTGTTCGCAATGAGCATCGCGACGCCCGCGACAGCGGCCACAAGCAGCGACCACGGGATAAGCGAATCGGCGACGGGCTTGATGGTCGGGGGCCCGAAGACGACCCCCAAAACCAACAGAACCGACAGGATCACGAAGGTAAGCATCGCGCCGATCGCGACCGTCGCGCTGACCCAGTAGCGGCGCGTGTGCGTATTCGGGCCGGTCTCATCAAATTGCATGGCAAGCTCCTCTCTGAGCCCCACTGATGTCACCATGATACGCCGCAGATCACAGTGTTGGTGGGCGCTTGACGAGGGGATCATCGCGGGCCGAGGACGCAAAGGGGCCCGGCGCACGTGCGTGCGCCGGGCCCCTGGCCACTCGGGCGGATCAGACGCCCTTGAAGGCGGCCTTTCCGAGCTGGCGGTTCAGGTTTGCGATCACGTCAAGCGGGATCTGCTTGGGGCAGACCTCAGCACACTCGCCGATGTTCGAGCAGGAACCGAAGCCCTCCTCGTCCATCTGGTTGAGCATGCCCACCACGCGCTTGTAGTTCTCGGGCTTGCCCTGCGGGAGCAGGCCGAGGTGTGTGACCTTCGCGGAGGTGAAGAGCATCGCGGACGCGTTCGGGCAGGCAGCCACGCACGCACCACAGCCGATGCACGCGGCGGCCTCGAACGCGCGATCCGCGTCCTGCTTCGGGACCGGGGTCGCGTGCGCGTCGGGGGCCGCGCCCGTGTTGACGGAGATGTAGCCGCCGGCCTGGATGATGCGGTCCAGGGCGGAGCGGTTCACCACCAGGTCCTTGATGATCGGGAAGCCCGACGCGCGCCACGGCTCGATCGTGATGACGTCGCCATCCTTGAAGGAACGCATGTGCAGCTGGCAGGTCGTGGTGACCTCCGGGCCGTGAGCGATGCCGTTGATGACGATGCCACACTGACCACAGATGCCCTCGCGGCAGTCGGAGTCGAAGGCGATGGGTTCCTCGCCGCGGGCGAAGAGCTCTTCGTTCAGAACGTCGAGCATCTCCAGGAACGAGGACTCGTCCGAGATTCCCTTCACCTGGTATTCATGAATTGCGCCCTTGTCGTTCGGACCGTTTTGGCGCCAGATCCTCAGTGTCAGGTTCACTTGTAGCTCCGCTGCTTCAGCTCGATGTCGTTGTAAATCAGGTCTTCCTTGTGGAGGATCGGGGCCTCGCCGTCACCGGCGAACTCCCAGGCCGCCACGTACAGGAACTTGTCGTCGTGACGCAGGGCCTCACCCTCGGGAGTCTGGGACTCCGCGCGGAAGTGGCCGCCACACGACTCTTCACGGTGCAGGGCGTCGATGCACATAAGCTCGCCCAGCTCCATGAAGTCGGCGACGCGGCCAGCCCTCTCGAGGGACTGGTTGAGTTCGCCGATCGACTTGCCGGGAACGCGAACGTTCTTCCAGTAGTCGGCGCGCAGCTCGCGGATCATACCGATGGCCTTCTTCAGGCCGGCCTCGGTGCGCTCCATGCCGCAGTACTCCCACATGATCTTGCCCAGCTCCTTGTGGAACGAGTCCACGGAGCGGGTGCCATTGATCGACATGAGGGTGTCGATGCGGCCCTGAGCGGACTCGAGAGCTTCCTTGACGGAAGGCGAGTTCTCGTCCAGCTTGGGCAGGTGGAAGCAGTGTGCCAGGTAGTCGTTGATCGTGTTGGGCAGGACGAAGTAGCCGTCCGACAGGCCCTGCATGAGCGCCGAGGCACCCAGGCGGTTCGCGCCGTGATCGGAGAAGTTCGCCTCGCCGGCCACGTACAGGCCGGGCAGGTTCGACTCGAGGTCGTAGTCAACCCACAGGCCACCCATGGTGTAGTGAACGGCCGGGTAGATGCGCATGGGGACCTCGTAGGGGTTGTCGCCCGTGATGCGCTCGTACATGTCGAACAGGTTGCCGTACTTGGCGGACACGGCGGCCATGCCCATGCGCTGGATCGCGTCGGAGAAGTCGAGGTAGACGCCGCGGGCGACACCGTCGATCTTCGGGCCGACGCCGCGGCCCTCGTCGCACATGTTCTTGGCCTGGCGCGACGCGATGTCGCGGGGCACGAGGTTACCGAAGGAGGGGTAGATGCGCTCCAGGTAGTAGTCGCGGTCCTCTTCGGCGATCTGACGCGGGTCCTTCTCGCAGTCCTCGGCGCGCTTGGGCACCCAGATGCGGCCGTCGTTACGCAGCGACTCCGACATCAGGGTCAGCTTCGACTGCTGGTCGCCGTGCTGGGGGATGCACGTCGGGTGAATCTGCGTGAAGCAGGGGTTACCGAAGTAGGCACCCTTGCGGTAGGCGCGCCAGATGGCGGTGCCGTTGCAGCCCATGGCGTTGGTCGACAGGAAGAAGACGTTGCCGTAGCCGCCGGTGGCCAGGATGACCGCGTCGGCGATGAAGGTCTGGAGCTCGCCGGTGGACATGTCGCGGGCGATGATGCCGCGCGCCTTGCCGTCGTCGACGATGAGTTCGACCATCTCGTGGCGGGAGTACTCCTTGACGGTGCCGGCCGCGACCTGACGCTCGAGCGCCTGGTAGGCGCCGATCAGCAGCTGCTGACCGGTCTGGCCACGCGCGTAGAACGTACGGGAGACCTGCACGCCGCCGAAGGAGCGGTTGTCGAGGAGGCCGCCGTACTCGCGGGCGAAGGGAACGCCCTGCGCGACGCACTGGTCGATGATGTTGGCGCTCACCTCGGCGAGGCGGTAGACGTTGTCCTCACGGGCGCGGTAGTCGCCGCCCTTGACCGTGTCGTAGAAGAGACGGTAGACGGAGTCGTTGTCGTTGCGGTAGTTCTTCGCGGCGTTGATACCACCCTGCGCGGCGATGGAGTGCGCGCGGCGGGCGGAGTCCTGGTAGAAGAAGCAGTCGACGTTGTAACCCATTTCGCCGAGCGAGGCGGCGGCGGCGCCGCCCGCGAGGCCGGATCCGACGATGATGACGCGCAGCTTACGGCGGTTGGCCGGGTTCACCAGCGCTGCGTTGAACTTACGCTGCTCCCAGCGGCGGTCGATCGGAACGTCGTGGGGAGCCTTCGCGTCGGCGATCTTCTCGCCTTCACGGTAGAGGCCGTGGATGAGTGTATCGGTCATGATTGCGTGCCCTTCCTCAGTGGATCAAGCCGGTGACGATGGCGACGGGCGGGGCCATGAACATCACGAAGATGACCAGACCGACCAGGCCCGAGAGGAGAACCAGAGGCTTGCGGGTCGCGGAACGCACCCAACCGAGCGACTGGAACATGGACCAGAAGCCGTGGGAGACGTGGATGCAGGCGCAGCCGACGAACACGGCGTAGAGGATCACCAGGACCGGCGACTGGAAGGAGGCGATCATGCGGGCGTAGGGCGTGGTGACGTCAGCGCCGAAGTTCGCGACCTTCGCGGGCAGGCTCACGGTGGTGAAGTGAGCGATGTGGAAGATCAGGATCAGCAGGATGAGGACACCGCTCATACGCATGGTGCGAGCCGCGTAGGAGTCCGAGACGGACTTCTTGACGACGTAGCGGGTGGAGCGGGCGCGACGCGAACGCTTCCAGGTGTAGGCGGCGGCCCACAGGTGGATCACGAGCATCAGCACCATGGCCGCGCGGAAGACCCAGATGAATCCGCCGTGCGGGAAGATCGGCACGAAAGCCTCTTCATGCAGCCAGTGCGCGTAGTCGTTGTAGACCTGCGCGCCCAGGAACATCTTGAGGTTGCCGTAGGAGTGGAACAGCAAGAAGAAAACGAAAACGAAGCCCGAGACGGCCATCAGCTGCTTAATAAAGACGCTGGTGGTCCACGCGCGGCGCTTCTTCGTTGCGACATTTTGAGTGGCCATGGCATGAAGCATATCGGCGCGTTGCCCGGCGGCGGTAGGACGTTGGCACGAGACGGCGCGCGTAGGCTTCTCCCCTGCCCCAGTTTTCCGCTATTTTCCGCCGTTTTTTGCGCATTGACAATCGGTGTACGTCGCGACATTTTTGGCCCTTCGCGCGTGCCCGAGCGGGGCTGAAGGAGCCGAATAATGTGACATGGAGCGTTCCTATTTGGTGGTGGTCTTCGCACCCGCGCGGGTCAGGGGCGCGCGCATTTCGACGGCTTCCTCGACCGGGTTGCGGAAATAGCGCGGCCTACGCCCGATTTCGACGAACCCACGGGAGTTGTACAGGGCGATGGCCCCCTCGTTGGAGGGCCTCACGTCGAGGAAGATTTCGGCGGCGCCGGCCTGGCGCGCCCAGTCGAGGAGCGCGTCGAGGATCGCTCGCCCGACGCCACGGCCTCGAGCATGGGGAGCCACACCGATCGTCATGACGTCGGCCTGGTCGCCGCCGACCTTGACGCCGCCGTAGCCGATCGGCGCGCCGGACTCGTCGGCGGCGATCCAGTAGCGCGACGCGGGCGACATCAGTTCGTCGGCCAGCATGAAGGGGGTCCAGGGGTCCTCGGGGAAGGTGAGCGCCTCAAGGTCGACGAGGGCCTCGAGATCATCGAGCGTGGCGAGACGCAGCTGGGTGCTCACAGGCGCGCTGCCGGCTGGCCGTGAATGTCGGGGCGGCGCAGGTACAGCGGGTCGGTGCGCAAGCGTTCGTCCTCGCCGCGCCCCAGGCGCGTGGCGACGATCCGGCTCATGACGGCGGGGTCAAGCTCGACCTGGGGGCCGACGTCGACGCGCGCCAGGGCCGAGGCTGAGTGCGCGGGGACGGGCGCTCCGGCGACCACGAGGCCGGGTGCGCTGTGCATGGCGGAGAGCAGGGTGGAGACGTCACCGACTTCGAGGCGTCCTTCGAGGGTGACGTCGTTGGGCCCGGCGGCAACGTAGGAGCCCCAGTAGAGTTCGCGGCGGCGCGCGTCGGCGATCGCGTAGACGCGCATGTCGCGGGCGAGCAGGTCGAGGCCTTGGCGGGCGATGACGTCGAGCGTGCAGACCCCGTAAGCCGGAACTCCCGCGACGCGGGCAAGGACGCGGGCGGAGACGAGGCCCGAGCGCAGTCCCGTGAAGGGGGCGGGGCCGGTGCCCACGAGGATGCGGTCGATGCCGACCTCGGCCAGCACAGGGGGCAGGCCGGCGGCGGCGAGGGCATCGCGCACGAGCGGCGTAATGGATTCGGCGTGGTGGCGCACGGAGTCGTTGTGGGCGCGGCCGGTGACCCGGCCGTCCTCGAGGATCGCGACGGCGGTGGCTGCTTGGGTGTCCAGGGCTATCTCTCGCACGATGTGATCCTACTAGTCGCGGGTACGCTCGTCGCTGTCAGAGGCGGGCGCGGCTGGGTCAGTATCCGACGAGGCCACCTGGGCCTCGTCAATGCGCGTCCCCCCGTGGGCGGCCACGACGTTCTCAAGGACACCATCCCAGCGGTGTCCGTGCGCGCGCAGGACGATGCGGCGGCGACCGTCGTCCATGTGCTCCAGGTCGATGACGTCGCCGTCGCGCGCTGCCTGGCCGCCGCTAGCGCGGCGCACCTCGATGGCGAGGCGTTCCTCGCTCATGGCTTCGGTTTTGCCGTCGCCCCACTCGACGACGGTGACGGCCTCGTCGAGGGAGGAGTCGAGGTCGAGGGTCTCCAGGTCGCTGAGGTCCGTGATGCGGTAGGCGTCCGCGTGGATGAGGTCCGGCCCTCCGCGAAGGGAGGGGTGGACGCGGGCGACGATGAATGTGGGTGAGGCGACACGGCCGCGCACGCCCATGCCGACGCCGATGCCCTGCGTGAGGGTCGTCTTGCCTGCTCCGAGTCCGCCGGACAGCATGACGAGGTCCCCGGCTACCAGTACGCGCCCGAGATCTTCGCCGAGCGCGCGCGTCTGGTCGGCGTCGCTGGTGTCGACGGCGTAGGTGGCGATGGGCTGATCAGTCATGAGCGGTGCTCCCCTGGGTCGCGGTGGCCTCACCGACGTAGGCG
>CABKMZ010000033.1 GCA_902373545.1 uncultured Actinomyces sp. | reverse complement strand
GCACCCCCACAGAAGCATTCAACGAACTCATTGCTACCACCCATTGACACCGCCGTCTGCGATACTGTCAATGGCCATAGGTACCTCGTCCATCATGACGAGCGGAATGAGGTCGCTTTCATCTTCCTCAAGGGTGCTCAGTGTCTTCTTGAGTAGTTCATGCGCTGGGATTTGGCGAAAGATGTGCTTAAGCTTGACAATTTTGAATGATACTTCGAAGTTGACGTTATCGAAAAACGTGCCAATCTTTTTGCGTGCTCTTGATGGTAATTTGGCCTCTTTGGTTAGTTGCTCGACTGTCTTGAGAAGAAAACCTTCTGCTGTGTCCACTCCCTCGTAATCGATAAAGTAGCATCGAAAGCTTTTTTCTTGCGCCGCGAAAGTGCGCAGCCAGAACGTTTTGCCCATTCGGCGTGGGTCTGACAGGAGTAGGTTGGTTCCGTTTTTTAGGTGATTACGTGCGCGCTCTGTGATTGCGACTCGACCGACGAAGTTGTTGGGGTCTCGATCATTCGGCTGTGGCGTGATCGGTTGAAGTTCGATGACGACCTCCTAGTAAGTGAAACTCTCCGTATATATGTACGTGAGAACCTACGTATAAGTATACGTGAAGATTGCCGTACGTCAACAGGTGGTGGGGTGGAGGATTTGCTGGGCTTAGTTCAAATCCGATACAGACTATGAAAAGGCGGGGGCCGCCCGTGGTGTTCCACGGGCGGCCCCCCAGTAGCCTAACGGTCAGCCCTTGCGCTTCGCAGGGGCCTCGCCCAGCTCGAAGGACTCGACAACGGCCTCGGTGGCCTCGGCGTCGTCGGAGGCGGCCACGGTCAGGGCGCCCACGGCCTTCGATGCGGCCTCCAGGTCACCCTTCACGGACTCCAGGGCCTCCACCTGCGCCTGCGGGGCGACAACCGTCACAGCCAGGAACGGCGTACGCGGCGACACCTTCGCCTCAGACTTCACGCGACGCAGCGCGATCAGAGCAGAGGACGCGGCCTCGAGCACCGAGGGATCACCCTCGACGCCAGCCAAGTCCGCCACCACCGGCCACGGGGCGGTGTGCACGCTTCCCTCGCGGTACCAGCTCCACACCTCCTCCGTCACATACGGCAGGTAGGGGGCCAGCAGACGCACAACGTTGTCGATGACGATCGCCAGAGCCGCACGGGCAGACGCGGCCGAGGCCTCGTCCCACGCGCCATCACGGTTGTAGGCGCGCTCCTTGACCAGCTCCAGGTAGTCGTCGCAGAACGTCCAGAAGAACGACTCTGTGACCTCGAGCGCGCGAGAGTGCTCGTAAGACGCCAGGGCAGCCGAGGCCTCGTCGATGACGGAGGCCAGCGCCGCCAGCACCGAACGATCCAGCGGCACCGTCACCAGCGCCGGATCCAGATCGATCGCCGCGCCCTCGCCGCCCATCGTGAGGGCAAACTTCGACGCGTTCAGCACCTTGATCGCCAGGCGGCGACCAATCTTCATCTGCTGCTCGTCGAACGCCGCATCCAAGCCCAGGCGAGCCGACGCCGCCCAGTAACGCACGGCATCCGACCCGTACTTCTCCAGGATGCCCATGGGGGTCACGACGTTGCCCTTGGACTTGGACATCTTCTTGTGGTCCGAATCCAGGATCCAGCCCGACAAGCCCGCGTGCTTCCACGGCAGCGTCGGACACCGACCTCTTCGAGGGCGGGCGGACCGGGCGGCGTGAGTCAAATGGGCGGGCCGGTCCTGCAGCCTGACCGGGTCAGGGCGGTGCAGGCCCCGAACTCCCCCGTTCCGGGCCTCGACGGGGCCGCGGATCAGCGCGACGGGCGCTCACACTCCACCACAGGAGAAAAGCCGACGCGCCCCAACGGATCGCGCCCCCGCCTCCAAGCTCCCGGACCTCCAACGCCCGCTCCCGGAGGCACTGGGCCTCCACACCTGGTGGTGCCGGGCCCTCGCCGACATCGATCCGGACCTGGCGGACCCAGCCGCGCAGGGTCTCGAAGTTGATCCCCGGCTCCTTCGCCGGACAAGCGTTCGCTGCGCTCCATGAGGGCTTCGAGAGCGTCGGCGTAGAACTCGGGGGAACCAGGACGGCGTGCCTTCGCGTTCTACCCTAGGAGAGCCATGGGCGGGCGCGGGAAACGGCGTCCTCGAGCGCCTTTTTCAAAGCGGCCCACGCCGTGAGGCGGGAAAGTGTCGAACCGTCGGCTGCGTCAAGTTCGGCAACGATTCGGGCTCTTTGAACCGAGAACACTCCAATGGGCAGAAGCCTGCCATCAGGATCGTCGCGACTGAGAAGTCGACGGAGAAGACTCTTGGGGTCGCGGTAGTCTTCAAGGGTTTTCTCGGATACTGACTCTTCTCGCTGCAACCAGGCGCGGCAATCCTCATCACCGAATAGCGATGCCAGAGCCCAAGTCTCGGTCATTGTTACTGGTACTACGGGAACAATCGGCGTGATTGTGGCGTCTTGAACTGAATCCACGGCGTCCCTGATCTCCTTCAGGCGTGCCTCAATACCTGCATTATCCGCGTCGCGATGGACGAAGATCAGATCGTAGAGCTCCGCATCATTTGTGTGCAGTGCTAAGAGCTTCTCGCGAACTGAGCCCTTCAAGTCGAGGCGCACGCTGACCGAAACGGGCTCGGACGTCAACCGGGTAAGCAGGAGCTCTAACACGTTGGTCAGTGCTGCATCCGAAGATCCCTCGCACAAGAGGCAGCAGTACCATTCATGCATCTTCGTCGCCGATCGACTTGTTTGGGTTCTCAAGGAACGCCGCGATCTCGCCACGCGAGACGGGACGGGCTCCCGTGCTGTCCTCCGGTTTGGTCTTGGCCCTCCATGTGCCGGGGAGTGGGTGAAAACCGACGCTACGCAGGATGCCTCCCTGGCCGTCGGGAATCGATTTTCCGACGGCGCACAGGATGTCATCGTCTTTCGTGGCTTGGATGAAGTAGGGGGAATGTGTGTTGACAATGACCTGTCGGGCCGAGTGCTCCGTAGGATCGGAAATCCCCCGCAGGAGCCGGTACATATCTGCGATCTTGGATGGGTGGATACCGTTCTCAGGCTCTTCCATGCACAGCATTCCGAAATAGTCGTGAGACACCTTCATCGCGGACAGGGCGAGGAAGCGAAGAGTGCCGTCAGAGAGCGACCGCGCGGGCAGCTCCGGCGTGGCCCCGATCTTGGCACGCAGTTCAAGCGTGTCGCGGGCATGGTCCTGAACGACATGCAGATCTCGTATGTCCACAAGCGCTCCGATCGCGTCGCGAACGCGGTTCATGACGTTACTCCTGTTCCCCTCTTGGAGTTGCTGGCGGAATAACGAGGAGGGGATGTGGGCGCCTGTGGAGGAAATGGGCCGAGCCTCGACCATGTCATCAGGGGCGCGCATTGCACTCGGTTCCAGGGCGACGAATCGCCAGGAGCGCATCTCCTTGTGCGCGGCAAAGATAATCGGGTTCTCGGCCAACGCGGCTAACGCGGTCGCGGACAGTACTGTTCGTTGTGCGTTGTTCGCGGCGATCTTCCTGGGTCGGCCCCTGCTTCCGTTCCGGATCTGGATGATTGTGTTGCCGTTCTCCTCGGTGGTGGAAAGCGGGAAGAACTTGTGGGATCCCCGTACGAACCTCTTCACGTAGGCTGTGGACTCCGGAAAGCGGAGGCGATCGTTCGGGTATTGGACTGGCGAAAGCTGTTCGTTGACCAGCCTCAATTGCAAGCCCGTTGAGAGGGAGGCGCCCTTCTCAGCGGCAATCTCGACGTCGTAGCGCACGAACGTGCGTTCGGGTATGACTTCTTGCTTAAACTCGTCGAGAACCGGGGAGGGGAGGATCATTTCCGCTGCTAAACGGAGGTTTTCATGGCCCTGGATCACTCGGGTAGAGAAGAGGGAGGAGATGTCCGACCGCTGCTGAGACGTGGGTCTGATGAGTGTGCAGGCTTCTAGGAAGTTGTGGTCACTCAGTAGGGACAGAAATTCGATTGCGTCGAAGAGGTTTGATTTCCCTACCGAGTTCGGTCCGGCGATGCAGGTAAATGGGCCGAAGTCAACAGAGACATTCTCAAGGTTCTTGAATCCGGAGACTTCGAAACGAGTGAGCATGTCTTTACCTTCAATAGGCGACGCAATAATTCATTTGAATTGTATCACATTGCGCCCGGAACTTGATGGGTACGGCCCCGGAACAAGGCTGTGCCCCGGGCCCAGCGGCCCGGGGCACACACCCGCCAAATAGCGCAGGCACTGCCAAGGGTTCACCCCTTCTTGCGCTTGGCCGGAGCCTCGCCCAGCTCGAAGGACTCGACAACGGCCTCGGTGGTCTCAGCGTCGTCGGAGGCAGCCACGGTCAGGGCGCCCACGGCCTTCGATGCGGCCTCCAGGTCGCCCTTCACGGACTCCAGAGCCTCCACCTGCGCCTGCGGGGCGCGCACCGTCACCGCCAGGAACGGCGTGCGCGGCGACACCTTCGCCTCAGACTTCACGCGACGCAGCGCGATCAGAGCAGAGGACGCGGCCTCGAGCACCGAGGGATCACCCTCGACGCCAGCCAAGTCCGCCACCACCGGCCACGGGGCGGTGTGCACGCTTCCCTCGCGGTACCAGCTCCACACCTCCTCCGTCACATACGGCAGGTAGGGGGCCAGCAGACGCACAACGTTGTCGATGACGATCGCCAGAGCCGCACGGGCAGACGCGGCCGAGGCCTCGTCCCACGCGCCATCACGGTTGTAGGCGCGCTCCTTGACCAGCTCCAGGTAGTCGTCGCAGAACGTCCAGAAGAACGACTCTGTGACCTCGAGCGCGCGAGAGTGCTCGTAAGACGCCAGGGCAGCCGAGGCCTCGTCGATGACGGAGGCCAGCGCCGCCAGCACCGAACGATCCAGCGGCACCGTCACCAGCGCCGGATCCAGATCGATCGCCGCGCCCTCGCCGCCCATCGTGAGGGCAAACTTCGACGCGTTCAGCACCTTGATCGCCAGGCGGCGACCAATCTTCATCTGCTGCTCGTCGAACGCCGCATCCAAGCCCAGGCGAGCCGACGCCGCCCAGTAACGCACCGCATCCGACCCATACTTCTCCAAGATGCCCATGGGGGTCACGACGTTGCCCTTGGACTTCGACATCTTCTTGTGGTCCGAATCCAGGATCCAGCCCGACAGGCCCGCGTGCTTCCACGGCAGCGCACCGAACTCCAGGTCCGCGCGCACCACGGTGGAGAACAGCCACGTACGGATGATGTCCTGGCCCTGCGGGCGCAGATCCATCGGGTACGTGCGAGCGAAGAGGTCCTCGTCATCCAGCCAGCCGCACGCCAGCTGCGGGGACAGCGAGGACGTCGCCCACGTGTCCATGATGTCCAGCTCGCCCACGAAGCCGCCGGCCACGCCGCGCTGATCCTCCGTGTAGCCCTCCGGCACGTCCGTCGACGGATCAACCGGCAGAGCGGCCTCAGACGGGGTGATGATGTCGTCGTAATTGACCTGGCCGTCCGCGTCCACGCGGTACCACAGCGGGAACGGCACACCGAAGAAGCGCTGACGGGAGACCAGCCAGTCGCCCTTCAGGCCCTTCACCCAGTTCTCGTAGCGCACGCGCATGAAGTCGGGGTGGAACTCCAGCTCGCGGCCGCGGCCGATCAGCTCCTCGTTCAGATCCTTGCCCGAGGCCGGGTTCGTCCACGCGCGCCCACCGTTACGGATGTACCACTGGCGCGAGGTGACGATCTCGAGAGGCTTGTCGCCCTTCTCGAAGAAGTTGGTCTGACGCATCGTCTTGGTCGGTTCGCCCTTCAGCTCGCCCGATTCGCGCAGGGCAGCTACCACGGCCTCGCGCGCGGAGAACGTCGTCTTACCGGTGATCTCGGCGAAAGCCGCGCGGCCCGCATCGGTCGTGATCCACTCGGGGGTCTCGGTGATGATGCGGCCGTCCTTGCGCAGGATCGCGCGCAGCGGCAGCTCCAGGTCACGCCACCAGTCGATGTCAGTCGTGTCACCGAAGGTACAGCACATGGCGATGCCTGCGCCCTTGTCCATCTCGGCCTCGGGGTGGGGCAGGATCGGCACCTCGACGCCGTACACGGGGGAGGCGACCGTCGTGCCGAACAGCGGCTTGTAGCGCTCGTCGTCCGGGTGGGCGATCAGGGCGACGCAGGCGGCCAGCAGCTCGGGACGCGTCGTCTCGATGCACACGTCCACGCCGTCCTCAACGGGCGCGCCGGCGGCGGCAGCCTTCGCGGCGGCCTCGGCATCGGTGATGTGGAAGGCCAGGCGGTGGTAGAAGCCCGGGTACTCGCGGCTCTCCAGCTCAGCCTGGGCGACCGCCGTCTGGAAGGTGACGTCCCACAGGCCCGGGGCCTCGGCCTGGTAGGCCTCACCGCGCGCCAGGTTGCGCAGGAACGCGGCCTGGGCGACCTTGCGCGCACGCGCGCCGATCGTCTGGTAGTTCTGCTTCCAGTCCACGCTCAGGCCCAGGTAGCGCCACAGCGCCTCGAACTGAGCCTCGTCCTCCTGGGTGAGGCGCTCGCACAGCTCCACGAAGTTCTTACGCGAAATCGGCTTCTGGTCGCGAGCCTTGATCGACTTGCCGTCGCCACCCACGTGCGGGGGCTCAAAATCGGGGTCGTAGGGCAGCGTCGCATCCACGCGCACGCCGAAGTAGTTCTGCACGCGGCGCTCGGTGGGCAGGCCGTTGTCGTCCCAACCCATCGGGTAGAACACGGACTTGCCGATCATGCGCTGGTAGCGGGCCACGACGTCAGTGTGCGTGTAGGAGAAAACATGGCCGATGTGCAGGGAGCCGGATACCGTCGGCGGGGGAGTGTCGATCGAGTACACCTGCTCGCGCGTCGCGCTGCGGTCAAAAGCGTAGGTGCCCTGGCTTTCCCAGGCCTCACCCCACTTGGCTTCGAGGCCTTCGGGGGCGGCGCGGTCGGGCACGCGAGGCGCCTGCGCACGGGTGTTCATGGCCATAATTGAGTTGTCTCCATCCGAGTCGTGGACTGTTTGCCCCACTAGGGTACTTTTGTGCAGGTGCGCGGGTCCAACGCAGCGCCGACGCGTCGGGCGCGGGTTGCTCACACGCTCCGTTACAAAAGTCCCCTGTGCGTCCTCCCTGGGAGAGCGCGAGCGCGCGGGGATACCGTGGGTGTCACACAGGGGAGCCGGGACGAGGCCCCCGCGCGGAAGGGGAGAACATGAGCGCGCAATCGCTGGGTGAGCAGACCGTCGACCTGTTGGGGCGCCTGGTGCGCCTGGGCTGCGTCAACGACCTGACCGCCGATTCGGGCGGGGAGGAGCGCGCCGCCGACCTCCTCGAAGACTTCTTCGTGGGCCTGCCCGTGTCAATCGAACGCATCACCCCGTACCCCGGCCGTACCACGTTGGTCGTGACGGTGGAGGGCACCCGGGGCGGGGATCGAATCCAGGGACGAGGCCGTGGCTCGGATCATGGCCGCGGCTCGGGCGCGCTCACCCTCATCGGGCACACCGACGTGGTCCCTGTCGACGAGGAACGCTGGACGCACCCGCCCTTTGGGGCCGACATCGACGGAGGCGTCATGTGGGGGCGCGGCACGGTCGACATGCTCCACTTGACCGCGGCGATGGCCGTCGTCACCCGCGAGGTCGCGCGCCGCGCCCAGAAAGGTGAGCCTCCAGCCCGTTCCCTGGTGTTCGTGGCCGCCGCCGATGAGGAAGCTCGAGGAGGACTGGGCGTCCCGTGGATCGGCGAAAACCGGCCGGACACCTTCCCGTGGGACGCAGCCCTGTCCGAAATGGGCGGCTCGCGCATCGTGGGAGCCAGGGGAGGGGAGAGCATCGTCATCGTCGTCGGAGAAAAGGGTGCCGCTCAGCGTCGCCTGCACATCCGGGGCGACGCCGGCCACGGCTCGGTTCCGCTGGGCCGCACGAGCGCCGTCGAGCGGCTCGCCCAGGTGAGCGCGGCGCTGTCCTCGGCCCGCTGGCCCACCGCCACGGACGAGGTCTGGGCCGGGTTTGTGCGCGCCTTCGAGTTCGATGAAACGACCGAAACAAGTCTGATCAACGGCACCTACGAGGGCGACTACTCCGAGTTCGGGGACCTGGCCGCCTACGCCCACGCCGTCTCCCACGTGACCGTTGCCCAGACGGTCGCCCGCTCCGGCGGGCCCATCAACGTCATGCCCTCCCACGCCACCCTCGAACTCGACATCCGCACGCTGCCCGGCGTCGACGATGACGACGTGGACGCCGCCATCACGGCGGCCCTCGGAGACCTCGCGGAGCACGTGACCATCGAGCGCCTCCTCAGCGAACCCGCCACGGCCTCGTCAATCGACACCGACCTGTACCGGGCGATCAAGGCAGCGCTGAGCGCCCGCTACCCGGGCGTGCGCGTCGTCCCCGTCCTCATGCCCGGAGGGACCGACCTGCGCGTGGCCCGCAGGCACGCCGGCATCGGATACGGGTTTGGTGCCTACGACAGCGGGGCCAGCCTGGGGCACGTCTACGCCCAGCTCCACGCGCACGACGAACACATTGCGCTGGCGGACGTGCGCGCGACCGCCGAGGTGCTGCACGACATCGTCACGCAGTACCTGACACATAGATGACAAGTAATCAACCACTGTTACAAATGGTCGCCTGACGAGGATCTTTCTCCCAAGACTTCTCCGGTGCATACGGTAGGTGTCGGCACTTCCGCCGCTACTAGACACAAGGAGACCTTGATGCACATCGCACGCATCCCACGAACAGCAGCCACCCTCGCCTCCGTCGCTGCCATGATGTGTGCGACCCTTGCGGCCTGCGCGCCGTCGGGAGGAGCGGCCCAGTCGGCTTCCCGCGAGGGAACCATCGCGGTCGGCTTGCCGGGCTCCCTGTCCACGCTGGACACCGCCCACGAAACCGGCATCATCAACTACTACGTCGCGCAGGTCGTCTCCGAAGGCCTCCTCGCCGTGGATAAGAATGGCCAGCTGATCCCCGCGATTGCCTCCTCGTACCACACGGACGACGCCCAGACCTGGGTTTTCGACATCAGACCCGACGCCCTGTTCCAGGACGGGAACCCCGTCACCATCGACGACGTCCTCTTCTCCATCGACATCGCCAAGGACCCCGACAAGTCCCCGTCCTCCGCGGTCTATTGGCCCGCCGGCGTCCAGGCCGAGCAAAGCGGCGACAACCAGATCACGATCACCCTGCCCGCTCCCGCCGTTAACTTCGGGTGGACGGTCACCGCGAACGGTGGTTTGTGGATCACCGAAAAGTCCTTCTACGAGGCGGCCGCTTCCTACGGCTCCTCGACCGACCTCATCATGGGCACAGGCCCCTACAAGGCCGTGTCCTTCCAGCCAGACTCCAAGGCTGTGTTCGAAAAGAGCGGCACCTGGTGGGGCGGAGACACCCCCGCCCAGACCATCGAGTTCGACTTCTTCTCCGACGAGAACGCGCGCTTCCTCGCGCAAAAGAACGGAACGATCGACATCGCCACCCAGCTGCCGATTGACCAGGTGTCGCAGTTCCAAGGGATTAACGGCGTGAACGTCCTGACCGAATCCGACCGCTCCTACGTGGGCCTCACCTTCGACCAGAACGTCGAGCCCTTCGATGACATCCACGTGCGCAAGGCCGTTGCCCACGCGGTCGACCGCTCCACCATCGTCTCCTCGATTCTCAAGGGACAAGCGACGGTAGCGACGGGCATCGAACCCCCGGACCAGCTGGGCAGTGAGATCGGTGAGCAGGCTGCCGCGGATGCTCAGACAGGCTTGCCCATCGACTCCTTCGACCTGGACGCCGCGCGCGCCGAACTCGCCCAGTCCAAGGTCCCCGGCGGTTTCGACGCTGAGCTGACCTATCCCTCGTCGATTCCGGACATGGGATCCGCTGCCCTCGCGATCGCCGACAACCTCAAGCAGATCGGCATCAACCTGACCGTTACCTCCAAGCCCATCGAAGAGTGGATCTCCGAGGTCGGCAGCGGCACCTACGGCTTGTCCTACATGAGCTACACCTCCACGACCGGCGACCCGGGCGAGGTGGCCGGGTGGCTGCTTGGCCCCGACAACCCCGCACGCTATGAGAACGCACAGGTCCAGGGACTGATCGCCTCTCAGGCCACCCAGACCGACCCGAGCAAGCGTGTCACCGACATCGTCGAGGCAGAGCGCATTGCTCAAGAGAACACGATCTACTCGCCGATCTGGTGGGGTAAGACGTCGACGGCCTTCTCCTCGCGCGTCACCCCGACGGAGTACACGCCCTACTTCTTCATGACCCCGTGGGCCTCCTCCCTGGAGCTGGCCGAGTAAATGCTGCGCTACATCCTCCGCCGCCTCGCCGGCGCGGCAGTGGTGCTCACCCTCCTGTCCTTCCTCGTCTTCTCTCTCCTGTACCTGGTACCCGGAGACCCCGTGAAGATCCTGGTGGGCACGAGGCGACTGACCCCCGAGGTTCGCCAGGCCGTGACCGCGCGTTACGGCCTGGACGAGCCCCTCGTCGTGCGCTACTGGCACTGGCTGACCCGCGCCCTCACCGGCGACTTTGGGGACTCGGTACGCTCCGCAACGCCCGTGACCGACGTGCTCGCCTCGCGCGTGTCACTGACCGCCTGGCTCACCATCGGCGCATTCATCCTCGCCGTCGCCGTCGGCATCCCCCTGGGGATCGCTGCGGCACGGCGCCGGGGATCCTGGGTTGATCGCACGATCGTCGGCTGGTCGGTTGTGGGCGTGTCCGCACCCGGCTTCGCCCTCGGCCTTGTCCTGCTGTACGTCTTCGGGCTCATGCTCGGATGGTTTCCCGTTTTCGGTGAAGGAACAGGCATCGTCGACACCCTGTGGCACCTCACTCTGCCCGCGATCGCCCTCGCGACCGGAATCGGCGCGATGCTCGTACGCATCACCCGCGCGGCCGTCGGGGCCGAACTCGCCCAGGACTACGTGACCTTCGCGCGCTCGCGGGGAGTGCCCAGCAGGCGCATCACGGCCATGTACGTGCGGGGAGCGGCGCTGCCGATCATCACCTCCGCTGGCCTGATCCTGGGGACGCTCTTTGGGTCCACGGTGCTCGTCGAGGAGGCGTTTTCCCTGCCCGGCCTCGGACAGCTCCTCGCCGACTCCATCACCTACAAGGACGTGCCCGTCGTGCAGGCGATCGCGCTGCTGGTTGCGTTCGTCATCATCGTCGTGACGCTGATCGTCGATGTCGTCGCCTTTGCTGTCGATCCGCGTCAGACGGTCGGCGAGGGGAAGGGAGCCTGATGGCGCTGTCGCTTTCTCCGCGCGCCCTGGGACGAGGCATTGGTTCCTCCGCACGCAAGATCCCCGGCTCGGTGGTCCTGTCCGTGGTCGTTCTGGTCGCTGTCGCGATCTGCGTGATCGTCCCGTCGGTGCTGGTTCCCGGCGCGCTGGACCAGAACCTGGCCCTCGGTGTGAGCCCAGCGGGTACCCCCGGGCATCTGCTGGGCACCGACAAGGTGGGGCGTGATGTTCTTGCCCTGACGGTTGCCGGTGCGCGCTCCGCGATCGTTGGCCCGATTGTCATCGCCGTGGGCTCGATGGTGGCCGGTCTGTTTTTCGGAATGAGCGCGGCGTGGCGCGGCGGGCTGTGGGATTCCTGCGTGTCTCGCTCCTGCGAGGTGCTCCTCTCACTTCCCGTCACGCTCCTCGCGATCGTCGTCGCGGGCGTGATCGGTGGCAGCTATTGGGTAACGGTCGGCGTGCTGATCGTGCTGTTTGCTCCCTCGGACGTGCGTATGATCCGCTCGGCCACGCTCGCGCAAAAGCCTCAGCCGTATATCGAGGCCACGCGCGTCCTGGGCCTGTCCGGTCCTCGTATCCTCGCCGTGCATATCCTGCCGAACATCACGCCGATCGTGTGGGCGAACCTCTTTGTCAACATCGCATTCGCGCTCGTGTCCCTGTCCGGCCTGTCCTACCTGGGCCTCGGCGTCGGGGCGCAGGATGCCGACTGGGGGCGCCAGCTCTCGGACGGACGCGCCATCCTCGCCCAGAATCCCGCCGCGTCTGTGACGGCCGGGCTCGCCATCATTGTGACGGCCACAGCGATCAACATTGCGGGTGACTGGTTTGCCGAGCGCAAGGAACGTGACTGATGAGTACCACGACGATACGTGAAAGCGGCGACGGCCTCGTGGCTTCGCACGTGAGTGTCACCGACCGCAGTGGACGAGTGATCGTCGACGCCGTAAGCGTGAACGCCCGCTCGGGGCGCACCCTCGTCATCGTGGGCGAGTCCGGTGCGGGAAAGTCGATGCTCGCGCGGACTCTCTGCGCGCTGACCCCCTCTGCCCTCGTTGCCAGCGGAACGGTGTCGCTGGGAGGGCAAGACTACGATCTGGCGGCGGACCAGGGGCGTTTGAAGAAACAGCGCGGTGGTGGAATCGTCTGGCTCCCGCAGGATCCCTTCACGTCGCTGGCGCCGACGCTGCCGTGCGGAGTACAAATCACGGCCGCGCGCACCGGTAGGCGCTCCGAACGCTCACAGCGTGCACGCGCGCTTCTGGCGGACGTCGGACTCGACGCCCGGGTTGCTCGCTCGTACCCCCACGAGCTGTCGGGCGGAATGCGCCAGCGCGTCGCCATCGCGGCAGCGCTCGATTCTGAGCCGCGCGTCCTCATCGCTGACGAACCGACGACGGCCCTGGACGTCACGACGCAGCGCGACATCCTGACGCTGCTGACACGCCTGCGTGACGAGCACGCCATGACGCTCGTGCTGGTCACCCACGACCTGGCGCTCGCGCGTCAGTTCGGCGACGACGTCATCGTGATGAAAGACGGCCAGATCGTGGAAGAAGGACCGGTCACTGAGGTCTTGACCTCGCCGGTGCACGAGTACACGAAACGCCTGGCGGACGCCGAACCACGCATCGACGGTCCCAACCCACGTGCAGGCAAGGCCACGCCCGAGAGTGCGGATACCATTGTCGAGGTGCGCGACCTGACCAAGGTGTTTCGATCACGCAAGGACTCCCACGTTGCCCTCATGGACGTGTCACTGGACATCGCGCAGGGAGAATCCATCGGCATCGTCGGCGAGTCCGGCTCGGGCAAGACGACGCTCGCGCGCATCATCGTCGGGCTGGAACATGCCGACTCTGGATCAGTCCACGTGAATGCGCAGGCCGATCGAAGACCGGCCGTCGGCATCGTCTTCCAGAACCCGTATTCGGCTCTCAACCCAGCGCGAACCATCGGGCAGGCGCTCGCCGAGGCAGCGTCCGTCGCGGGTCGCCCGGCCAGCGACGTGGCGGAGCTGTTGGCAGCGGTTGAGCTCCCGGCCGAGTACGCGAAGCGGCGACCCGCCCGTCTCTCGGGCGGTGAGCGCCAGCGTGTGGCGATTGCGCGTGCACTGGCAACCCGTCCGCGCGTGCTCATTGCCGACGAGGCAGTCTCGGCCCTCGACGTGTCCGTGCAGGCCTCCATCCTGGACCTGCTGACGCGCCTGCAGGCCGAGCAAGGATTCGCGCTCGTGTTCATCACCCACGACCTGGCGGTGGCGCGCGCCATGTGCGACCGCCTCGTCATCATGAAGGGCGGCGTCGTCGTGGAGGAAGGCCCGACTGAAGAGATCCTGCACAATCCTTCCGAGGAGTACACGGTTGAGCTTTTGAGCGCCGTGCCCGGTCGAGACGCGGAATTCGCATGAGCACCACCCCGACACCAACCACGATCCGTCCCGGCAACAATGCGCGCGAGCATCTGACGGCTCTCGGCATCCCTGCCGCGCACGCCGCGCGGTGGGCGTCGATGGGGTCGGCGGTGTCCGCGACCCTGTGGACCTACGGCGGGCACGCGCTCCTCGAGGCCCACCGGGCAACCTCGGCCCACCGAACGATTGTGGATGCGTGTCTGCTGGACGGTGACGACGCCGGGGCACGTGCCATCGAGTCTGCTCGCTCGTGGGCGGTTCTCATCCAAGCCGTCCTCGATAATTCTCCGGGCGCTCCGCTCGCGAAGGCTGTGACGCGCGATGAGAGATCCCTCTTCGATGAGGCACTTCGCTCCCGAGGTTTTACTGCCGCAGGGGCGGTCGGCTCGCCGCTCTCCATCGAAGACGACACCGACCACGGGCACGCCAGCGTGCACGGATGGGTGCGGTGGAACGCTCGTCCCCAGGAGATTCCCGCGTATGTGAGGCAGAAAACCGACTTCACGTGCGGCCCGGCAAGCGCGCTCATGGCCCTCGCGCACGCCAGCGGAGGTGCCCCTCATGAGGTCAGCCACTGCCTGCGAGACGAGATGGAGCTGTGGCGCGAGTCGACGTACTCCCTCGGGGCCGGGCCTTACGGCTTGGCGGCGGCTCTTGCGCGGCGCGGACAAAGCGTCGAGGTAGTCGTCACCCATGAGGGGCCGGTCGTCGGGCTGACGCGCGCGCACGCGGCGTCCCCCGCAGCCCGCCGCGCCATTCACCGCCAGCACGTGGACGAGGCCAGGGCACTCGGGGTTCGGGACCGCATCGGCGACTGGGGTCTCTCGGAGCTGCGCGCCGCCCTCGAACAGGGACACAGCGCCATCGTGCTCGTGGACCTGGAGGATCTCAACGGTGAACAAACTCCCCACTGGGTCTACGTGTGGGGGATCATGGGCGAGCACGCGCTCATCCACGATCCATGGAACGACGAGCAATTCGGCGAGACCTGGGTCGAAACGTGGTTGGAGGCAATCACTCTCGAGCAGCTCTGGGAATCGGCTCAATGGGTGGAAGAAGAACGCGCGAGAGCATGCATCATCGTGTCCCTGTGATCGTCGCGCTCGCGGGCGCATAACGAGGCCGGGGCCAGGTCACCTCAGCAGTGAACCCAGCCCCGGCCTCGTGAAGGAGAACGACGGAATCAGAGGACCATCGCGGCGATCCAGCCGCCGATGAGCAGCGGGATGTTGTAGTGGATGAACTCGGGGATGACCGTGTCCCGCATGTGGTCGTGCTGACCGTCCACGCTCAGACCGGCTGTCGGGCCAAGCGTCGAGTCCGACGCGGGAGAACCGGCGTCGCCCAGCGCGCCCGCCGTGCCGATGATCGCGACCGTGGCGACGGGGGAGAAGCCCAGGGCAATACACAGCGGCACGTAGATCGCGGAGATAATCGGCAGCGTCGAGAAGGAGGAGCCGATACCCATCGTGATGATCAGGCCGACGACGAGCATGATCATGGCGGCCAGAGCCTTGGATCCGTTGAACATCGCAGAGGTCTGCTCGACGAGGGGCTCGATCTGGCCCGAGGCCTTCAGCACGGCCGCGTAGCCCTGCGCGGTGATCATGATCAGGCCGATGAGGCTCATCATCTTCATGCCGCCGGAGAACACGTCGTCGGCCTGCTGCCAGGGCACGACGCGCATTGCGAGCATCATGCACAGGCCCACGAGGGCGCCCACGAGCAGCGGGTCTGCCTCGGAATCCATCTTGGTCATGACGGCCTGGATGACGAAGCATGCGACGAGGGCGAGGACGGCCGCCCACACTTTGACCATGTTGATCGGCTTGTCGTCGGCCGTGCTGAACTCTGTCTCGCGCTGCTCGTACTCGCGCGGCTTGCGGTAGGAGAACAGCAGGGCGATCGCGCAGCCCACGGCCATCGAGGCGGCGGGGATTGCCATGGCGGCCATCGGGTTAACGATGCCTTCGACGGGCAGGCCGGCGTCCTCGATGTTCTTGTAGAGAATGTCGTGCAGGAAGATGCGGCCGAAGCCGATCGGCACGAACATGTAGGTCGTGACGATACCGAAGGTGATCGCACAGGCGACCAGGCGGCGGTCCATCTTCAGCTCGTTCATGACGCCGATGAGCGGGGGCACCAGCAGCGGAATGAACGCGATGTGAATCGGGATGAGGTTCTGGCTCATCACGCCCATGACGAGGACGCCGCCGAGGATGCCCCACTTGGCGGAGCGGGCCACGCGCGCCGAGCTTGACTCGTCGGCGTTGCGCAGCTTCTTGATGATCCAGTCGGCCAGCAGGCGCGGCAATCCAGAGTGGGCGACCGACATGGCGAACGCGCCGAGGAGGGCGTAGGACAGGGCGATCTTGGCGCCGCCGGCCAGGCCGTCCTGGAAGGCGACCATCGTGCCGGACACTCCCATGCCGGCGACCAAGCCGCCCACGAGGGATGCCACGAAAAGCGAGATAACGACGTGCACGCGTGCGACGCTGAGGACCAGCATGACGATCACGGAGAGCACGACTGCGTTGAAAAGCAACATGAGTGTTCCTGTGTTGAGGGTGCGCGAAAGCGCCACGTGAGGTGGAGAAAGTAAGCCGCGTCGCGGCAGGTGGTGGTGTCAGCCGAGATGGGAATCGGCGTGGATGGAGGCGTCGACAGCACCTACCAGTGCGTTCGACAAACCACCTTCCTCGGCGGCCAGCAATCCTGCGATTGTGGTGCCGCCGGGGCTCGTCACCCGGTCAATGAGTTGCGCGGGGATTGTGCCCGCCTCGCGCTCAGCGAGGAGCAGCGTGGCGGCCCCCGCCATCGCCTGCGCGGCGATCTCGACGGCGCTGTCCTTGGACAGACCATACTTGAGGCCCGCGCGGGCGAACGTATCAATAATCTGGAAATACCAGGCCGGAGAGCACGAGGCCAGAGCCTGGAAGATCGGGAAATAGTCCTCGTCGATGAGGATGGTTCGACCAACGGCGTTCATGAGGTCGCGCACCGCGTCCACCTGGTCCTCGGTGGTGCGCGCGGCCGTCAGGGCCGTCATGGACTGGCCCACGGTCGCCGCCACGTTGGGCATGACGCGGATCAGTGGAATACCCGATCCGAAGTCCTGGGTGATCTGGTCGAGGGTGCGCCCGGCCGCGAGGGACACGATGCACACATCGGTGCGTCCAACCACGACGGGGGCGATCTCCTTGATGACCGTTCGCTGGTCCTTGGGCTTGACAGCCAGGATGACGACGTCGACCTGGCGGGCCAGGGACACGTTCGAGGAGGCGGCGGTGGCGCCCAGCTCGTCGGCCAGATCGCAGGCCTTGGTGGCCGTGCGGTTGGAGAAGACCAGGGTTGCAGGATCGACGCCGGACGCGACGGCGCCGCGAGCGATGGCCTGGGCCATGGCTCCCGTTCCGATGAATCCGATGCGCATGAGCGTCTCCCTGAGTGTGTTGGTCACTTGCCAGGCAGCCTACCCGCATTTTGCCTGTTCTTGGTCTAGTGGCCGAACTGTGAGACGAGGCCGGGGCAGGTTTGCGTTTGTGAGCAACCCAGCCCCGGCCTCGTGGGGGAGAAAACGTCGGGAAAGCGCGCCTCAGCGCTTGCGCGTGCCGAAGATCGATCGAGTGATCTCACGCCCGGCGGTGCGCAGGACCGAGCCGAGGGCGTTTTCGACCTGGCGGGCGCGGCGCTCGGCGGCGCGCTGGCGCGCGGCCTCCTCCTTCTCCTGCTGCTTTTCGACCTGGCGGCGCAGGCGTTCCATTTCCTTTTCGCGCGCGGCCTCTTCCTTCGCGGCGGCTTTCTCGAGCTCCTTGGCGGCCTTCTCAGCCGCCTTCTCGGCCTCCTTGCGTGCCTTTTCCGCGGCCTTTTCGGCCTCCTTGCGTGCCTTTTCCGCTTCCTTTTCGGCGGCCTCCTGGGCGGCGGCTTCCTCGCGGGCGGCCTGTGCCTCGGCCGCGCGGCGCTCGAGCTTCTCCTCGGCCGAGTCCGGGTTCACGGCGTCGCGGTAGCGGCCCATGATGACGCTGGACTGGTTGATGCGCGCGACCGTGTCGGCGGACGCGGGGCCCATGACGGAGGCGGGGGCCCAAATGCCGACCGGGGTGACCGGGGTCGGGTTACCCTTCGGATCCAGGACGGTCACGACGGCCTCGCCCGTGCCCAGGGTCGTGAGGACCTCGTCGAGCTCGAGGCTGGTCTTCGGGAAGGTCTGCACGGTCGCCTTGAGCTTCTTGAAGTCGTCGGGAGTGGAGGCGCGCAGGCCGTGCTGGATGCGCGAACCGAGCTGTGCGAGCACGTCGGAGGGAATGTCCTTGGGGGTCTGCGTCACGAAGACGACACCCACGCCCTTGGAACGGATGAGGCGCACGGTCTGGACGACCTGACGCTCGAACTCCTTGGTGGCGTCGGCGAAGAGCAGGTGTGCCTCGTCGAAGAAGAAGACCAGCTTGGGACGCGGTGCGTCTCCGACCTCGGGCAGGGTGGCGAACAGGTTGGCCAGCAGGTACATGATGACGGCGCTGACCAGGGCCGGGCGCGAGGAGATATCGCCGACGCCCAGCAGGGAGATGATGCCGCGACCGGTCGAATCCATGCGCATGAGGTCGGCGGTGTCGAAGCCGGGGGCGCCGAAGAACTGCCCGCCGCCCTGGGACTCGAGCGCGGTCAGGGCGCGCAGGATGACGCCGGCGGTTGCCTTGGAGACGCCGCCGATCATCGCCAGCTCATCCTTGCCCTCCTCGGAGGTCAGGAAGGAGATGACCGAGCGCAGGTCGGGCAGGTCCACGAGCTCCAGGCCCTGGCCGTCCGCCCACGCGAAGATCAGCTGGAGGGCCTGCTCCTGCGTCGTGTTCAGGGACAGGGCGCGGGCCAGCAGAATCGGGCCGAAGTCGGAGACCTCGGCGCGCACGGGCACGCCCGGGAACTGCGAATCCGCGCCGCCCAGGCTCAGCAGCTCAATCGGGAAGGACGAGGGAGCCCACGCCTGCCCGTTGGCGGCCGTGCGGGCCAGAAGCTTCTCGGAGCTCGCCCCGGCCTCGGCCAGGCCCGTCAGGTCGCCCTTCACGTCGCACAGGAGCACGGAAGAACCCGCCGCCGACAGGCCTTCGGCCAGGAGCTGGAGGGTACGGGTCTTGCCCGTGCCCGTCGCGCCCGCGACCAGGAGGTGACGGTTGAACATGGGCAGGGGCATCTTGGCGCTGACGCCGGGCACGCGCGTGCCGTCCTCGATCAGGGTGCCGATGGTGACCGCGGGGACGTCCCACGAATACGCGTTCTTAATCTGGGAAGCGAACGCGGACAGCTCGCCCGCAGCCTCCGGGGACGAGGCCTGGGCCGCCTCCGGCGTGGACGGTGCGGTCTCGGGCGCGAGGGCGGGTGCCGCCTCGGGGGTGGACTCGGCCGGCGCGGGGGTTTCCTGGGTGGCAGGTGCGGGGGCGTCGACGGAGGTGCCAGCGGCTTCAAGCTGGGCGCGGAGTGCTTCGGCCTTCGCGCGGGCGGCTTCGGCTTCGGCGGCCTTGGCGGCGGCTTCGGCGGCGGCCAGGCGGGCCTTGAGATCCTCGATGTTCTCGCTCATGGTGATGTCTTTCGGGCTGTGGGCGCGCAGCGCCCGGCGGTCTCGACGTTACCGCAACAGTATCCCTTGGGACGCCGGTCCCATGCGCGCGATAGCGGCGCTCAGGGCTGTGGCCCCATCCACAGGGGGATGTGTCGTGTCGCGGCTGTCCACAGGGGGCGGCGTCGTGTCGCGCCTATCCACAGGCAGGCCTCGCCGCCAAGACACGGGCTCAGGGCAGGTCGTAGCGTCAAGGGATGAACCCTCCACGTTGGATCGCTCACCGCAGGATGGCGGCCTTGACCAAAGCCGTGTACGACAGCGCCATCAACGACGACGATGAGCCCCCAGAACCATCGGCCATGCGCCTGCTGCCGGGGTCGACGACGGTCGCCGCTGTCCTGATCGTCCTGGTGCTGCTCGCCGGAATCGGGGTGTGGAGGCACGCGCGGGCCACCGATCGGGCACTCGAAGCAGACCAAGCCACCGAACAATCGGCCGAACTCCACGCGGAGAAGGCCGCCGAGACGGGTGCGGGCGGGACCGGCGCGACACCTGTCGGCCCCGCCACGCCAGGGACCGACAGCGCAGGAGAGGTCGTCGTCCACGTCTCCGGGGCCGTCGCCACCCCCGGCGTCCTCACCCTGCCCGCCTCCTCCCGGGTCATCGACGCCATCACGGCGGCGGGAGGCGCCCTGGAGGATGCCGACCTCGACGCGATCAACCTGGCCCGCCCCGTCGTTGACGGCGAACACATCCGCGTCGCCGCGCTCGGGCAATCACCCCCGGAGCCAAGCGGAGGCGCGGAATCCACCCAGTCCGCCTGCGTGCGACTCGACACGGCGAGCGCCACCGACCTGCAAACCCTGCCCGGCATCGGGCCCGCCCTGGCCCAGCGCATCATCGACTACCGGGCCACTCACCCACACATTCCCTCCGTCGACGCCCTCGACGAGGTGCCCGGCATCGGCCACGCCCTCATCGAGAAGATACGACCGGGGGTGTGCCCATGAGCGACACAGAACCACCCGACGAACCCAGCGAGAACTCCCTCCATCACGCCGAAGCGGCCCCGCGCCCCGACGAGGCTGGATCGCCCACGCCGCCGCGGTGCCGCCAGCGACCCGCCGACACCCAACGCGCCCCACGCATGATCGACCTGCGCCTCCTCGCCCCAGCCACCGCCACCTGGGC
>CABKMZ010000032.1 GCA_902373545.1 uncultured Actinomyces sp. | reverse complement strand
CTGGCCCCAGGAACTCAGAGAGGAGAGTAGGCATGCGCCTGCGCAAGACCCTGCCCGCGGACATCGAGCAAATCATCGCCTCCGGGGACGTCGAGGCCGTGGCGCGCGCGGTCGAGCGCTGCGAGGTCGGCGCGTACCTGCGGGGTTCCGCCTATGAGTCGCGGCTCATGCATTTCCCGGCCTCCGAGGAAATCACCGACTTCCTACTCGCGCGGGGCGAGGACATCAACTCGCGTGATCGGTACGAACGTACCCCGATCCACGCGCGCGTTCGGTCGCGTTGCCTCGACCAGATTCCGATGCTGATCGCTCGCGGAGGCGACATCAATGCGCGCGATACCTCCGATCAGACGGCGTTGTTTGACGTCGTCGAGCGTTTCCCTGTTGCCGACGTGTCGCGGATGATGTCGTGGGGCGCGGATCCGCTGGTTGTTGCTGATTCGAGGGTGTACGGCAAGGCGACGCTTGTCGAGAACGTGGTGTCCTGGCACAACTTCCTGGACGCCCCGCGCGCGCTCGCGGTGATTCGGTTGCTTCTGTCCGTTGGGGCACCTGTCGGTGAGCGTGTGCCGACCGCGCTGCGGTCGATGGATCGGATGCGCTGCACGTTCATCGCGCACGGGCTGCCGGAGACGGTGTCTCAGGAAGAGTTCGACGAGGCCTCGGCTGCGTTGTCGGAGCTGTGCGCCCTGTTCGCGGTGGAGCAGCGCGAGGCGAAGCCTGCGCCTGCCGTGGGGGAGCGGCTGGAGCTGGATCCTTCCGTGCCTGCTCTGCGCCAGCACGGGGAATTATGGGATCTTCTCGTGCCTGACAGTGGCCAGTGCCAGACGCTGCAGGGCGAGGTCATTCGCATTGCGGGGCGGGTCGGCTACGAGGTCTACGACAACGGCGGCATCAACTGGGATCGTTCTTTTGGGGCGTTGCTGGACCAGTATCTCGGTGTCGTGCGTTCAGGCCTGCCGATGCCGCCTGCCTCCGTGGCTCGCGCCGAGGCCGCCGTCGCCTCCTTGAAGGGTCGCTCCATGTCCCACCAGGTAGTCGACGACATCACGGAGCTGGCCGTGGCCTGGGTGCGCCTGAACCCGGTCCTGGTGGAGTCGGATCTGCCTGACGTGGGGCGGTGAGCGGTGCTAGGTGTAAAGCTCTCCGCGGTACACTGTGAGCATGGGTAAACGAATTCTTGAGTGGCTGCGTCAATGGCGAGTTGCAGTGATGTATGGACTGATTTGCTTCCTCTTATTGGGTGTAAGCGCGTATTTTGTGTGGATGACGCTGGCTGATATATCGCTACGTGTTGATGAAGCGTATGTCGCGCCATTGTGGATAATGTACGGTCTTCCCCTATATTTCCTTTGTGCTTTGACTGGACTAGGGGTGATGAAATTCTGGCGACAAAGCGGTCTGCTCTTGACGATGAGACTGTTGATCATCACTGTATATTTGGCTGTCTTTCTATTTGTGTTCGATTTTCTTGGTGACGTTAGATGGGCTTTCTATGTAGGAGAAGGAGAGCCTCAGTTGGGGCTTGTGTCTACGTATGAAGTGGCCTTCATTCATGTGCTTTTCATGGTGGGATCCTTGTTTCAGTGGATAATGATCAAGTTTGAGGCCAGGCGAGCCGAGATGAATACGGTTGTTGGTGGCGTTTTGATCATCATGGGCATACTGATGCCCAAAGTTCTTGAATCGTATTCGATGCTTCAAGCATATTGTAATTCCGGTCGTTGTTCGCCAGAGGTGTCAAGTTGGACTATACTCTTTGAGATGGCAATAGCCTACGCTGCTTCGCTGTCGATGATGTTTGTTCTGGGTGTGTTTTCCTCCTCTGTTAAGCAGGCGATTCGACGTTGTGTTGATTTTGGTGAAGCTAAAGGTGTGGAGTCTTCTCCCGTCGCTTCTAGTAGGGGAGATGTGCGAGTCTCAACGGGTGAGAGTGTCGCCTCTTATGACGAACAGAATGATGGTGTTGAACTGGCTCCGGGGTCCTCGTCGACGGCTGCTTGCGTGCCTCAGGAGGCTGCTGATGGGGTGCCTACCTCCTCGCAGCCCAAGGAAACTCTGCCAAGCGCGTGCGGTTTGGGTCTTGCTGTGCCCACGCAGCTGATGAGTGCTGCTGTTAGCGGCCTCGTCGCTGGCGCGTGTTTCTCAGTGGTGAACCGTCTCTTCAGCCGCCGCTGAACTGCATTGCCTCGTGTTTCAACTGGAGAGTTGCGGCGCATCTCCATACTGATACTTGTTGCTAAGTGGTGTTACACCACTTAGCGGGGTTTTACACCAGCTCGGAGGTGGTGTAATGCTCCCTAACTAGTGCAGCGCTGTTAGCTGTGGCTCGGCTGGAGGCTCGTTGTAGCTGTTATGGAGCTGCATTTACCGCGATAGAGCTTGTGGCCGAGGGGTATTGCACTAGTTAGCGCAGCGTTGCACTAGATAGCAGGTAGTGCAATGCCCTCCTATCTAGTGCATTGCTGTCGTATCTAGTGCACTGCTGCCCCTTCTGAGCACGTTGTGTGTCGGTTGGGGCCATCGCGGACGGCAAGTTCCGCGACGATACTTGTTACCGATGAGGTGTTACACCCGATCGGGAAGATTCAACCCCTTCTGATCGGGTTGAATCCTCCCTAACGGGTTGAATGTTCCCGATCAGGTTGAATCTTGCCGCGCCCTGAGGCCTCAAACAGGGGAGGGGCCCAAGCCTTTCGGCTCGGACCCCTCCGCATGTCGTATCAGCGCAGCGGCTCTACCGCCTCACTCGCCGCCCTTGCGGCGGCGGATGCGCTTGCGGGCGCGGGGCGCACGCTCGGAAGAAGAACCAGCCGAACCGGAACCGGAATCGGAACGTTGCGAATGCTCGCCGCGGCCACGGCCACGAGTGCCACGGTCGGAACGGCCGCCCTTGCCGGCGTTCAGCGTGCGATCCCCGTCCTGGGTGCCGCGACGCGAGCCGCGCGAACGTGAAGACTCGGAGGAGGCGTCGCCGCGTGCGGAACGCCCGCGGCCACCGCGAGACCCACCACGCGAGCCACCCGAACGCGAGCCGCCCGAACGCGAGCCGCCACGGCCTCGTCCCTCGGAGCGGGGAGCGGAGCCGCCCAGGTCCTCGAGAACCTCGGCGTCCAGGCCAGCGCGCGTGCGCTTGGCGCGCGGCAGGCGGCCGGTCGTGCCCTCGGGAATATCCAGGTCGGTGAACAGGTGGGGCGAGGTGTGGTAGGTCTCGAGCGGATCCGGCACGCCCAGGCCCAGGGCCTTGGAGATGAGCGACCAGCGCGGTGTATCGTCCCAGTCGACGAAGGTGACGGCCGTGCCCGAGTTGCCCGCGCGGCCCGTGCGGCCGATGCGGTGGATGTAGATCTTCTCGTCTTCGGGGCACTGGTAGTTGATGACGTGCGTGACGTCGTCGACGTCGATGCCTCGCGCGGCGACGTCGGTGGCGACCAGGACGTCGACCTTGCCGTTACGGAAGGCGCGCAGAGCCTGCTCGCGGGCACCCTGGCCGAGATCGCCGTGCAGCGCGCCGACCGCGAAGCCGCGGGCGGTCAGGTCCTCGCCCAGGCGGGCGGCGGTGCGCTTGGTGCGGCAGAAGATGACGGTGCGGCCGCGGCCCTCCGCCTGGAGGATGCGCGAGACGACCTCGACCTTGTTCATGGCGTGAACGCGGTAGATGACCTGCTTGACCGTGTTGACGGTCTGGTTCTGGTCGTCGGGGTCCTGCGCGCGGATGTGGGTCGGCTGGACCATGAAACGGCGGGCGAGGGCCACGACGGGGCCGGGCATGGTCGCGGAGAACAGCATGGTGTGGCGGTTCTCGGGGACGCGGGCCAGCAGCGTCTCGACGTCGGGCAGGAAGCCCAGGTCGAGCATCTCGTCGGCCTCGTCGAGGACGACGGTTTCGACGCCGGACAGGTGCAGGTGGCCCTTGCGCAGCAGGTCGATGAGGCGGCCGGGCGTGCCCACGACGATGTCGGCGCCACGCTCGAGGGCCTCGATCTGGGGCTCGAAGGCGACGCCGCCGTAGATTTCGACGATGCGGGTCGACAGGTACTTGGCGGCCTCGCGCAGATCCTGGGCGACCTGCTTGGTGAGCTCGCGGGTCGGCAGGATGATGAGGGCCTGAGGCTTGTTCGGGTTGAGGAGGTCCTCGTAGCCCTCTTCGTCGGGCGCGATGACGTCCTCGAGGACGGGGATGCCGAAGCCGAGGGTCTTGCCGGTGCCGGTCTTGGCCTGGCCGATGATGTCGTGGCGGTCCAGCGCGGGGCCAAGCGTCAGGGCCTGGATCGGGAAGGGGTGCGTGATGCCCTTGTCTTCGAGGGCGTCGACGATCGGGTCGGTGACGCCGAAGTCCGCGAAGGATTTCTTCTCCAGGTCGTCGCCGCCCTTTCCGGTGATGTCCGGGGTGGCCTCTTCGACCTCGGGGGCTGCGGGCTTGATGTTGCCTAGGCGGACGACGCCTGCGGAGTATTCGACGGACGAGGCCGGGGTGGCCTCCTGCGTGGTGGCCTCGCTCTGTGTGGTGGCGTCGTTGTCGGGGGTGGGCTCGATGGCCTCGATGCTCGTGTTGGTCACGATCTGCCTTGTCTCCCGGGCTTTTCCGGGGTTGGGGTCGGTGCCGATCGCGCATTGTCTGGCGCGGGGATTGTCGTCCGCGCGAATGTGTGATGTGCAAAAAGAATGCGACCGGGCTTCCGGTGGTCACCTTTCAGTGTAATCGTGTCAAGGCTGACAGCGGGGGAGGTGCTGGTCACAGGGAGCTGGGGGAATGGGGGATTGTGTGGATAGTGGGAGCCGGAGGGCTTGTCAGGCACTATGCTGTACTCATGGCTCATGAATATGTTTCTGTCCCGGCCGACGACACTGATGTCATTGGTATTCTCGCCTATTCGTCGCTGGCGTTTATGACGCGCCTGGCGAAGGACGGCGAGCAGGCTCCCACGTTCGAGGCGCACGTGGAGCACGCGCGCATGGCTGCGCAGTGTTTCGCGCTGTACCAGCAGCTGGAGGTGTGGAGCGAGCACCGTGACTTTGATCTGATGGAGGCCGCTGGTGCGTTTACGCGCGCGTATGACGATTTGGATGCGCGCACTCGTCCGACGACGTTCGCGGAGCGCTCGGTGAAGACCTTTATTACGCGCGGCATGCTCGGCGATATGTTGATCCGTGTTGCCCGAGTCCACGGCCTGTTTGAGGGGATTGAGGACGTGTGGCCCTTCGAGCAGGGGCATTGGGTGCGCGAGCATCTGGGGCCGCAGATTGAGGCGGACCCGCAGCTGGCGGATCGCCTGTCCCTGTGGGGTCGCCGCGTTGCCGGCGAGGCGCTGGGCCTCGTGCGCGCCACGCTGTTCACCTACCCGCAGCTCGCGATGACGCCGGACAACGTCGATGAGATCACGGAGTATGTCATCAAGCGTCACGGCGAGCGCATGAAGGACATTCACCTGAAGGCCTGAGCGGTCCGACGGGCATAGACGAGGCCGGGGAGCGCGAGCGGTTCAGTTCCGCAGTGTGCTCCCCGGCCTCGTGCGTCGGATGGTGCGTCAGTGGATCGCGAAGCCGACGCGGCGCTCGGTCTTGCTGGCGATCTGCACGTAGCCGAGGGCGTGGGCGGGCACGAGGGTGCGCTGGCCCTTGGTGTCGGTGAGGTCGAGGACGCCATTGGCGGAGACGAGGGCCTCGTTGACCTTCGCCATGAGTTCGTTTTCGGTCATGTCGACGTCGAGGGCGAGCTGGCGCGTGTTGTCGCGGATGCCGATGAAGATCTCCATGATGACTCCTTGCTGGTAAATATTGTCAATGCCATCATATGTGCCACAGATGTGGGTGGGGTCTGTCAGTATTGCGTCATGAGCGAAATCAAGGTCAGGTTGCGGCGTCGCCCGGATGGTTGGTGGCGTCTGCCGCAGCTGAACGAGGCACAACGCGGGGTCGTCGATGCGGCGCGCGGCGCGGATGTGATCGCCCGTGGGGCCCCCGGTTCGGGGCGCAGCACGTGCGCGCTCGCGGTGTTCGAGCAGGCTGTGCGGGCGGGTGGCTCGGCCTTGATTCTGGCTCCTGATCGCACGCGCGCCGACGTGTTGACGCCGCGCGCGCAGGCGCTGGGCCCGGATGTGGTGCGTCCGGTGCGCACGCCCGCGTCTTTTGCATATCAGGTGGTGGCCACGTGGCGCACGCAGCGCCTTGAGCCGTTGGAGGGCGTGGAGCTGGTGACGGGCGCGGCCCAGGATCAGCTGCTGGCAGAGCTGTTGCAGACCGTGGAGGCGCCCTGGCCGGAGGATATCGGTGAGCAGATGCGTGCGATGCCGGCGTTTCGCGCGGAGCTTCGTAATCTGGTGGCGCGCGTGGGCGAGGCCGGGATGGATTCGGCGGCTTTGTCCCAGGCCGGGGCGCGTTTTGGGCATCCCGAATGGGAGGGCGCGGGCGCGATCGTTGCTGCCCTGGAGGAGGGGCCACAGCGCTCCCCTGAGTACCCGCAGACCCTGCGCGTGGATCTGTCGCGTATTCAGTCCGTTGCTGCGGATCTTATTCGCGCGTGGGAGAGCGACGCGCCCGAGCGCGGCGTGCAGGCGCCCTGTCCGGTGCCCGACGTCGTTATCGTTGACGACCTGCAGGATTGCACGCCCTCGACCCTGACGCTGCTGCGCGCGTGCCGGGACGCGGGTGCCCGCATCGTGGCGTTCTCGGACTCGGATGTGGCCGTGGCTGGGTATCGCGGGGGAGAGCCGCATCTGGATCGGCGGTTGGCCTCGGCGCTGGGGATTGAGATCGCGGAGCTGGGGCAGGTGTATGAGACCTCGAAGCTCGTTCGGGACCTGGCGCGCCAGGCTTGCTCGCGTATCGCCCAGTCCGGCTCGCCGGCTCGGCGTGACGCCCAGGTCGCGGATGACGCGCCGGTGGGTGGCCTCGCCACGCACCTGGGGGCCACGCCCTCGCAGATGGGGGCGCTCATCGCCCGAGCGTTGCGAGCCCACCACCTCCATGACGGTATCGACTTCACGGACCAGGTCGTCATCGTGCGCAGCTCCTCGATGGTTGCCGAGACGAGGCGTTACCTGGCTCGCGGTGGCGTCCCGCTGGCAGGGGGCGGACGCGCCTTTGACTTTGCGTCGCAGTCCACAACGCGACTGCTTCTCGACCTTGTCACGGTGCCGACGGGGGAGAGCGACACGGACGTGGCGTTGCGCCGGGAACTGGCCGAGCGCCTCCTGCCCTCGGCTCTCGTCGGAGCTGACGCCCTGGCAGTTCACCGGCTGCTGCGCCGCCTCAACGCTGCGCGCGCCCTGGCCGCTGAGGAGGCGGGCGACGAGACTGCGCCGATCCCGCTGACGGTGGCCGACCTCGTCGATGATCCTGAGACGTGGCGCGCGACGCTCGAGAAGGGAGCCGAGGCGCCGGGGCGGCGCGGGTGGAATGACCGCTCGCTCGCGCGGGCGCTGACGAAGGCGGCGGCCATGTGGGAGATTGCCGCGTCGGGCGGGGAGCGTCCCCAGGAGCGCCTGTGGGCCCTGTGGGAGGCGTGCGGTGTCGGCGAAGACTGGCGCTCGCGGGCCATCCGATCGGACGAGGCCTCCGCGTGGTTCGACGATCAGCTTGACGCTGTCGTCGCACTCATGCGCGTTGCGGACGTGTGGGAGCAGCGCAACCCGGCTGGCTCGGCCGTGCAGTTTGCTTCCGAGCTGCTCTCGGGGTCGGTGCCGATCGACACGATCTCGCGCGTGGGCGTGCGCCCGGGCGGCGTCGAGGTTCTCACGCCCGCTCAGGCCATGGGGCGGCGCTGGCAGGTCGTGGTGCTCGCTGGCCTACAGGATGGGGCGTGGCCGAATATGCGGCTGCGCGACCGGATCCTGCGAGCCGACCTGCTGGCGGACGTGGGCGCGGGCCGCACGGTCGTGGGTGAGGATGGGCGTGAGGAGCTGATCGACTCGACGCGCTCGGCGCGCCGCGCGGTTTTGGACGACGAATATCGCCTGTTCGTTGCGGCGCTGACGCGATCGAGCCTCTTTGTGCACGCCGGAGCCGTGCGCTCGGAGGACGCCGCACCTTCCGCTTTCTTCGACCTGGTGGCGCGACTGGCGGGCACGCCGCGCGAGAACGGCGTCGTGCCGATTGATACGGTGGACGCGCCCTTGTCGCTGCCCGGCCACATCGCTGACCTGCGTGCGCGTGCGGCTTCGCCGGACGATCCGGTCGACGCTGAGCTTGCGGCCACGCTGCTGGCCCTGATGGCCCGCGAGGGCATCGCGTCCGCGCAGCCGGAGCGCTGGCTGGGCGCGGGTGGCACGCCCACGACGGACGAGGAGTTTCAGGGTGAGGTGAGGCTCTCCCCGTCTCAGTTTGAGCGCGCGCTGGCATGCCCGCTGTATTGGTTTTTGTCGACCATTGGCGCCGACGGGCCTTCGAATGCGGCGGCCAGCCTGGGAACGCTCGTTCACGCGCTGGCCGAGGAGAACCCGCACGGCAGCGCCGAGGAACTGACGGAGGCGCTCGAGGCGCGTATCGAGGAGCTGGGCTACAACCTGGACACGTGGGCCGGACGGCACGCGGAACGCCGCGCGCATGCCATCGTCGATAATCTCGCCTCCTACATCGTCGGTGTGCCCGGCCGGGTCGACGTCGAGCAGATGGTCGAGGCCCAGGTTGAGGGCGTGACCATCCGCGGTCGCATGGACCGCATGGAGCACGTCGATGAGGGGGTGCGCGTCACGGACCTGAAGACGGGTAAGAGCGGCTATTCGGCGAAGACGGTTCCGGACAACCCGCAGTTGGCGGCCTATCAGATGGCCCTGCTTGCTTCGGGCCAGAAGGTGGCGGGCGCCCGCATCGCGCTGCTTGGGGATAAGAAACCGAAGACTTTTGACCAAAAACCCCTGGAGGGGGAGGAACTGCGCAAGTGGCACGAGGAGGTCCGCAAGGTAGCCGACGCCGCGCGCGGCCCCTACTTCCAGGCGACGCCCTCGGAGGAAGCGTGCCGGTACTGTCCCTTCGATCGGCTGTGCCCGGCGCGTGAGCGCGGCCGCAAGGTGGTGGAGTGACGTGGGAAAGGACAGCGCCATGAACCTGAGCGCGACGCAGATCCAGGCAATCGTCGACGCGACGAAGACGCCGACGCCGGAGCAGGTGCGCGTGGTCGAGGCCCCACGCCGCCCCCTCTTGGTTGTCGCGGGTGCCGGGTCGGGTAAGACCGAAACCATGTCGATGAGGGTGCTCTGGCTGTTGGCCAATCACCCGGACCTGACCCCGGCCTCGATCCTGGGCCTGACTTTCACGCGCAAGGCGGCCGGTGAGCTAGGCGACCGCCTGCGCGAGCGTATCCGACTGCTGTCACGAGAGATGCCGCAGATGCGCGAGCGTCTTGACGAAGACCCGGTGGCCCTGACCTACAACTCTTTCGCGGAGCGCATCGTGTCCGAGCACGGGATGCGGATCGGCATCGATCCCGATTTTTCCATGCTGTCCGAGGCCGGCGCCCTCGACCTGATGACGCAGATCGTCGAGGCGTGGCCCACCGACCTGGACGAGGAGCTCCGGCCGATCGACGCGGTCCCGCAGGTCCTGCATCTTGCGGGCGAGTTGGCCGAGCACGGCTTCACGGTGGAGCGTGCGCGCGAGGCCTTGGAGGAGTTGGGTCGTGAGCTGTCCCAGGTGGGCGATACCAACGAGGAGGCACGCAACCTCCTGAGGGCCAACAGACGTCGTCTCGCATTCCTGGGCCCTATTGCGACCTATCAGCAGCGCAAACGTGAGATGGGCGTTCTCGATTTTTCGGATCAGCTGGTCCTGGCCACGCGCATCGTGCGCGAGGCCCCGGCGGTGCGCGCCGCGCTGCGCGAGGAGTTCCGTGCGGTCCTCCTCGATGAGTTCCAGGACACGTCTGTCATCCAGATGGAGCTCCTCTCCACGCTGTTTGGGGATCACGCAGTCACTGCGGTGGGCGACCCGAATCAGGCGATTTACGGGTGGAGGGGGGCCTCGGCCTCGTCCTTGGAGACCTTCCTGGATCGTTTCCAGAGTGGAGCGCCCGAGGCCGGGCAGACCCTCACGCTGTCCACCGCGTGGCGTAACGACGTGTCTATTTTGGACGCGGCGAATCGCGTGGCCGCGCCCCTGCGTGAGGTGGCCTCCTATCAGCAGGGCAAGGACGCGCTCAAGGCACAGTCGCCGGTCCTGGTTCCCAGGAAGGGAGCGGGGCAGGGCACCGTGGAGATCGCGTACACGCAGGTGTATGAGGACGCGTTGGCCGCAACGGTGGACTTCGTGAAGCGCGTCCGTTCGCAAGCGACCAAGGATGGCAAACGGCGCACAGTCGCCGTCCTGAGTCGGCGCCGCAAGGATTTCCCCTTTATTGACGCCGCTCTGCGCGAGGCCGGCATCCCGACGGAGATCGTGGGCCTGGGCGGGCTGCTGGACCAGCCCGCCGTGCAGGACGTGCGCGCGGCGCTGGAGTTGGCCTACGACGTGGCGGCCTCCCCGTGGCTGGCGCGCCTCTTGGCGGGCATTGACCTGGGGGCCACCGACCTGATCGCGCTGGGCGACAGGGCGCGCGCCTTGGCGCGCGAGGAGGGGGCCAGCCCCCACCAGGCCGTTCTCCTGGACGCGGTGGACAACCCGCCCAACCCCGGGTGGACTGTGGAGGGCCGCCCCGCGATCAGCGAGGAGGCTGCGCGCCGCGTGCGGTTGTTGGGTGAGCGTTTGGCCGCGGTGCGTGAGGGCGTTGGGCGCTCGATCACCGAGCAGGTTGAGCGTGCAATCCTAATCATGGGCACCCTGGACGACGTCATCGCGGACCCCCTGTCGATGGGGGGCCGAGCCGCGCTGGACGAGTTCATTGCGGTGACCGCCGCCTACGAGAAGGAGACGCCGGGCGCGTCGTTGGGGTCTTTCCTCGCGTACCTGCGCGTGGCCGACGAACGCGAGAAGGGGCTGGAGGCTCCCCTGGGTGAGCCGGACCCGAAGGCCGTCCAGATCTTGACGGTGCACGGTTCGAAGGGCCTGGAGTGGGACGGCGTCGCCGTCTTCGGCTTGAGCGACGGGGTGTTCCCCTCCCACGGCAAGGGCAAGAAATCCGTGTCGTGGCAGGACGATCCGCCCTACGAGAAGGCGTGGCTGACGGAGGGTGGGGATCTGCCCCACCCGCTGCGAGGGGACTACGCGGACCTGCCGCCTTTCGACCTGAATGTTGAGGGCGAGAAGAAGCCGTCGGCCGCCTATGAGAAGTGGATGAAGAAGGAGTACGGGCTTGCCGTCGGCGTGTACGCGGAGCGCGAGGAGCGCCGACTCGCCTACGTTGCGATGACGCGTGCGCGCAGCGCGCAGTTGCTGGTGGGCTCGTGGCTGTACCCGGGCAGCAGTGCGACGAAGTTTCCGGCGCGCTACCTCATGGAGGCCAGCTCCCAGCTCTTCGAGCACACGCCGGCGCCTTCCGAAGGCACAGTCGAGGCCCTGGACGATCGCGGCGTGTGGGGCAGCGGCGCGTGGCGAGACCTGGGCGTCGGCTCTGTCGCAGGTGACGGGACGTGCCTGATAGCTCCCGTCCCGGGGGAGGAAGAGCGTACGGCGCTGAGCGCGCCGACGGCCTCGGAAACGTTCCCGCCGGAGCCGGGCCCGTCGCGTCAACGGGTTGCGGCCGCGGCGGACGCTGTGCGCGCGCAGCTACGCGTGTTGGCCGAGGACCGCGACGTGTTCGAGGCCTTGGCGCAGATGGGTGATGACCCGTCGGTTCGGGACACGATTGCCCTGATCGAGGAGGACCGTCTGGGCCGGGAGGCGCCGGTCGTGGACCTGTGGGCCGAGCGCGTGCCCGCGACGTCAGTGTCGGCGATGCTCCAGGATGCGGATGAGTTTGCGCGCGATATGCGTCGGCCGATGCCAGTTAAACCCAGCTCGTTTTCCGCCCTGGGCACGGTGTTCCACGCGTGGGCGGAGCGCGAGCTGCACGTGGCGGGCGCGGATCCCGCGTCCGAGGCCGTGGACCCCTCTGCGGTCGTGCCCGGCGAGGATGGGGCGCTGGCGGGCGGCGATGACGGTGCGGATGAGGCTCTGCTGACGCTCAAGGAGCGTGAGCTCCTCGAGAGGCTACGCGAGAACTTCCGCGTGTTCGTCGCGGGGGAGCTGGCCGACTATCGGGCGGTGGCGATCGAAGAGGCGTTCTCCGTGGAGGTGGGCGGAGTGTCCGTCCAGGGTCGAATCGACGCGGTTTTTGAGCGTGTGAGCGGGGAGGGACCGCGCTTCCTGGTAGTCGACTGGAAGAGCGGTCAGCCGGTGACGGCCTCGACGAAGCCGGAGAAGCTGGCGTACTTCGCGACCCAGTTGCGCCTGTACCGACGTGCGTGGGCAGCTCGCATGGGCGTGGATGCCTCCGAGGTCGGCGCGATGGTCGCGTTCCTGGCGGGCCCGTCGCACTACACGCTGGAATCGCTTGAACGGATGCTTGGCGGCGGCGCGCAGCCGCTGGACGAGGCCGTGAGGGGGGCGCTGAGCTGACGGCGACGCAGCCGCCATGTCCGAGCGGAGGCAACACCCCGATTGTCGTTGGGGCAACGCGCTACAAGGATGTACGCCGGTCCTTCTCGATCACGGATGCCCAGTGAGAGTCACCCGCCTGAGCGTCACTCGATGTTTTCGAGATAGCACCGGACATCTGGTCGCACCACTTGTGCATGGTATCGCGGCGTCTCTTGGCGCCTGATTCGAGCTTGCTATAGCCGGAGTTGACGACCAAGAACCCCCAGTTGATGGCGCCCGACGGGAGAGTGATCTCGTCGACGGTTCCACGCAGGGTGTCGTGCCTGTCTTTGAGCCGAGTCATCTCTGCGGGGTCGCAGGCCCAGTCCCATCCCCGAAATCGCTCGCCTGGGCCGGACCCTACGCAAGTGGAAGGACGCCTTCTTGGCCTACTTCGACACCGACGGAGCCAGCAACGGGCCAACAGAAGCCATCAACGAACATTATCGAACTAGGCAGACGCACCGCCAGAGGCTACCGCAACCCCACCAACTACCAACTCCGAATGCTCCTCATCACAGGAGGCCTAGACGCCTCCACCCACACTCAACTATGAAGAGCCGCCTAAGCCCAGTGATTACTGCGCCTTCGGCGTGAGTTGAGGGTGTCGGCGCGGGCATTGCCCGCGCCGACAACTTTTTTATACGAGCAGCGGTACCGTCGCCACTTTCGTCGTCGCGATGGCGGGTGGGATAGGTGAGAACTCCCGTGCGAGGCGAGTGATATCGCAGAGAAAACGCGCTAACGAGACGGAAGTGACAGAGGCTCACTGTACGATAGTGACATCGATATGTGAGTGGGAGGAGGAACGTCATGAGCGCGCGAGTCGCCGTCAGCCAGCCAGTGCTTTCGTGGGCCCTCCAGCGCTCTGAGCGTACCTTCGAGGAAGCGCTGATGAAGTTCCCAAAACTTGGGGACTGGATGCACGGAAGCAGTCAGCCGACTCTTCATGATCTCGAAAAATTTGCGGCTTATACCCACACGTCTCTCGGTGCGCTCGTCATGCCTGAACCGCCCGATGAGACACTGCCTATCGCCGACATGCGTACCCATGAGAGTGTCGCTATTGAGCGTCCTTCCGGGAATCTTCTCGATACTATCAACCGTTATCAGCAATTCCAGGACTGGTACCACGATTACGCTCGCGAGCAGGGGGCAGAAAAGCTTCCGTTCTTGGGTTCCGCGAGCACGCAGGATAATCCGCACATGGTTGCTCGCCGTGTGCGCGAACTTCTGCGTCTTGATCGGGCGAAGGCGACTAGCCCGGACCAATGGCGCCACGATATCGTCGCAGCGCTTGAAGGTGTAGGTGTGCTTGTCATGAGGAGCGGTGTCGTCGGTGCGAGCAACACGAGGAAGCTCTCTACGCGGGAGTTCCGAGGATTTAGCCTCTACGACGACATTGCTCCCTTGATCTTCGTCAACGTCGCTGACGAACCGTATAGCGCACAGAACTTCACCCTTCTGCACGAGTTTGCTCACCTGCTTCTGGGCCACAGTGCGTTGTCTGGGGGTGACCGGTTGCTTGGTGGAACCGGTGAAGAGTCATGGTGTAATCGTGTCGCTGCATGTGTGTTGCTGCCTGACGAGACGCTGACGGCTTTCGACGAAGCGATAACTGTGCTGGATTACCGTGCGGTTGCGCGTCGCTTTGGCGTGTCCGCCGAGGTTGCACTCCACAGACTGCACGGAGTTCAGCGGATTGGTGACGAGCATTACCACGAGCTTCTCGAGGCGGTGCGCGCTGACTACGGTGACGAAAAGCGTCGCAATGGCGGCGGTAACTATTACAACACCCTCACCGCGCGTCTTGGGCGTTCATTTGCGACCGCGATTGTTACATCCACCCTGGAGGGGCGTACAGGATTCACGGAAAGTTTCCGCATGATCGGCACGCACAAGAGGGAAGTGTTCGACGAACTGGCGAGACATCTCCAGGTGGTGTGAGAGATGTACGTCCTGGACACGAACGTCTTCATCGATGCGGCAAACGCATACTATGCGTTCGATCTGGCCCCCGGATACTGGGACTTCCTCGTCCGGCTATTCGACTCTCGCCACGCCGTGAGTATCAAGTCCGTGCACGACGAACTGGACGATGCAAGCGATGACGATCCTCTCAAGGCCTGGGCGAAGCAGCATAAGCAACACTTTATCGCTCCTGACTTGCGTGTGGTGGCCTGCTACCAGCAGGTCATGGCGTGGGCAAAAGACAACTATGAGCCGTCGGCAGTCAGCGAGTTTCAACGCGTTGCGGACTCCTGGATCGTTGCGCACGCACTGGCAAACGGGTGGGTGGTCGTCACGCATGAAAAGTCGGCACCTAGGTCGAAGAGGCGGATCAAGATTCCGGATGCATGTGCCGCGCTTGGGGTGGAGTGTCTCAATCCCTTCATGATGCTTCGCCAGCGAGGAATGAGCCTCGCCCTCTAGTTGCGTCAACACGCAGGAGTGTCCACCACGCCCGGCGTGGGGGTGACCTCCCTATGCGAGCATCGTCACGATGGTATCCAGAACTCATCGAGGTCGATGAGAGCCCTCAGGACTGGCTGTCTCGCTCGTCGCCGGGGAAGGGGAGGCCGTTGTCGGCGGCGTAGGTACGTGCAGTGTCGATGAGCTGGGGGTCCTGCTGGAAGCAGACCACCGGTGTCGACCAGCGCCTCTCCCCGGAGGGTGGGAGCACGTCGATGAGAGTGAAGGTACCGACGTTGTCGAGGGTCGTACTCTCCCCGACCGTGAGGGTCTGATACATGCCCTCCGGCACGTTGACTCCATCGGACCAGCTCACGGTGAGCGTGGCGTGTGGCGCGTCGCCGGCAGCATCGGCCTCGATGCCCGTGAGCCGCAGGGGGCTGAACCCTTCGATGAGCTGATACCTGACCGCTGATTCAAGAACGTAGGTCGTGCCATCGCACGCAGGCAGGTCGCGTTCCTCGTTGGGCGACGAACACGCTCCAACGAGCGACGCGGCGAGTCCGATGGCGCAGGCGATCCGAAGGCCACGACTGATACGTGCGGACATGACATGACCCCCTGAGTGATGTCGACGGTTGGGGCGCTCGGGCGAGCGCAGCGGTGAAGCCGGTTACAGGTACTTCTTGAAGGTTGTCTTGATCGCGAGCATGGTGTCGATCATCCAGTCAAAGTGCTCACTCCACCGGTCCCTGTCGTCGAATGATACGTTCTTATGGACGATGATGCGGCTCGCTTTGCGGTTCGGGAGCTCCCGCCAATCAAAGCTCAGGCCAGCCTCGGCTTCAATCGTCTCCCTCATGGCGTAGAGCGAGCGGAACAGATCCTTATCCTGATCGATGTACAGCTCGACACTCACCTCGCTTCGCTTGTGGACCTGTGACGCTTCGATATGGCACTGAGACGAGCCGATGGCGAAACTCATCCAATAGTCCTTCGAGGGCTTGCGACGGCGGAAGTTGTGCGAAAAGCGTGTGTCCTGAACGGCATAGTCCTGGAATGCAGCCCAGTAGTCGTAGCGTAGCTGCTGGCCCGCATCCGGTGACGTCGCCTTCTTGACTTCCTTGGTCCAATCGTTGGGTCGTTCGACAACCTCGAATTTCACGGCCGGATCGGAGGAACCGATGCGAAACAGCTTGATTTCGCACAGGAAGAAGCCGATGTTCTCATCGGTGTGGTTGTTGAGCCATTCGACTGCGGCTCGATGCTCCTCTCGCGCGCGTTTAACGAGCCAGACGATCACATCCGCTGATTTTCCAGACGCGTAGGTGATCAGCTTTCCGAGGTGGTCGTGATCGGTGTCTTCCAGCTGGTTCTCGATGATGATTGTTCTGTCCGTGCCGGTCTCCGACGCGAAGATATCGACGTTGAAATCGCCGACGCAGGACTCTATCTCGTCGACCGTCATGTCAATCTCGATGGCGTCAGAGAGGAGGGCCATGTTCTCGTCCTGCGCGAGCCACGGGGTGAAATCGAGTGCCTCGTGGGGCCATACCGTTCGCAAGTCGCGTATCTCTTCGAGCCTGCTCAGAGCGACCATCGTGTGTTTCCTTGTCGTGTTATACCTGCGAACCCGTTGCGCGGCCGCTGTGGTTGTTCATGGGAAGAGCGCGGCGTATCGGCGCTCCGGAGAGATCAGAGGGAGGTGAGGCGGTCGTCCTTGATGACGTCCGCCCAGGTGGCGTCCGCTTGCTCGGACTCGCGGGAGGTCGCCTCAATGGCCTTGGACATGCGGGTGCACCACTCCTGCATGATCTCTCGGCGATCAGTGCAATCCTGCCCCAGCTCCTTGTATGCGCCACGCACGACGGAAAATCCCCACGTGGCTCCTTGCGGCGGCACGACGACCCTTTCCAAGTCGGAGCGCAGCGCCTCATGCGTGGCGATCAACGCCCTCATTTCGTCCGTGTCGCACGCGAAACCCTTGCTCATGAGTGACTCCCATCGTCGATCGTGTCGGGGAAGAACAGGCCGTTGGCTCCAGCGTATCGGCGCGCCGTCTCGATGAGGCGCGGATCGGGTTCGAAGAGAATGACCGGACGTGGGAACATGTCGCCGTCGAGGGGTGCTTCCATGTCGACCAGGGTAAAGCTCCCGACGTTGCTGAGCGACGCGGACTCCCCCTGGGCCAGTTCTGCGCGCATCCCGGGAGGGGGAGTCCCTGCGCCGGGCTTCCATGTGACCGCGAGCGTGACGCGGGGAATCCCGTCTGTGATCTCCGAGCGAAGAATGCTCATGGCCGGCTCGCCGAATCCGTCGATCAGGCTGCAACGAACGGCGTGACCGGGGATGATCCACCGGCGGTCCTGGTGAGTCATGTTCTGCCTATCGTGTCGGGGTGGAAGTGTTGGGGGAGCGGCGACACTCAAGGTGAGAAGTGCGCCCTGCGCGCGGTGCCGCGTTATTTGACGGCACCGAGGGTGACGTTTCCGTAGTACTCTCCGAAATCCTCCCAGGAGATGGTGAATTCCCCGTTGGGGGTCGCGCTTCCCGTCTCCGAGACCGTGTTGGTACCGTGCGGATTGACGAGCGTGAGGCCCGACGAATCGGCGTGTGTGACCACGTAGGAGTGTCCTCGGTAGATGTCGATGCGCGTCTCCTGCCCGTTGGGCAGTGTCACATCCACGGGGGCGGTTCGGTTCTCGAACGCGTCGCTGTACTCCGTGTTGGCGATGGTGGGCTGCCCGCTGTTGGCGGCCTCGATGATCGTCTGTTGTTCGCTGGCGTCGTAGCCGCTTCCAAAGCCGGAGAAGCCGTCCCCGTGAACCGTGGATGTTCCCTGACCGGTGACGCGAGGGAGAGCCTGGCGGGGGTAACCGGCCGCTATCCCGCTTTCAAAGAAGGTTGACCTGTTGACTCCGCCCGGGTGGAGCTGGGAAAACGCCTTTTCGTACAGGGAGATGACGCCCGCAGACCCGCTGGAACGCGCTCCGTTGGCGTACGTGTCTCGCACCAGGACTTCCGTGGAGGAACCGGAGGAGAAGAAGCCGGGCTTGTCGTAGACCGTGACGATGTAGCCGTCGATCGTTCCGTCTTGGTTGTAGTGCGGCCGAATGCCGTCGGCGAGGAGGGCCTGTCCCTCGGGGGAGTTCATGACGGCCATCAGCGATGCCAGGTAGTAGCAGTCACCGATACTTCCCTGAGCGATTGCGCGCAGGTCGAAGCCGCCCTCGCGCAGGGCCTTGAGTTCGGCGTTGATCCTGTCAATGTCGCGCTCGCTGAGGCGCTCCGTGCGGGAGGGGTCGAAGAAGCCACCCGCGAACTTTGACTTCTTCGCGACGGGTTCGATCGACAGAGCCTGTTGCAGGCTGAGGGCGAGGTCCTCGGCCTCTTGCTTGAGCCTGTTGTAGCGCTCCCTGTACTCGCCCTGGAGGGTGCGCGCTTCGGCGAGGAGGGAAAAGTAGGCGCTAATGCGCTGCACGGCGGGAGTGCGCTCGAACGCATCGTCGAGCTTTTGCGCGGCGGGACGCAGGGTGTTCTCCACGTAGTTATGCATGGCGCGTACGTTCCACGAGTAGGATTCGACGTCGTTGGCCGCACAGGTCATGCCTTCGTTGAAATGGATCATGCGGCTGCGCGCTCGCTGCTGGGATTCCAGGTAGTCGAGGTGCGCGTGGCCCTTCCATGTCGAGATGGACGACGGGATACGTGACACTGCCTGCTCGATGGTGTCTGCTTCCGTGGCGCTTGCGTGCAGGGCATGAGCGACCGATGCGATGGAATCTGCGTTACCGGGGGCCCCAGGGATCATGGATGAAAACCAAGTCATGGCGCGTCCTTTCTCGCCAACCGTGGTGTCCTCGCGACCGACAATAGCCGCAGCAGTGATGTGCGTCAAACACTTTGTGGTGCGAGATGCGTGCGGGAGGCGCGTCCGTGCCGCATGCGGGACGCGTGCAGGAGGGGGCCGGGGGTGTACTCGATGGACATGGCGGAAAGCACACCTTTGTGATTGCTTGCGGCTATTCTCCGTCGCCCACAAGTCTACGGCGTGCGCGCCATCCAGTCAACAATTTGTTAGGACAAAGCAGCAATTCCTTGTCACTGTGCGAAAAGATTGGCCTCGAAGGAGTAGCGCGATGCTCGGTAGATGTGGTCGCCGTACTCCACGATGCGTCCGGAGGGATCGTATGTCGTGCGCTGCGTCGTCAGCAGGGCAGCACCGCGGTGCTCGGACAGAAGCTTGGCCTCCTTGGTAGTTGCGGTACGCGCCCCGATGACCTGTCGGGCTGAGGTGAGGGTGACGCCTCGCTCGCGCATGAGATCGTAGAGAGAGCCAGACTCGAGTTCCTGCATCGTGGGGGCAATGTCCGCTGGGATGAGGTTTGTGAGCACAGCGATCGGTTCGTTGTTCGTAAAGCGCGTGCGTTCGATGTGAACGATCAGCGTTCCTGCCTCGATCTTCAGTACCTCGGCCTCGGCCTCCGTGGCGGGGTGCGCCTCGTAGCGCTGGATCGTCGTCTGTACCTTGTGGCCGGCCTCAACCAGGTCCTTCATGAGGGAGGTGAGTTCCATGGGCCGGTGAACCTGCCTCGGGGAGACGATCGTGCCGACGCCGCGGCGTCGTGTCAGGAGGCCGCGGTCGACGAGACGCTGCAGGGCCTGGCGCGCGGTTGGGCGTGAGACGTGCAAGCGAGCAGCCATCGATAGCTCGTCTTCGAGTCGAGTGTCTGCGGGCAACGCTCCGGTGTTGATGAGTTCAGCAATGGGTTCGGAGATCTGAAAGTACAACGGAACGGGAGAAGAGCGATCCAGCGTAATGTCCGGGATATAAGGCGTGCTAGTGGCAGCCTTGGATGCGTTGGGCATAGGTGACCTTCAGTATGGCAGGACTTCGGCCTCGTGAAATAAATACAGTTACATGGTATCAGGATCCATGGGGAGCTGGAGTATCGGCGCGTCGAGCTGTATTGTATGGACAAAGTGAGGTGATTGTGTGTCGATCAGGCATATGTGGTAGGTCAGGCTTGAGAGCCGCCCCAATGGGGAGAAAAGGCCAACATGTTGCTGGATCGTCGCACTGTAGATATCCCGACAATGGGCCGCTTGGGCATCGACGTCAAGCTCAAGGGCCTGATCCCAGCGTCATTGCGAGATCAGGCCCTATAGGAAGCCGCATAATGGCTACGAATGAACGCGTCCAAGAATTTAGGACGCAGGTCAGCGCCCCAGGTCTGACGGTCCAGCTTAGCGGGCCACGGCCTCGTCGATGACGGAGGCAACCTCGCGGGCAACCGATGCCCACGTGAAGTGCTCGCGCACCCGCGCGCCGACGGCCGCCGCGCACGAGGCGCGACGCACCGGGTCGGTGACGGCCTCGCGCAGGGCGGGCACGAGCGCGTTCGTGAGCTGCTCCGACGTGGCGCCGTCGACGATCCAGCCCAGGGCGGGGGAGGTGATAACTTCTTCGGTCCCGCCGCGCGGCGTCGCAATGATCGCGCAGTCGCCTAGGGCAGCCTCGAGGATGGAGGTGGGCAGACCCTCGGGGTACATCGACGGGTAGACGAACACGTCGGAACGACGGTAGAGGCTCATGACGCCGGGGAAGTCCAGCTTGCCGAGGAACGTCACGGCGGGGTCGGAGCCGTAGCGTGCGTGCAGCTCGTCTTCGATGGGGCCGGAGCCAGCGACAGCCAGGCGCAGCGGTACGTCGGGCAGCTCGGCGCGCAGGCGCGCGAAGGCGTCCAGCAGCGCGACGATGCCCTTCTCGGCGATGAGGCGGCCCGCGTAGGAGATGACGATCTCGGAGCCCTCGCCCCCGCGCGGCCACAGGCGTTCGTAGCGGTCGTCGGCCACGGCCGTATCCTCGGGCGTCACCGCGTTATACCACACGCCCGAGGCCTTGATTGTGAAGTGACGCAGCCACTTGTTGCAGTTGCGCGACACCCCATAGTAGGAGGTCACGTGCTTCTTGACGAAGTGGGTCAGGCCGTGCTCGTAGATGGCGCCGAAGAAGTCCAGCACGGGGTTGCCCACGCTCATGTGCGCGGTGCCGTGCTCGATGAGTGCGACCGGGCGGCCCAGGCGGTGCGCGAGGCGAGCGCCGAGCAGGCTCGTCAGGTGGAAACGCGTGTTAACGATGTAGAAATCCGCGTTCTCGGCCTCGACGGCGGCCATCGTTTCCTTGAAGCGGGCGTCGCGCTTGAAGAAGGGGTAGCGCTGCTTGAAGATACTCTTGGTCGGCAGGCGGTAGATGCGCAGGCCGTCCTTGTCCTCGAAGCGGGGCAGGG
>CABKMZ010000031.1 GCA_902373545.1 uncultured Actinomyces sp. | reverse complement strand
CACCGAACCCGGACCCCGCACCGAACCCGGACCCCGCACCGAACCCGGACCCCGCACCGAACCCGGACCCCGCGCCGAACCCGGACCCGGCACCGGCGGAGGGCGCGTGGATGAGTGACGCGCGCGGTTGGTGGTATCGCCTGGCCGATGGGTCCTTCCCGAAGGACACCGCGCTCGTGATTGGCGGATCCGTCTATCGTTTCGACGAGTCCGGTTACATGCGCATCGGCTGGGTCAAGGACCAGGGATCGTGGTTCTACCACCAGGCATCGGGCGCCCAGGCGGTCGGCTGGGTGAAGCAAGGCGCGTCGTGGTTCTACCTGGATGAGGCAACCGGCGCGATGGCTACCGGCTGGCTGCACCTCGGCTCTTCCTGGTTCTACATGAGCCCCGAAGGCGTCATGACGACCGGTTGGGTCAGGGTCGGCGGATCGTGGTTCTTCCTCAACCCCGACAGTGGCGCGATGGCCACGGGGTGGATGATGATCCGCGGCACTTGGTACTACCTGAGCCCGGCCGACGGTGCGATGGTCACCGGCTGGCTGCAGATCGGCGACTCCTGGTACTACCTGCAGCCTTCGGGCGCGATGGCTACCGGCTGGGTCTGGATCGGATGGAAGTGGTACTACTTCTCCGATTCGGGCCAGTGGAGTTGAGCGCCTGATTCCATGTCGCTAGGTGCTTCCGGCACCTAGGTTCGCGCCCCGGACTTCTTGTCCGGGGCGCGAGCCCATAAAGTCACAGGGTTTTCTCAGGTTGCCTCGGGGCTCCCACAAGGTTGGCCTCCTAGAGTAGACGTCACGACAAGGGAATACGGCACGGGCCAATCGGGTCCGGGAGATGCCGACGAGAATCGTTGTGAGGAGTCATCTGGGAGAACGTGCACTGTGTTGATGGGATACGCCGTGGGGCCGACCGCAGGGTCGGCCCCACGGCGTATCTGCGCTCGCGGTGAGGCATCCCATTAGAGGTGACGATCGGATGCAAGTAAGAGTGGTCAGAGTCCGCATTGCTTGGGGTGGTCGCACGTGGGTGTCGCGGCGCGGCGAGAGAGGTGTGAGCGCTTTGTTGTTGGTGGCGAATGGTACTGTGGGTGGGGTGCACACTTCGGTGATTGCCGCATCGTGAGAAGGATTGGCGTCACAAGCGGGTGACGTTAGTGTGCGGAGTAATGTGTGATGCGCGTTCGTGTCGCATGGTCCGAACCGCCGTTTACCGAATTGTCAACACAGGGAGCATAGTCATGTCTCATCGACACATGGCGGCGCTTGCAGTAGCGCTGACCGGGGTTGTTTCTTTCTCTACGGTCAGCGTTCCCGCAGCGTTCGCGGCCGACTCTGGGGCGGTGTCGCACTCCAGCGTTGTCGCGCCGGCCGCGCAGCCCAATCCGTCCGAAGATTTCGAGATCGACAAGAACGGTGTTCTCACCGCCTACACGGGAACCGCCACGGAGGTCACGATCCCCGACGGTGTCACCGAGATCAGCACTGAGGCGTTCAATAACGCGCAGCTGACGAAGCTGTGGATCCCCGCGAGCGTACGTGTCATCGGCGATGATGCCTTCGTGAGTCAGGAGCTGAAGGAGCTCACCTTCCAGGATGACAAGGAGCATCCCTCCCAGCTCACCACGATTGGGGATCGTGCGTTCCAGTCAACGACTCTGACGACCTTGACGCTGCCGGGCTCCGTGGTGACGATCGGCTACAACGCGTTTGCGGGGATGAGTAGGCTCACGTCGATCCGCCTGGGAGCCAATGTTGGTGCGGACCAGCTGGTGGCGGCCTTTGTGGGAACAAGCGCGCTCACTTCCATCGAGGTCGATGCTGCCAACACAAACTACGCGAGCGTCGACGGTGTCTTGTATTCGAAGGATCATTCGCACCTGATTGCCTATCCGCAGGCAAAAAATAGGGGAGGGGCCTACGCAGTCGTTGGTGGGGTCACGCAGATCGATGACTACGCGTTCGCGGGTGCGACCATTGCGACGGTGACGCTGCCTTCCTCGCTGCGCACGATCGGTGAGTACGCGTTTGAAAGCTCTCGGCTCACGTCTGTGACCCTGCCGGATTCGTTTGAGACGATCGGTTCCTGGGCGTTCTCGAACGCCTCGAGTCTCACTCGGGTGGACTTGGGCGGCACGACCACGGTGTCGGATAACGCCTTCCTGAATGATCGTGCGTTGACCGAGGTGAACATGCGTCCCGAGCTGGGAAGGCTCACGGCGGTCGGTGACGATGCGTTCGGCGGCTGCACGAAGCTGACCAGCTTGGTTGTTCCTGCGTCCGTCACCTCGTTCGAAGGCGTGTCGAATACCGGCGTGGACACGCTCGAGCTGGGGGATCGGGTCAGCAATCTGCGCATGGTCACGCGCGGCGTCCGCAACGTCCGCCACATTGTCGTACGCGGCGGCGTGGACGGCGAGTTCTACTCCGAGGGCCGTGCCTCGAACGGCCGCCCGGAGAGCGCATTCTTCGGCGAGGGGATGACGACGTTCTCCTTCTGGAGCGAGATACCGCGCGTCATTGTGTTGCCTTCGACCGTGACCTCGCTGCAACTTGACGAAGAAGCCGACGCCGACACGAAGGCGAACACCACCATCTACGTTGCTGGGGCCAAGGGATCGCAGGCCTGGAAGACAGTCAAGGCAGCGATGGACAGTGCCGGATACAAAACGGCGAACCTGTTGGAATACTCCGCGCCCACGCTCGCTCTGTCGGGCACTGGCATCGCCGAGGCCGGGGAGGGGTACGCGCTGAACGCTGGCCTGGGTGCGCCGACGACGGTGACCGTCACCGCTACCGGCGGTACCCAGGACGTGCGCGAGGTGCGCTTCGTTCAGGTTGGGCCGGGCCATGCCGAAACCGTCCTCCAGGATTGGAGCGCCCTTGCGTCTCGCACGGCATCCTTCGTGTGGACCCCGACCAGTGCGACTGTGGGCCTGCGTGTCGACGTGCGCGACGCCTCCTATGCCCTGCATTCGACGAGGCTGAGTGTCGGATCTTCTCCGGCTCCCGAGCCGCAGACCGGTGGATGGAAACAGGACGCTCGCGGCTGGTGGTATGTCAACGCAGACGGCTCCTATCCGAAGGATCAGGCGCTGACGATTGACGGAACCGTGTACCGATTCGATGCCTCTGGATACATGCGCACGGGCTGGGTGAAGGACGGCGGATCGTGGTACTACCACACCGGCTCGGGTGCTCAGGCGAGCGGTTGGGTAAAGGATGGTTCATCCTGGTACTACCTGGACCCGGCGACCGGACAGATGGTGACGGGTTGGGTGCAGGTGGGCTCGACCTGGTACTACCTCAATGGTGCCGGTGATATGGCGACCGGCTGGCTTAAGGATGGCGCCTCCTGGTATTACCTGGATCCCTCCAGTGGTGCCATGGCGACCGGCTGGCTCAAGGACGGTGGCTCCTGGTACTACCTGGATCCGTCCAATGGGGCCATGGCAACCGGGTGGCTCCAGATCTCGGGAACGTGGTACCACTTCTCGACGAGTGGCCAGCTGATCGGCTAGCCCGACGACAAACACGACGCCCTCAATCCCTGCGCCCCCGGAAGAAATTTCGGGGGCGCAGGTCTGTCTTCGCGCGTCAGTGCCGCCCAGCGCGGTGTTGGCTCTGGGCTATTGTGGGGGAGCGTGGGCTGGGAATGAGAGAAAGACGCGATTCCTCATACGTGAGGTGACAATGCTAGACATTGCTCCACATGTCCTGAAAATGCGGGAAACACCTGTTTGATAGATGGTGCGATAGATTCGTGAAAACTGCTGTGGTCCTCCCTCGATAGGGTTACTCTTGTTCAGTGGAGCTGCACGTGTGTGCACGCCGATTTGTCACTCGTTAAGAAAGTGGGCACAGATGTTCCATCGAAGACTGTCAGCGGTGGCGTTGGTTGCCGTCGGCGCTCTCGCCGTGACGACCATGAGCGCGCCGTCCTCCGTCGCGGCGGAGGCGGACCACGCCGAGGCCTCGTCGACGAACCGAGACACGGGCGAGTACTGGGCCACGGTCATCGTCCAGCTTGAGGAGGGTGGCGGCGACCATGCCTCCCGCTACGCCGACGTCAAGAAGCGTATCGGTGAGGCCGTTGCCCAGGTCAGTCCCGGCGCGACCATCCAGGACGTGCGCGACTACCATCACGTGTTCGAGGGCTTCGCGATCAAGGTGCCGGCCGGTAGTCACGACTACAGGCTCGAGGTGCCTGCCGCTACGATGGCGGCCATCAAGGGCGTGCAGGGAGTCAAGGGCGCCTTCGTCGAGGGGCGCCACGAGCCGGTCACAGACCCCGACTTCTGGGACATGCGCGACCACTCCACCGACAGCTCCCCCGATCTGGGCACAGCCTCACGCATGACGGGCGCCGCGGCGGCCTCCCAGAGGGGTCAGGGGCAGGTCATCGAGGTCATCGACGTCGGAGTCGACACCTCGCACGAGGCTTTCGCCGGCTCCCTGGATGCTGCTTCGGCGCGCCTCACGCGCCAGGCCATGACGTCACTTGCCCCCAGCCTCGGCGCAGGCAAGGACGGCGCGTGGGTTAGTGACAAGATCCCCTTCGCGTACGATTACGGGGACGGGGATACGGACGCGACGACAGGTAACGCGAGCAGCCGAGCGTCGGAGCAGGGCACACACGTCGCGTCCCTTGCGACCGCGAACGGCACCTCCTTCACGGGGGCCGCGCCGGGAGCTCAGCTCGTCGTCGCGAAGGCCACCAGCGACGGCACGTACACGGCCTACGACACTGCGCTCCTGGCGGCCCTCGATGACGCGGCGGTCATCAAGCCCGACGCCCTCACCGTCTCCTTTGCGACGCTCGAGGGGATGAGCGCCGACTCCGTGGCCCTGTACTCGCAGGTGTACCAGAAGCTGAGCGAGGCCGGGGTCGTGGTCAGCGCGCCCGCCGGCAACGATGGCACTTCCAGCTTTGGCACCAACCCGGATACGGGCCTCCTCGGCTTCCCGGCGTTCTACCCCTCGACCCTGGCCGTCGCCTCCGTGAACGAGCAGGACGCGCCGGACCTGGGCACGGGGGCGATCACCGTCTCCGATTTCTCCGGCACGGGTGCGACCTACGACCTGCGCCTCAAGCCGGAGGTCGCCGCACCCGGCGGCGAGGTGATGGCGGCCAGCCCCGGCAACTACTACGGTCGCCAGTCGGGCACGGCCCAGGCCTCGGCCCAGGTTGCCGGAATCTCCGCCCTCGTGCGCGAGCGGATCGCGACCGACCCGGCCTTCGCGGCCTTGAGCACCGCCGAGAAGGACGCGCTCGTCGGTAACTTCGTGATGGGCACGGCCCACCCGATCGCAGACGCGACACGTAACGACGGCACCTACTACTCGCCGCGTCGCGTCGGCGCGGGAATGGTGGACGCGGTCGGGGCCACGGCCTCGCCCGTGTACCCGACCGTCGTGGGGGCCCCGGATCCCTCGCGCCCCAAGGCCGACCTGGGTGACGGCACGAACGGCTGGACCTTCCAGGTGCGCCTGACCAACGTCTCCGACGCCGCCCACACCTACACGCTCGGCGGCCAGGCCCTGTCCGAAGACGTCCAGAGCACGCTCTTCACCGGCCACTCAACCAACTGGGCGGGGCGGGGAATCGACCTGACCTTCTCGTCCGAGTCGGTGACCGTGCCCGCCGCCTCCAGCGCCACCGTGACCGTCACCGTGACCCCGCAAGCAGCCTTCGCCTCGCACGCGACGGCCAACACGCCCAACGGAACGTTCGTCGACGGCGCCGTGACCTTCACGAGCGCTGACGGGCAGCCGAACCTCACGGTTCCCTACATGGGCTTCTACGGTTCCTGGGGCACCCCGGCAATCTTCGACGAGCAGGCCCCGAACAACCACAACGTCGGCTACGGGTCGACGCTCATGAGCGGCAACCTGCCTTTCGGACAGTTCAACCCCTTCGAGATGGAAGACGAGCGCGCGCTGCACGGCTTCTACCCCGATCGTTTTGTCATCACGCGCAACGGTTCTCGTACAAGCGTCACTCCGGGCACGATCCTGCTGCGCGCCGTCCCCTCGCTGACCTACACGGTCACGAACGAGGCCGGGGCAACCGTGCGCACCTACACCTGCGATCGCGCGGACAAGGGCTTCTACGACGACCACTGGCGCGGCGTGCACAACGCCGAGTTCATGTCCCCAGGATGCGACCCGAGCTTTGATAGCTACGACGCGGACGGCAATGAGCTGCCCGACGGCCGCTACACGGTCACGATCGAGGCCGCCACCTACGGCCCCTCGTCGGCGACCCAGCACACCAGCTACAGCTTCGCGGTGGACACGGTCTCGCCCGTCGTCTCGAACGTCACCGTTTCCGGTGAGGGGGAGGAACGCATGCTCTCCTTCGACGTGACCGACGCCTCACCGATCGCCGGCTACGGATTTAAGACGGATCCGGACGGAGCGCTGACCCTGTGGAGCGTCAACAGTTATCCGAGCTCCCGCTCAGACGACGGACTCTACCACGAGCACTTCGAAGCCAAGCTCCCGAGCGTCCTGAGCCAACTCGGCGGCAACCCTGCGACCATCCAGCTGGTGGTGTGGGACTGGGTTGAAAACAGGGCGACATCGTCGGTTTCCCTCAAGGCCGATGACACGCCCGCCCCCACGCCGAAGGTGGGGGAGTGGAAGTGGGATGGTCGTGGCTGGTGGTACCGCTACGAGGATGGTTCGTTCCCCGCTGATGCGGTCCTGGTGATCGATGGTGTCACGTACCGTTTTGACGCTGCCGGTTATATGCGTACCGGGTGGGTATTCGAGGGCGGTCAGTGGTTCTATCACGCTGCTTCGGGTGCTCAGGTGAGCGGTTGGGTGCTGTCGGGCGTGAGTTGGTACTACCTGGAGCCCGCGACCGGGGCTATGGCCACGGGCTGGGTGCAGGTGGGGGCGACCTGGTACTACCTGAGCCCGGCTACGGGTGCGATGCATACGGGCTGGCTGAGCGAGGGTGGTCACTGGTATTACCTTCAGTCCGGTAGTGGCGCGATGGCGACCGGTTGGCTGCGTATTTGGGGTACCTGGTACCACTTCGCCGACAATGGCCAGTTGATCAGCTAAGCGCCTGGCTCCAGGCTCACGCCTGACCTCATCGGCCCGCGCCTCCCGGTCAGTTTCCCGGGAGGCGCGGGCCTGTGTCTGCGCCGTTGCGCGGGATGAAGAGGGGCGCTGTCAGACTCTGTGACGGGCGTTGAGGGGAACGCGCTGTGGGAGAGAGGAGACTCCCCACGCTATTTCCGCAAAAAGTCGGGAAACAAGTAATTCTGTGCGAGAAATAGGGGCGATTGTCTGTTGACAATTGTGAGAAAATGTCGAGAAAACTCTACTCCGGCGCCTGAGAGGGGTTACTCTTAAACGCAGGGACTGGTGCAACGACGTGCCCGCCCATCAACCAGCTGTCAAGAGAGTGAGCCGCAGATGTTTCACCGTCGATTGTCGGCACTGGCGCTAGCTGTGACCAGTGCCCTTGCTATCACCACCATGACCATGCCCCATGCGCTTGCGACCGATACGGACCATGCCGAGACCGCGTCGAGTGAACAGGGGAAGCCGGATGGGAGGAGTACTTTCATCGTTAGTGTCGAGGAGGTCGGCGGCGACCAGGACGCCAGGCTCGCCGATGTGAAGACGCGCGTCAGAGAGGCCATCACCCAGGCCCAGCCGGGGGCGAGCGTCGAGGACGTGGCGGAGTACCGCCATGTCTTCGAGGGGTTTGCGATCAAGGCGCCAGAATCCGCGCTTGAGGCTATCAAGGGCGTGCGGGGCGTGAAGACCGCCGTCGTTGACACTGGGCGCACGCCGGTCTTCTACGCGGAATTTCGCCGGGGCGACGGTGAGGAAATCAAGAATCCGGCTGCGCTGACCCGCGCCGACCAGGCGTCAGTCCAAGGCAAGGCACAGGTTGTCGAGGTTCTCGACATGGGTTTTGACGCCACACACGAGGCCTTTGCTGGGACGATGGATACCGCCTCCCTGCGCTTCAAGCAGGCCGATATGGCGTCCGTGACCTCCCAGCTCGGTGTCGGCCGGGGTGGCGCGTGGGTCAGCGAGAAGATTCCGTTCGCCTACGACTACGCAGATCGTGACACGGACCTGTACGAGGAGTACTTCTACGGGCCGGAAGACTTTACGCAGCACGCGCACAGCACTCGCGTGGCGGCCCTCGCGGCTGCGAATGGGGCCACCTATCGGGGTGCCGCGCCTGAGGCTCAGCTTGTCGTCGCCAAGGTTGTCTCCAGTTATTCTCAATACGCCTTCGACAGTAACCTCCTGGCGGCCCTGGATGATGCGATGGTGCTCAAGCCAGACACCCTCATTGTGTCCTTCTTGGCGAATCGTTCCATCAGCGGCGATGCGGCGCTCCTGTACGGGCAGGCCTATGACAGGCTCGCCAACGCAGGAACGACGGTGGTTGCGCCAGTGGGAGACTCCGGCCGCTCGTCGCGGCGCGCGGACCAGCCTGATGGGGGCATGATCGGTGAACCCGCCGCGAACTCGCAGATACTGTCCGTCACCGCTCTGAGCGGCTCCGGCGCGGAAGTAGGCTCCGAACTGTACCCGTGGAGTGACTCCTCGTGGGGAGTGACCCCTGATCTGAGGCTTAAACCGGAGATCGCAGCGCCCGGAGATGAAGTCAACTCCGCTATTCCGGACCGGCCTCGCCTCTATCAATCAATGGAAGGAACGGGCGAGGCTGCGGCTCAGGTTGCGGGCATTGCCGCGCTCGTACGTCAGCGCGTGGACACCGACTCCGCTTTCGCGGGGATGTCCGAGCAGGAAAAGTCCGGGGTTGTCACCAAGCTTCTCATGGGCACCGCTCACCCGGTCGTGGACGCGAGCCAGGCGAATGGAACCTTCTGGTCTCCTCGCCGAGTCGGCGCTGGAATGGTGGACGCGCTCGCTGCCACGACCTCGCCCGTGTATCCGACCGTGGTGGGAGCCGCAAACCCGACGCGTCCCAAGGCAGACCTGGGTGACGGCACCGACGGCTGGAGCTTCCAGGTGCAGCTGACCAACGTCTCTGATGAGGCCCGCACCTACACCCTCGGCGGCCAGGCCCTCTCCGAGAACGTGATCGACTTGCTCTTCCGAGCCAACTCCACGAACTGGGCCGGAGCGGGCATCGACCTGATCTTCTCGGCCGACTCTGTGACCGTTCCTGCCGCCTCCAGCGCCACCGTGACCGTCACGGTGACCCCGAAGGCCGAGTTCGCCTCGTGGGCGAAGGAGAACACCCCGCAGGGCACGTTCATCGACGGAGCGGTGACCTTCACGAGCGCCGACGGCGCCCCCGACCTCACGGTCCCCTACATGGGATTCTACGGTTCCTGGGGTGACTCGACGGTCTTCGACAGCCCCGTGTACGGCGAGTCGAAGCTCCACACGTCAACGATGACCTTCCATGGGTTGCCCCTCGGGCAGCTCAATCCTTTCGCGGAGGAAGACGAGATGGCGATCCACACCAACGACCGCCAGTACTACATCATCTCGCGTTCGACGCAAGACAATGCCAGGACGTACGCCACCCCGGGCACGGTGCTGCTCCGTGACGTCGATTCGCTGACCTACACGTACACGAACGAGGCCGGTCAGGTCGTGCGCTCCTACGAGTACGCAAGCGTGCCCAAGAGCGTGGCCAGTGGATCTGGACGCTTCTACAATGTGTCCACCGCGGAAGATTCCTTTGACAACAAGCCCTGGTTTGATGGCTATGACGCGCAGGGTAACGAGCTGCCGGACGGGACCTACACGCTCACCATTGAGGGCACGACTGGTGGTCCGTCACCCGTGACCCAGCAGCTGACCCACCCGATTCGCGTGGATACTCACGCGCCCGTCTTCTCGAACGTTGCGATCACGGGCGAGGGGCATGAGCGCGTGCTCTCTTACGACATCGTCGATTCCTCGCCGATCGCCAGCTGCGGTTTCTCGTGGAGCGCGGACGGTCATTCCTTCATGGAATGCGAGCTGAACTACGTGGGTAGGCGAGGAGAAGAAGGCTTGCTTGTCTACCACGTTGAGGTCAAGCTCTCGGAGCTCGCACAACATTCGGGTACAGACCGTACGGTCGTGTACCTGCAGGCGTGGGACTGGCCGGTCAATAAGGCGGTGATGGAGGTTCCTGTGACCTCGCAGCCCTTGACGAAGGTGTCTCTGTCGCCTGAGTCGTCATCGCTGGTGGTGGGGGAGTCTGTGACGCTGAGTGTCACCCGCGAGCCTGCCGACGCGGAGGAGGTCAACCTCGTGTGGTCCTCGTCGGACGAGGCCGTGGCGACGGTTTCGGATACTGGCGTGGTGACGGCGGTTGGTGCGGGTGATGCGACGATCAGTGTTGCGGATCCGACGCAGCCGTCCGTCGTGTCGGCGAGCGCCATGGTTCACGTGGAGGCGCCCGCGCCCGCTCCTACGCCGAAGGCTGGCGTGTGGAAGTGGGATGGTCGTGGCTGGTGGTACCGCTACGAGGATGGTTCGTATCCGGCTGATGCGACCCTGGTGATCGATGGTGTCACGTACCGCTTTGACGAGTCCGGTTACATGCGTACTGGGTGGGTGAAGGACCGGGGCGTGTGGTACTACCACAATGCCTCCGGTGCTCAGGTGAGTGGTTGGGTGCTTTCGGGTGTGAGTTGGTATTACCTGGATCCTGGGACCGGGGCCATGGCGATGGGCTGGGTGCAGGTGGGGTCCACCTGGTATTACCTGAGCCCGGCCACTGGTGCGATGCATACGGGCTGGCTTCAGGAGGGTGGTCACTGGTATTACCTGCAGTCCGGTAGTGGTGCGATGGTGACCGGGTGGCTGCGTATTTGGGGTACTTGGTACCACTTTGCCGACAATGGCCAGTTGATCAGCTAAGCGCATGGTGCCAGGCTCACGCCTGACCTCATTGGCCCGCGCCCCCGGTCAGTTTTCCGGGAGGCGCGGGCCTTTTCGCGCGTCCAGCGCTCCGCGGCGTCGCCGATATGTGGGACTGAGTGTGTGCACACGTCGCTGCCTCGTTACGCAGTGGTCAGGGGCGTCCCCCTTCTTTTCGTTGAAATGTTGGGCAATGGGTAGGTTTATCCGACAAATGCGTGTGAGAGCGTTTTGACAGATTGCGTGAAAATTTGAGAAAACTAGTTGTCGATGAACGGGTCTAGGTTACTCTTGAACGGAGGGATCCGAGCAACGATGCAGGCACCCATTAACCAGTTGTGAAGAAAGTGAGTCACAGATGTTACCCCGGAAACGGTTGGCGCTGACGCTTGTAGCGGCAGGTGCCCTTGCTTGTACGACCGTGAGCGCGCCGCCCTCGTTTGCGGCCGACGCGCACGAGGCCGAGGCCGCCTCGAACACCGGGGTCTCCCTGGATGCACAGCAGACGGTTATCGTCCAACTCGAGGATGGTGCTGATCGTGAGGGGGTGCGACAGCGCATCGATCAGGCGGTAGCGGCCGCCACGCCCGGTGCGAGCACCGAGTATGTGCGCGACTATCACCACGTGTTTGAGGGCTTCGCCGTGAAGGCACCCTCCTCCGCCCTCGCGGCCATCAAGGGCGTGCAGGGCGTCCAGGCAGTCGTTTCCGATGGCGTGCGCGAGCCGATCGTGTACCCGGAAATTGTGGGGCGGGCCAGCGATGAGATCGATGATCCGTCGGTGCTCACCCACGCAGACCAGGCGTCTGAGCGGGGCCAGGGGCGTGTCATTGAGGTCATCGACTCGGGATTCGACACCTCGCACGAGGCCTTCGCCGGGACCCTGGATGCCGCATCCCTGCGCGTCACCCAGGCTGACATGGCGGCGCTCACCACCCAGCTCGGTGCTGGGCGGGCCGGCGCGTGGGTCAGCGACAAGATTCCCTTCGCATACGACTACGCCGACGCTGACACGAATGTGCTGGCCGACTACGAGTATGGAATTGAGGACTACACGCGGCACGTGCATGGCACTCGCATGGCTGCCCTTGCCGGCGCCAACGGGACAACGTATCGAGGTAGCGCGCCCGGCGCTCAGCTCATCGTCGCCAAGGTCGTCTCCGATTCCTGGAACGTCGTTCGCGATAGTGTTGTGTTGGCGGCCCTGGACGACGCGATGGTGCTCAAGCCTGACGCCCTGGTCGTCTCTGTCATGGCGGCTCGCGATGTGAGCGGCGACGCCGCGAGGCTCTACGCGCGCGCCTACGACAAGTTGTCCGCGGAGGGCGTCACGGTTGATGCGCCCGCCGGAGATGATGGGCGCGCTGCGTGGAGCACGCGAGGGTCTGATCCGGGCGCGATCGGCGCGCCCGCCGAGTACTCGTCTGTCCTGTCGGTGGCGGCGCTGAGCGCGTCGGGTGCCCCCGGCCAGCCCAGCTTCAAGCCGTGGGATTCCTCCTCGTGGGGACCTGCCCCCGATCTGAGGCTCAAGCCCGAGATCGCTGCTCCTGGAGTGCTCGTCAATTCCGCCGCGCCTGGCAACGACTACGTGACCATGTCGGGCACGGCCGAGGCCTCGGCTCAGGTCGCGGGCGCGGCGACCCTCGTGCGCCAGCGCATCCAGACCGACCCGGCCTTCGCCGGAATGTCCGACGGGGACAAGAGCGCGCTTGTCACCAACTTCCTGATGGGCACCGCCCACCCGGTCGTGGACGCGAGCCAGGCGAATGGGACCTTCTGGTCTCCTCGCCGAGTCGGCGCTGGCATGGTGGACGCGGTGGCGGCCACGACCTCGCCCGTGTACCCGACCGTCGTGGGTGCCCCCAACCCGTCGCGCCCCAAGGCGGAGCTGGGTCAAGGCGCCGACGGGTGGACCTTCCAGGTCCAGCTGACCAACGTCTCCAATGAGGCCCGCACCTACACCCTCGGCGGCCAAGCCCTCTCCGAGAACGTGATCGACCTGCTCTTCCGAGCCAACTCCACGAACTGGGCCGGAGCGGGCATCGACCTGACCTTCTCGGCCGACTCTGTGACCGTTCCTGCCACCTCCAGCGCCACCGTGACCGTCACGGTGACCCCGAAGGCTGAATTCGCCTCGTGGGCGAAGGAGAACACCCCGCAGGGCACGTTCATCGACGGAGCCGTGACCTTCACGAGCGCCGACGGTGCCCCCGACCTGACCGTGCCCTACCTGGGGTTCTACGGCGAGAGCGACGAGCTGGGAATCTTCGATAGCCCCGTGTACGGCGAGTCGAAGCTCAGCCCGTCAACGATGACCTTCCACGGCCTGCCCCTCGGCCAGATCAACCCCTTCGATCCGGAAGAGTCCATGGCGATCAGCACGAATGACCGCGACCTGTACATCATCACGCGCTCGGCGGAAGAAAACGCCAGGACGTACGCCACCCCGGGCACGGTGCTGCTCCGTGATGTCGATTCGCTGACCTACACGTACACGAACGAGGCCGGGGACACCGTGCGCTCCTACACCTACCCGGGCGCACCCAGGAGTCGCACCGTTGGCAGCGGGCGTTTTTCGGAGGTAACCACCGCCGAAAGCACCTTCGACAGCGCCCCCTTCTTCGACGGCTATGATGAGGCGGGCCGCGAACTGCCTGACGGCAACTACACGCTCACCATCGAAGGAACGAGGGGCGGGGCGAACCCGGCGACCGAGCAGCTCACCCACGTGATCCGACTGGACACGCAGGCGCCCACCATCTCGAACGTGACCATCACGGGCGAGGGGGACGACGCCGCGCTCTCCTTCGACGTCACCGACTCCTCGCCCATCGCGGGCTACGGATTCTCGATGGCGGCGAACGGCGAGGCCTTCATGCAGGAGAAGGAATACGGCTGGGGCGAGCTCGGAGGCGACGGTGCACGCCACTACCACTACGACATCAAGCTCTCGGACATCGCGCAGCGCGCGGGCGCTGACCCGAAGGCTGTCTACCTGCAGGTGTGGGACTGGCCCCTGAACCGGGCTCCGCTGGCTGTTTCCCTCGCGGCCGATGACACGCCCACGCCGAAGGCAGGGGAGTGGAAGCATGACGGCCGCGGCTGGTGGTACCGCTACGAGGACGGCTCCTACCCAGCTGACACGGCTGTGATGATCGACGGGACGACGTATCGTTTTGACGCCTCCGGCTACATGCGTACTGGCTGGGCATTCGAGGGCGGTCAGTGGTTCTACCACGCCTCCTCGGGAGCCCAGGTGAGCGGTTGGGTGTACTCGGGCGTGCACTGGTACTACATGAGCCCCGCGACCGGGGCCATGGCCACCGGCTGGGTGCAGGTGGGGTCCACCTGGTACTACCTGAGCCCGGCCACTGGTGCGATGCATTCGGGCTGGCTTCAGGAAGGCGGGCACTGGTACTACCTGGATCGCTCCTCCGGGGCCATGGTGACCGGCTGGGTCAAGATCTACTGGAAGTGGTACCACTTCGCCGACAACGGCCAGCTGATCGACTAAGTACCTGAGTCGATTCGCGCTCACCCGCGCCCGCGCCCCCGGTCAGACGTCCGGGGGCGCGGGCCTATGTCTGCGTGACGTGCAACGATGACTCGACACTCGACAGTCGTGCGTCATCCTCCCTCATAATGATGGTCAAATTCTGAACACGCTGGCAGGCAATGTGGCCCAAGAGTTCGCTTGTATGTTTGTCACAACTAATACAAATTGCCAGAAAAGGCTTGTCACACATGCTGAACAGTCTACGCTTGGATGTGAGGAGCCTCGCATAGTGGCAACCTCAACATTGGTCAAACCCTCCGACAAGTGAGCCAGACATGTCCCATCGAAAACTCTTGGCACTGGCGCTGACAACCGTCGGTGCGCTCGCCGTAACAACACTCAACACACCTGCCTCCGTCGCTGACGACACCCGGTCGACGGAACCCGCCCAGGCCTCGTCCTCGGAATACTACGAGGACTACACCACGACGATCATCGTCCAGCTGGCGGACGACGCTCCCGCGCTCGCGGAGATGAAGGAGCGCGTGTCCGCCTCCGTGGCGGCGGCCGTCCCCGGGGCTAACGTGACCGGCGTGCGCGAGTACACGCACGTCCTGCGCGGCTTCGCGATCAGAGCGCCCATGTCCGCCCTCAAGGCGATCAAGGCAACGCCCGGCGTGAAGGCCGCGTTCAAGGATCGCTACAGCGCCACGGTCTACGACGAGTACGGGCCCAGCAGCAGCGGCAACAAAGACAAGGACCACGACCCCGCGCACTCGGCTGCGATGGACATGACGGCGGCCGCCCAAGCCACCCACAAGGGCTCGGGGCAGGTCATCGAGGTCATCGACACCGGCTTCGACACGAGCCACGCCGCCTTCGCGGGTCCCGTGGAGGGCGCGCGCCTGGCTCAATCGGACGTGGCCTCCCTGACGGCCGGACTCGGTGACGGGCGGGGCGGCGGCTGGGTGAGTGCGAAGATCCCCTTCGCCTACGACTACGCCGACGGTGACGCGGACGTGAGCTACCCAGATCCCGGTCAGTTCCCCGACCAAACCAGCGATGCTCGATACACGCACGGCACCCACGTGGCGGCGCTCGCGGCCGCCAACGGCTCGGAGTTCCGGGGTGCCGCGCCCGACGCGCAGCTCGTGATGGCGAAGGTTCTTGGCGACGATGATCAGGAGATCAACGATTCTGTTTTGCTGGCCGCCCTCGACGACGCGGCTATCCTCAAGCCCGACGTCCTCATCGTGTCCGTCGGTGACAACGCCGGGCAAAACGGCGATGCCTTGGCCACCTATGCCGACGTCTACGCCGCCCTGACCGCCCAGGGTATTGCTATCAATGCGCCCGCCGGTGACTACACGTCCTCCGCGTGGGGCAACTGGAATAAGGGGGACCAGCCCTTCGCCACTGACGCCGACTACGGCGCGATTATCTTGCCCGCGCTCGACTCGAACGCCCTGGCAGTCGCCTCTCTCGACGAGGTCGACAAGCACGACGGTCAGCCCCTTGCGGATCCTTCCCCGTCTCGCTTCTCCTCCTGGGGCGTGACACCGGACCTGCGTCTCAAGCCTGAAATCGCCGCCCCCGGCGGCGACGTCATGTCCGCGCTGCCCGCGGGCTCCTACGGTCGCAGGGCTGGCACGGCCGAGGCCTCGGCTCAGGTGGCGGGTATCGCCGCCCTCGTGCGTCAGCGCGTCGCCACCGATCCGATGTTCTCAGGCATGAGCGCTGAGGAGAAAAACGCTGTGGTCACGAACCTGCTGATGGGCACCGCCCACCCGGTCGTGGACACGACGCGAGGGGGACATACCTTCTACTCCCCGCGCAAGGTCGGCGCAGGCATGGTGGACGCAGTGGCGGCCACGACCTCGTCCGTGTACCCGACCGTCGTGGGAGCCGCGACTCCATCGCGCCCCAAGGCCGACCTGGGTGACGGCACCGACGGCTGGACCTTCCAGGTGCAGCTGACCAACGTCTCCGATACCGCCCACACGTACACCCTCGGCGGCCAGGCTCTCTCGCCGACCATTGAGGGGAACTCCTTCACGTTCGGCTCCACCGACTGGACGGGTACTGGGATCGACCTGGTCTTCTCGGCGGACTCCGTCACCGTCCCCGCCCAGTCGCGCGCCACCGTGACCGTCACCGTGACCCCGCAGGCCGCCTTCGCCTCGTACGCGAACACGAATGCGCCCTCCGGCACCTACGTTGACGGCGCCGTGACCTTCACGAGCGCTGACGGGCAGCCGGGCCTCACGGTCCCCTACATGGGGTTCTACGGCTCCTGGGGTGCTTCGCCCGTCTTCGATGGCAAGTGGGATGGCAGTAAGGATGCCGGCGTGCACCTGTACGGATCCACCTTCAAGAACCTGATGTCGGGCATGCCGCTGGGCGACGTCAACCCGCTCTACAATCACAATGACATCCGTGAATTGCAGCAGTCGGACCCCGCCCTGTTCTACGTCTCCCGGTCCGACGAGTTCCTGGCCCCCTCGCACGTTGGTCCTTCGACGTACACGCTGCGCCCCATCGACACCCTGACCTACAGCTACCTCAACGACGCAGGACAGGTCGTGCGCTCCTACACCCGCTCGCACCGCCGCGCGTCCCTGCATGACCACGAAATCCCCTACGGTTTGTTGGGGGCCAACGTCGAAGACTGGGGAGACGAACCCGTGTTCGACGGCTACGACGAGGCGGGCAACCCCCTACCCGACGGGGTCTACACGCTGGTCATCGAGGCCGAGACCTACGCTCCTTCCAGTACGAAGCAGCAGATGACGTGGGACTTCACGCTGGACACGCAGGCGCCGGTCGTCTCCAACATGACGATCGTGCCCACGGGCGAGAATACCTACTCGCTGTCCTTCGACGTCACCGACTCCGCGCCTATCGCCGGATGCGGTCTCTTCCCGGACTCGGGCAAGGACTATGTCCAGCGCGAGTACGAGGAGGAGCCCGCTGCGCGAGGTGAGGATGGGCTCTTCCATGCCCACTACGACCTCAAGGACGTGCCGCTCACCGCGACCACGGGCGCGGGCGACGACCCGTCGACGCTGTCCCTGCATGTGTGGGACTGGGCCAAGAACAAGGGAACGACGAAGCTGCCCTCGTCCCTCGTGCGTATGACGTCGCTGTCTCTCTCGCCTGCCTCGGCGTCGCTGGTGGCGGGGGAGTCTGTGACGCTGAGCGTCACCCGCGAGCCTGCGGATGCGACCGTGACCTCCGTGGTGTGGTCCTCGTCGGACGAGGCCGTGGCGACGGTTTCGGATACTGGCGTGGTGACGGCGGTTGGTGCGGGTGATGCGACGATCAGTGTTGCGGATCCGACGCAGCCGTCCGTCGTGTCGGCGAGCGCCATGGTTCACGTGGAGGCGCCCGCGCCCGCTCCTACGCCGAAGGCTGGCGTGTGGAAGTGGGATGGTCGTGGCTGGTGGTACCGCTACGAGGATGGTTCGTATCCGGCTGATGCGGCTGTTGTGATTGATGGTTCCACGTATCGTTTTGATGCGTCGGGGTACATGCGCACCGGGTGGGTGAAGGATCAGGGTGCCTGGTATTACCACTCCTCATCGGGTGCTCAGACGACGGGTTGGGTGTTTTCTGGTGCGCGTTGGTACTACCTGAGTCCTGATAGCGGCGTGATGGTGACGGGGTGGGTGCAGGTGGGGTCCACCTGGTACTACCTGAATCCCTCTGATGGGGCCATGGTCACCGGGTGGCTTCAGGAAGGTGGTCACTGGTATTACCTGCAGTCCGGTAGCGGCGCGATGGCTACGGGGTGGCTGAAGATTTGGGGTACTTGGTACCACTTCGCCGACAATGGCCAGTTGATCAGCTAAGCGCCTGGTGCCAGGCTCACGCCTGACCTCATCGGCCCGCGCCCCCGGTCAGTTTCCCGGGAGGCGCGGGCCTGTGTCTGCGCCCGCATGAGGGGTGAGTGTGGCAGTCAACAGTCCCGCGATTTTCGTTGTTATTACTGGTGTGCGCATACTTCATCTGGATATGAGCGCCCTGCGAGAGCGGTGAGAATAAACCTTCCAGTAGGTACGCGGTAATACTTCCTGGGATCATGTTTGACGGAAAACTGTGCGTATGGCTGCGCAGTCGTTCTTCACATGCTTGTCGACACAGGGAGTTATGGTGCCCCATCGAACACACGTGGCGCTGTCATTTGCGCTGTCCGGTGCCCTCGCCGTGACCGCGCTCGGCGTCCCCGGTACCCGCGCGGTCGCGGCTGGTATGGCCGCTCAGCAGGGCAGTGCGCAGTCCGACGATCTCGCTGGATCGAACCGCGACACCGACACGGCCGCCCTGCGGCTGTGGCCTGGGAGCACGGCTCTCGTGCCCGGGCAGAGTGTCGCTTACACGGTTGAGTACGACACCGCGCCCGCCGTCCTGCCCGACCTGACGTGGGCTTCATCCGACACGTCGGTGTTGACCGTGGACGACAAGGGGACCGTGAGCGCGGTTGGCCCGGGCGAGGCGACGCTGTCCGTGCGTGATCGCTCAGATCCTTCCCTCAATACGGCCGTGCCCATCATCGTTCGCGCTGTCACGGAGGAACGCGGGATCGAGCTGTCCGCCGCGTCCCTGGTCTCCATCGCCGGGGAGCCCTTCTTCCTGAACGCGCTCCTGGCCCCCTCGCTGCACGGCGGTCACGTCCAGTGGACGCTGAGCCCGTCCACGCTGGGCACCATCGCCCCAGACGAAGGTGCGCCGACAGCCGTCTTCCACCCCGCCGGGCGCGCGGGAACCGGCACCCTCACCGCTCGCGTCACGACCCCGGCTGGTCAGAGTAAGACGATGACGATCCCCGTTGAGGTCCTGGTCGACGCTTCGGGCGACTTCGTCATGGACGAGAGTGGCGAACTGATCTCCTATCGGGGGACCGATACGGACGTGAGCATCCCCGAGGGCGTCACAGCGATCGGGGATCGCGCCTTCTCCGAGGCCACCGTCAGGACGGTTCACATCCCCGCGAGTGTCCGCCGCATCGGCAACGAGGCCTTCTATGGCAGCGGCCTTGAGGCCGTCACCTTCCAGGATGACGCGGACGTGCCCTCCCAGCTTGTCGAGCTCGGAAGCCGCGCCTTTACCCACACGAGAGTGTCCGCTCTGACGCTGCCCCGCTCGCTGACCACGATCGACACCAACGCCTTCGTCGACATGGTGAACCTGGCCTCGATCGACCTGGGCCCTGCTGTTGAGCAGGGTCAGCTGGTGGGTGCCTTTGCTTCCACCCCCGCGCTGGGTAGCATCCGTGTCGACGCGGGCAACCCGCACTACGAGAGCATCGACGGCGTTCTCTACTCCGAAGACCGCTCGCACCTGATTGCCTTCCCCGCGGTGAAGAACGCGGGCGGCTCCTACGAGGTCGTCTCGGGGACCACAGACGTTGACGACCTGGCGTTCCTGGGTGCGCAGGTCAGCTCCGTGACCTTCCCCGACACGCTGCGCCGCGTGGGCAAGCAGGCCTTCGAGGGCGCTACCCTCACGTCGCTGACGCTGCCCGACGCGTTTGAGACGATGGGGGCCTCCGCCTTCTGGCAGATGCCGAACCTGGCCCGCGTTGACCTGGGCGGCGCCACCGCCGTCTCCTCCAACGCCTTCCGCTACGACGCGGCCCTCAGCGACGTCACCTTCCGCCCCGACCTGGGCACCCTGCGGACCGTGGACGAAGGTGCTTTCGTTGGAATCTCAGACCCTTCGATCACCTTACCGGACACGGTGTCAACCGTGGGCGTGGAGGCCTTCTCCCAGAACGGCGCCCTGGCCTCGTTCCACGTGGGGGCATCCCTGTCCTCGATGGGCGACTACGCGCTGGGCGGCGACGACGCCCTGGCGACCCTGAGTGTCAGCCCCGCGAACTCCTCGTTCTTCGTCGAGGGCGGCGGCCTCTATCACACGGGCTCCTCGTCCCAGGCCCTGGTCCGATTCGCCCCCGCCACCCCCGCGAGCGCGGCCACGGTGGCTCCTGGCACGGCGACGATCGGGGCGGGTGCCTTCGAGAACAGTGCCAGGCTTGAACGCGTTACGCTGCCCGACGGCTTGATCACTATCGACGACGACGCGTTCAGCGGCTGCGACAAGCTGACAGACATGCCCATCCCGGACTCGGTGCAGGTCGCCCGAGGCCTGGTCGGCACCGGCCTGGACACCATCGACATGGGCACGCAGGTGCGCGAACTGTCGATGGTCGCCCACGGCCAGCGCTTCGCGCGCCACATCATCGTTCGTGGCGGTGTCAACGGTTCCTTCCATTCCGCCGGCAAGAACACGGGGGATCGCCCGGCCAGCGCGTTCTTCGGCGACGGGATGACGTCATTCTCCTTCCAGCAGGAGGTGCCGCGCGTCCTCGTTCTGCCTTCCAGCGCCGAGGAGGTCACGCTCGCCGCGAGCATGGACGAGGCCCTCAAGGCAGACACGACCATCTACGTGGCCGACGTCGAGGGCTCTTCGGCCTGGACGGTCACGCAATCCGCGATGGAGGCCGCCGGCTACGACGCCTCGCGCCTGGTGTCGCTCGAGAGTCCCACCTTGTCCCTGTCGGGCACCGGCATCGCCGAGGCCGGGGAGGGGTACGTGCTCACCGCGTCCCTCGGCGCGTCGGTGAGCGTTGATATCGCCGTGAGTGGAGGCGTGCCCTCCGGGCGTGAGGTGCGCGTCGTTCGCGTCGGCGAGGATGGTGGCGAGATGGTCTTGCAGGACTGGAGTGCGATGGTGGCAAGCACGGATGGGCGCTTCGCTACCGCGTCCTACGCGTGGACTCCGGCCCTCGAGGATGCCTTGGTGCGCGTCGATGCCCGCGACGCCACCGGCCTGATTCGATCGGTGCCGATGACAGTTGTCGTCACCCACGTTCTGCCGCCCATTGCGCTTCCGGTGCCCAACGAGGAGCTCGATCCTGCGAACGAGGCGAAGCCCGCCCCCGCCTTCGACGAGCCCAGCCCCGTAC
>CABKMZ010000030.1 GCA_902373545.1 uncultured Actinomyces sp. | reverse complement strand
ACAGGTCAATCCGTGAAAATCCGCGATTCCGGACACACTTTTTGACCCTTAACCCTGCTAGGCATGCCGGAGTGGCTGGGGACCCTCGTCATGGGGTTGTTGATTAGCGCGTGCCTTTTCGCTTACGGCGCTCACGTCCTCACGCGCCCGGATGCGGGCAAGAGGCCCGACGTGAGGCCGCGCGGCATCGAGCCTCCCGACGAGGCGCGCACCGCGGCGCTCCAGGAGCGTTACAGCACGCTCGCGCAGGCGTGGCGGCGCTGGCAGGAGACGCCTCGCGGCCCCCGGGACCGGGATCGGCTTGTGACGGTGGAGCAGCTGTGGGGCAGTCCCGATCCCGGCGAGCCCTTCCCGCCGCGTTTCACGGCCCGCCACCTCGGCAAGGTCACGCTCGAACGGCGGCGCTATCTGAGCCTCGAAGAGGAGATGACAAACGGCCCGGAGGCCGTCTGGGCCGCGTCGCCGCGCGCGTGGGCGTCGCGCCGCCTGGACGTGTGGGCGGTTCATTCGCGTGGCTGGCGCAGGCCTCGTCTCATGCGCGTGTGGTTCAATGACGAGCGTGCCCTGGTCGAGCTGCACACCAACCGCTCCGTGAAGGTCGACGAGATCCTCCCCAGCGAGATCGTTGGCTTTGTGCGCGGGTACACGCGGCTGGGGCCGCGCACGGGCGTGGTGGACGGGCTGCGGTGGCTGCCGGAGAAGGCGATGCTGATGGGGCAGCGGCCGCTGACGCGCACGTTCCGCGAGCTCATGGACCTGTCCGTGGTCTCCCCGGTCGGATCGCCCCTGGGAGACGCGTTGCGCGCGGGGGATTTCCACGCGTTGACCTTTTCGTGTTCGCGTGAGAGCGCCGGCTGGGACGCCGCGGACTCGGAGCTGAGGGTGCTCGACGTCGCGGGCATGACCTATCAGGTCGGCAACGCGCTCGGGGTGCCTGCGGTGGGGGAGCCCGCCGCTCCTCGGGACGAGGCCGTGGCCGACTTCTCTGGATTGGATTCCTCGGCCGAGGGGCCGGACGCTGGCTTCGATCGGATTGAGCCCACGGACCTGGCGGTTGTGCCGGTGGACCCCAAGGCGGTGCTGTGGGCGGTGGCGAAGATGATTGAACTGCCGGACGATCCGCGCGCCTGATTGCCCAACCCGGGCGCGCCTCGGCAATGAGGCGAGATGGCGCGCATCTGTCAAGACGCAATCGGCGTCAGGCTGGGACCTGACAAACGACTCGGGCCTATAATTCACTGTCGTTTCCAGGTGCGTTGATGCTCCGGCGGTCCGGGTGTTCGCTTCGGTCAAGGCCGGGCGAGCCGCTAGCTGGAACCGGCTTGGCAGATGCGCCAACAATTCGAAAGGAAAGCACGCATGGCACACGAATCGATCAGCGACGTCACGATGGGGACTGAGACGGCGGTGGATCAGGAGGTGGATGCCCTCGGCCCGCACTATGTCAAAAGGCTCCTAGCCGGTCGCCCGTTCTACATTGCCCACAGAATGGGTGGGACGGAGTTTCCCGAGAACACGCGCCAGGGGCTGGATGCGTCGTTGCGCGCGGGTTTCAAGGCGTTGGAGGTCTCGGTGCGCCGCTGCGCCTCCGGCGAGTTCGTGGCGATCCACGATTGGAAGACGACGCGCACCGTGCCGGGGACGGACTATCAGATTTGGAACACTCCGTGGTCGACGCTCAGTAAGCTGCGTCAGGCCTCGGGCCCGTTCTTGCGCCTGAGCGACATCGTGGAGCGAATTCCCTCCAACGTGGTGCTCGCGATCGACCATAAGACGACGTCGTCCCAGGACCAGAAGAACAAGGGGGACTTGGCCGCGGAGGCCGAGCTCTTCGAGTACCTGCACCGGGCGTTCGGCGGTCACCCTGAGCGTCGCGTCCTGTGGAAGACGTTCGCGAAGGGTACGAGCTCGGCTCGCGCGAAGGCCCGCGGGTATATGACGATGGCGATGCTCTACCCCAACGAGCTGGCGTCGGTGACGCTCTCGCAGTGGGATGTGCTGGGGATGGAGTGGAACGCGCGCCCGGAGGTGTGGAGCGCGCTCAAGGCGGCCAAGCGCCCGACGATCGCGCACATCATCACGAATCCTGGGCAGGCCAAGCAGGCGCTCGCGGCCGGTGCGACCGGCCTGATGGTGTCCTCGCCGTCGAAGGTTCACCCCTAGGTGCGTGCTCCGGGCGCGCCTGCCGTGGGTGCGCCCGGGCCCGGGGGACGAGGCCGTGGCTGCGTTGTCGGGATCGGCGCGAGAGGAGAGGGGTTGTGCGCGAGGAACTGGTTGAGGCGGTGCTGCGCGTTGTGGAGGAGATTCCGCCGGGCCGGGTGGCGACCTACGGGATGATCGCGCGCGCGGTGGGGACCGGCCCGCGCGTTGTCGGCCGCATCATGCATGACTGGGGCGGTGGCGTTCCGTGGTGGCGAGTCGTGAACGTTCACGGAACTTTTCCGACAACCGTACGTGGTGAGGGTATTGATGAGTGGGAGCGGGAGGGTATCCCTCACGATCGTGAGCGGGCAAAAGTGGCGCTGAACACGTGCGTTGTTGACCAGGGCTGGCTCGACGGTGTCGCGCAAGCCGTGGTTGCAGAGCTGCGGAAAAGCGCGGAATTGTCAGGCATATCGACTGTCGATTAAATTTCGATTCGGTTACGTGAGCCATCATTTGGCTCGCGAAGAGTCATCAGATGACTTACTCTTAAGGGGACGCCGAAGAGGGCGTTCTCTCGGACCCGTTACCGTTAGCGTTAACGACACCGGGGGAGCAAACTCCAGAAACAGAGAAGTTACTGGTACCCAAGGGGTGAGAAGTGACGAACTTACTAGAGCTAAAGGGGATCTCAAAGACGTTCCCCGGCGTGAAGGCGCTGTCCGACGTGGACCTCGACCTTCGCCCCGGTGAAGTCTTGGGTCTCTGCGGTGAGAACGGAGCGGGCAAGTCCACGCTCATGAAGGTGCTCACCGGTATCCATAAGGCCGATCCCGGTGGTGAAATCTGGCTGCAGGGCGAGAAGGTCGACATTCAGTCGCCTGAACACGCTCGTTCCCTCGGCCTGTCGATCATCCACCAGGAACTCAACATCGTTCCCGACCTGACGGTCGCCCAGAACCTGTACCTCGGCCGTCCGGGTTCTTCGAAGTGGTCCTACATCGATGATCGCAAGATGGTGCGCGACGCATACGAGCTGTTCGAGCGCCTCAACATGAAGATCGACCCGACCGCCCACTGCCGCGACCTGCCGGTCGCCCGCCTGCAGATGGTCGAGATCGCCCGCGCCCTCTCCTTCAACTCGAAGATCCTGGTCATGGACGAGCCCACGGCTCCTCTGACCACGACCGAGACCGAGTCGCTGTTTGAGCTGGTGCGAGACTTCGTCTGCCCGACGACGGGTCTGATCTTCATCACGCACCGCATGCCCGAGCTCACCGAGCTGACGAACCGCATCTCGGTGCTGCGCGACGGCAAGTACGTCGGCACGGTCGACACGGCCACCACGCCCATGCGCGAGGTCGTCAAGCTGATGGTGGGCCGCGAGGTTCCCGCCGACGCGCGCCCCACCACCAAGCCGCTGTCGGACGAGCCCGTCCTGCGCGTCGAGCACCTCTCGACCGTCAAGGCCGTTCACGACGTCTCCTTCGAGGTGAAGAAGGGCGAGATCTTCGGTTTCGCTGGCCTGGTTGGCGCCGGTCGCACCGAGGTTGCCCGCGCGCTGTTTGGCGCGGACCCTCACACGGAAGGCGAGATCTACGTCCACGGCAAGAAGGTGTCGATCAAGAGCGCGTCGGACGCGGTCAAGAACGGCATTGGCTACCTGTCCGAGGACCGCAAGCAGTTCGGCCTGCTCCTGGACAAGGACATCTCCTTCAACACGGGCCTGGCCGCTATGAGCCACTTCACGAAGGCGTCGGTCGTCGCAACCAACAAGCTGCGCGCAGTCGCCCAGGAATACGTGGCGAAGCTGCGCACGCGCACCCCGAGCGTTGACGTCGAGGTCCGCAGCCTGTCGGGCGGTAACCAGCAGAAGGTCGTCGTGGCCAAGTGGCTTGAGCGCGACACGGACATTCTGATCTTCGACGAGCCCACCCGCGGCATCGACGTGGGCGCGAAGGACGAGATCTACACCCTGCTGGAAAACCTGGCCAAGGAGGGCAAGGCGATCATCGTCATCTCCTCGGAGCTGCCCGAGGTCCTGCGTCTGGCGAACCGCATCGCCGTCATGGCCCACGGCCGCATCATTGGCACCCTCGACAATGAGGAAGCCACCCAAGAAAACATCATGGAACTGGCCACCGTCGGCCAGGAAGAAGCGAACGGAGTAAACGCGTGAGCACCGTCGTCGACAACAAGGGCCTCGAGGCGCCGTCGCCTGTCGCGGCCTTCCTGAAGAGGAACATGCAGCTGCTGCTCGTCACAGTTGCCCTGTTCGTGGTCCTGGCATTCTTCAGTGTCGCAGTGCCGAAATTTGCTTTTGCAACTGTCAACGTCTACCTGGACATCGTCCTGCAGTCGGCGTTCACGGGCGTCATGGCGCTCGGCGCGACCTTCGTCATCGCGACCTCGGGCATTGACCTGTCCGTCGGTACGGGCCTGAGCCTCGTCGCCGTCATGGCGGGCGTCTTCCTGGCGGGCGACAGGATGAACCTGCCGCTGGGCCTCGGCCTTCTCCTGACGCTTCTTGTCGGCATGGCGATCGGCCTGATCAACGGCTTGAACGTGTCGATCCTGGGCCTGCCTCCCTTCATCGCGACGCTGGCCATGATGATGGTCGCCCGAGGCCTCGCGCTGATCATCTCGAACAAGTCCTCCATCACGATCGCCAACCCCGGCTACAAGTTCATCGCTGCCGGCAAGCTGATCCCCGGCGTGGCCAACTCGATCGTCATCTTCCTGGTCCTGACGGTCCTGGCGACCTTCCTCATGAACAAGACACTGCTGGGCCGCTACGCCCTTGCGATCGGTTCCAACGAGGAAGCCACGCGCCTGTCGGGCGTCAACGTGCGCATGTGGAAGATCATCATCTATGTCGTTGCAGGCGCCTTCATGGCCGTCGGCGCGGTCCTCTACTCGGCCCGTGGTGGCCTCGTTCAGCCCGCTGAGGGCGTGGGCATGGAGCTCAACGTCATCGCCGCGGCCGTCATCGGCGGTACATCCCTGTCGGGTGGCCGCGCCTCGATCCCCGGCGCGCTGGTCGGTGCGATCCTCATGGAAACCCTGAAGAAGGGTCTGACCATGATGAGCATCGCCGCCGAATGGCAGTTCGTCGTCACCGGTATCGTCCTGCTCCTGGCGGTCGTTATCGACAACCTGCGCCGCATCCGCGAAAACGCAGCCTGATTCTTATTCCATCTCATATACAACCCGTGAACCGATGTCGGTTCACACCCCAGTAGGCGGGACCCTCCCGCCGCCCCACGAAAGGAACACCAATGCGCCCCATCGGACGTATCGTCGCCGCCGCCGCCGTCGGCACCCTTGCCCTGGGCATGGCAGCTTGCTCGACCTCAACGGATGCCACCGGAGGCTCCTCCGGCTCCTCCACCAAGACCGAGTCGTCGGGTGCCTCCAAGGTTGACACCTCCGGCGAGATGCAGGACTGGGAGAAGGCCGCTGTCAAGGGCGATGGCACCCAGACCATCTACCTGGTCTCCAAGGGCTTCCAGCACCGCTTCTGGCAGGCCGTGAAGGAAGGCGCCGAGCAGGCTGGCGAGGAGCTGGGCTACAAGGTCAGCTTCGTCGGCCCGCAGGACGAGACCAAGGTCACCGAGCAGACCGACCAGCTCAAGTCCGCCCTGGATTCCGGCCCGGCCGCCATCGGCTTCGCGGCGCTGGACTCGGCCGCCGCCGCTGACCTCCTGAACGAGATCCACGGCAAGGGCATCCCGGTCGTCGCCTTCGACTCCGGCGTTGACTCCTCGATCCCGGTGACCACGGTTCAGACCAACAACACCAAGGCCGCCGAAGAGGCCGCCCAGCACATGATCGAGCTGCTCAAGGGTAAGTCGGGCACGGTCGGCATGGTCTGCCACGACTCCACCTCCACCACGGGCAAGCAGCGTTGCGATGGCTTCAAGCAGTACTTCACGGCCAACGCCCCCTCCGACCTGAAGCTGCTGGAAGAGCAGATCGCCGGTGAGGTCACCAAGGCCGCCGACACCTCCAAGTCCATCATCCAGGCCAACTCCGACATCGTCGGCATGTACGGCTCGAACGAGGCCGCGGCCTCGGGCATCGTCCAGGGCGTTGCTGAGACCGGTAAGGACGTCACCGTCGTCGGCTTCGACTCGGGCAAGACCCAGATCGACGCCATCAAGGCCGGCTCCGAGGCCGGCGCCGTGACCCAGTCGCCCGTCAAGATCGGCTACTACACGGTCAAGGCCGCTGTCGCCGCGATCAACGGCGCTGAGCTGCCCAAGGTCATTGACTCGGGCTTCGCCTGGTACGACAAGTCGAACATCGATTCCGACGAGATCAAGGCCAACCTGTACGAGTGAGCTGATAGCTCCATTGGGCATGAGGCCGGGCCGGGGATGACACACTGAACCGGTGGCCCGCCGCAGGTCCCGCTCCGAATGGTCGGGGCGGGACCTGCGGACCCGGCACGTTCACCATCAATGGATCCGAGGGGGCGAGCGCCCCCGCGCTCCGACATCGACGTCTTCATGAGGGATGAAGGAAAAATGACAAACCACCCCCGTATCGGTATCCGCCCCACCATTGACGGTCGCCGCAAGGGCGTTCGCGAGGCCCTTGAAGAGCAGACCATGAACATGGCGAAGTCCGTCGCCGACCTGTTCACCGAGAACCTGCGTTACCCGGACGGCAACCCCGTCGAGGTCGTCATCGCTGACACCACGATCGGCCGCGTCCACGAAGCACAGGCCTGCGCCGCGAAGTTCCGCGCGAACAACGTTGGCCTGACCCTGACGGTCACCCCCTGCTGGTGCTACGGCACCGAGACCACCGACATGGACCCCGCCATGCCTCACGCTATCTGGGGCTTCAACGGCACCGAGCGCCCCGGCGCCGTGTACCTGGCCGCCGCCCTGGCTGGCCACGCCCAGATCGGCATCCCCGCCTTCGGCATCTACGGCGAGCACGTGCAGGACGCTGACGACACCTCCATCCCCGAGGACGTGCGCACCCGCCTCCTCGACTACGCGACCGCCGGCCTGGCCGTCGCGCAGATGAAGGGCGAGGCCTACCTGTCCATGGGCTCCGTCTCCATGGGTATCGCCGGCTCCGTTGTCGACCCCGACTTCTTCGGCTCCTACCTCGGCATGCGTAACGAGTACATCGACATGACCGAGTTCACCCGCCGCATTGAAGAGGGCATCTACGACCACGACGAGTACGAGAAGGCGTACCAGTGGATCCGCGAGAACTTCAAGCAGGGCAAGGACTGGAACCCGCCGGAGTGGCAGTACCCCGAGAAGCATGAGGATTGGTGGAAGTTCGTCACCAAGATGACGCTCATTGCCCGCGACCTCATGCACGGCAACCCGCGCCTGGCCGAGCTGGGCTTCGAGGAAGAGGCGGGCGGCCACGGCGCCCTTGCCGCCGGCTTCCAGGGCCAGCGTCAGTGGACCGACCACTTCCCCAACGGCGACGTGCTCGAGACGATCCTCAACACGAACTTCGACTGGACCGGCATCCGCCAGCCCTCCGTCGTGGCCACCGAGAACGATTCGCTCAACGGCGCCTCGATGCTGTTCGGCTACCTGCTGACCAACACGCCGCAGATCTTCTCCGACGTGCGCACCTACTGGAGCCCCGAGTCCATCGAGAAGGCCACCGGCTGGAAGCCCGAGGGGCGCGCGGCCGCCGGCCTGCTCGACCTGCGTAACTCCGGCTCCACCACGCTGGACGGCGCCGGCAAGGCTGTGCGCGACGGCGAGAACGTCATCAAGCCCTGGTACGAGTTCACCGAGGAGGACCGCGAGGCCACGCTCGAGGCGACGACCTTCCACCCGGCCTCGACCGGCTACTTCCGTGGCGGCGGTTTCTCCACGCACTTCCGTACCTCGGGCGAGATGCCCGTGACGATGTGCCGCATCAACCTGGTCCGAGGCCTGGGCCCGGTCCTGCAGATCGCCGAGGGTTACACGGTCGAGCTGCCCGACGAGGTTGCCTTCACGATCGAAGAGCGCACCAACATCGAGTGGCCCACCACCTGGTTCGTCCCCAACCTCACTGGTGAGGGCGCGTTCAAGAGCGTCTACGACGTCATGAACAACTGGGGCGCCAACCACGGTGCGATCTCCTACGGCCACATCGGCGGCCAGCTGATCACGCTGGCGTCGATGCTACGCATCCCGGTCAACATGCACAACGTTCCCGAGGAGCGGGTCTTCCGCCCGAAGGCGTGGTCGCTGTTCGGCACCGATTCCCTGGAGGCGGCTGACTTCCGCGCCTGCCAGACATTCGGTCCGATGTACCGCTGATGCACACTGTCCGTTCGGGCTCGGGTTCCTCTCTCCCCGAGCCCGAACGGGCCCCCTTACCGGGTAGACCCGGTCCCGGGATGTGGCCCCGGCCTCGCCGATGAGGAAAACCGCACTACCATCCCAATGACGGGACACGCCGAGCGAGGGCGTTTGACCAGGAGACCTTCAATGACCACCGTACTTGCTGTTGACCTTGGATCCGCTTCCGGACGAGTCCTTGCCGGAACACTGACCGACGGACGCCTCGACGTCACGGATATTCACCGCTTCAAGCACGAGGCCCGCCGTCGCGCCGACGGCACGCTCACGTGGGACGTGGCGACGATGGAGGTCGAGACGATCATCGGCCTAAAGAAGGCCCTCGAACAGTTCCCCGACGCCAAGACCGTCTCGATTGACACGTGGGGCGTGGACTGGGCACCCCTTGACGACAACGGCGAACTCGTCGGGGACGTCATCGCCTACCGAGACGAGCGAACCTCGCGCACCCTGGACGCTTTCCGCGACCGCATCGCCGACCGCGAGTTCTTCGACCTGACCGGTAACCAGCCGGCGACCATCAACACGGCGAACCAGCTGTTCGCCTTCCTGCGCGAGGACCCCGAGGGCGCGGCCCGCGTGCGCACCGCCCTCTTCCTGCCCGACTACTTCGCCTACCGCCTCACCGGCGTGGTGGGGTGGTCGCGCTCGATCGCCTCGACCTCTGGCCTGCTGACCCCGGGCGGCACCGACTTCAACGACGAGGTCTTCGCTCGCCTGGAGATTCCGCGCTCCTGGTTCGGCGAGCTGTGCGCCGACCGGACCGTCGTCGGCCCCTGCACGGTCCCCGGCCTCGAGAGCCTCACGGTCGTGCGCGGCGGCGCACACGATTCGGCCTGCGCCGTTCACGGCCTGCCCATCGCCGAAGGCAAGCGAGCCTACTTCCTGTCCTGTGGCTCCTGGTCGGTGCTCGGCGCCATCGAGGACGAGCCCCTCATGAACGACGTCGCTTTCGACATGGGCATCACCAACGAAGGACGCACCGACGGGGGAGTGCGCCCCCTCTTCAACATCACCGGCATGTGGATCCTTCAGGAGATCCAGCGCCAGTGGGAGCGCGAGGGCACGCCCACCGACACCGACGAGCTGGTCGCTCAGGCGCGCGAACTGCCCCCTGCCCCCGGCGTCTTCGACCCGGACGGTGAGGCATTCGCCACCCCCGGCGAGATGCAGCGCAAGATCGACGAGGCCCTGGAAGCCCAGGGGGTCGCCCGTCCCGATTCGATGGCCGCGTATGTGCGCGTCATCATCGAGTCCTTTGCCCGCCGCTACGCGCGCGCCATCGGCGAACTCACCGAGGCGACGGGACGCGCCCCCGACCAGCTCAACCTCGTGGGCGGCGGCGCCCGCAACCGCCTCCTGTGCGACCTGACCGCACAGATCTCGGGCGTGACCGTTGTTCGCGGACCCATCGAGGCCTCGACCTTCGGCTCCCTGCTGGCCCAGCTCGAAACCATTGGCGCCCTGGCCGAGGCCGACCGCGCCTCCGTCATCGCAGCAAGCGCATCAACCTATGTCCACACACCGGCGAGCGCCTAAGAAGGTATCGCTGGCCGACATCGCGCGCACGGCCGGCGTGTCCACCAACACCGTCTCGCGCGTCGTGCGCGGCGACCCCGAGGTCTCCGAAAAGACGCGGGCGAGGATCTCCAAGCTTGTCGAGGAGCTGGGGTACGTGCCCAACTATGCGGCGCGTGCGCTGGCGGCCAAGCGCACGAACGTGCTCCAGGTCGTCCTGGCCGCGCCCATGTTCCACGGGCACGGCACGGTGCTGCTGTCGATCCTCAACGCGTCCGCGCAAGCGGGCTACCACGTGTCCCTGTCCTACGCCTACGGGGCCGACGGGCAGCTGCGCAACGACTTCACGCCCTTCGACGTCGACGGCGTCATCATTTTGGGGGGCCAGGACCCGACGATTGACGTCGCGATTGAGTCGGGTAAGCGTTTCCCGACCGTTCTTATGCTGACGAGTGAAAAGGGCCTGGACGGTATCTCGACGGTCGCGGTGGACAACGTGCGAGGGGCCCGCCTGGCGGCCGAACACCTGCTTGCCCAGGGGCTCACCGACGTGATCCATATCGCGGGTCCGTCGGGATGGTCGGATGCGCAGATGCGCCGACTGGGCTACGAGCAGGCGTGCGCGGGCTACGGCATTGAGCCGCTCGTCCTGGCACCGGACTCGTGGGACTCTCGCGACGGCTACGACGTGATGCGCGCGGCGGGGCGCCTGCCTCAGGGCGTGCAGGCTGCGAACGATCAGCTGGCCCTCGGCGCGATGCGTTACATCCACGAGTGTGGGGGAGTGGTACCCCGCGACGTTCGGGTCGTTGGGTTTGACGACATCGATGGTGCCGATTCATACGCGCCGCCGCTCACGACAATCCACCAGCCCTTCGACCGCTTGGGACGAACGGCCGTGCGCCTCGTGCGCTCGCTCATGGGCGGCGATCCCTCCCAAGACATCGTCATCGACCCCGAACTGGTCATCCGGGCCAGTTCTCATCTCTAACGAAAGGTATGTGTATGCTCTACGGTCCTATGACTCATCCCCAGTTCCTGCGTGCTCTGGCCGCCGCTGGCCACGGCTCGAAGATCCTGCTGGCGGACGCGAACTACCCGCACACGACGGGCGTGAACCCGCGCTGCGAGCTGATTTCGCTCAACCTTGCTCCGGGCCTGCTCGATGTCAGCCAGGTGCTCGACGTTCTCAAGCGCACGATCCCGATCGAGCGCGCCGAGATCATGACCCCGGCCGCGGATGCCGATCCGGTGGAGATTCCGATCCACGACGAGTTCCGCGCGGCGCTGCCGGGAGTGGAGTTCGGCGAGCTGTCGCGCTGGGACTTCTACGAGGCTGCGCGCGACGAGAACGTCGGCATCATCGTTGCGACGGGGGAGCAGCGCCTCTACGGCAACCTGCTGCTGACGGTCGGCGTGCGGATGCCGGGGGAGTAAAACTCTTCCGACGCGCGAGGCCTGGGCTTCTTTGGGCGGCGATCTGCGCTTTCGTTTCGTTTTCGTTTCGTCCCGTGTTTCGGGTGCCAAGACTCCCTGAGTCCGCCGGTGGGCGGGCGGTCCGATGAGGGCCGCCCGCCTGCTTGTTTATCCGCATCATAGTGCGGCAACGGGCCTTTGGTCCGCCGGGTGATTGGACGTTTGTTCTGTGAGGGTGAACAGGTGGCCACCGCGCGTGCGTGATGTTGCGTACTTTCGTTTAAATGACTATTCTTTCCTTAATGAAAGCGAAAGCGACAGAAGGTTGTCGCGAATGTATCGAGAGGTGGGACCATGGGACGTGCAGAAGAACGCACGAAATACATCCTGGATCGCCTCGCCCGCGAGGGTGAGGTGAGCGTCGCTCAGCTCGCCTCCGACCTGGGCGTGTCGCCCGTCACCGTGCGAGCCTCCCTCAAGACGCTCGACGAGCAGGGCTACCTCGTGCGCACCCACGGCGGTGCGCGCCCCACCACCTTCCGCAACATTCACCTGCGCCAAAACGATCGGGTGGACCAGAAGGAGCGCATTGCTCGGGCGGCCGCCGACATGATCCACGACGACGACCGGATCATGATCGAGGCCGGCACGACCTGCGCCCTCATCGTCAAGTACCTCACCGGCAAGCGCGGAGTCCAGGTCCTGACCAACTCCGTCCTCGTTTTCGCCAATGCCCGCTCCAACCCGAACCTGAACATCACGCTCACGGGTGGGCACTTCCGCGCCGAGTCCGAGTCCCTCGTGGGCCCGGTCGCCGAGCGCGCCATCAATGACTTCAACGCGCGCGTTGCGTTCCTGGGAACCGACGGATTCAGCGTTGATCGCGGCCTGACCACCCAACTTGTGGAGGGTGGACAGGTTGGCTCCATCATGCGCACACGCGCACAAGAGACGTGGCTGCTCGCAGACTCTTCCAAGTATGGGAAAGCCGGCTTCGTCACCTTCATGGGGATCGACCAGGTCACCGGAATCATCACCGACGATGAGATCCCCGAAGAATCCATCAAGGAATTGGCCGAGCGCACGAAGCTGCGCATCGTCTAGGAGGAAACACATGGCCACCATCGTGGTGATGCCCCAGCTGGGCAACTCTGTTGAGTCATGCATCATCGTCGAGTGGATGATTGCCGAAGGCGACACCGTCGCCGTCGACCAGACCCTCGCGTCCATCGAAACGGACAAGTCGACGATGGAGGTCCCCTCCACCGCCGAGGGCACCGTCCTGAAGCTCCTGTGGGAGGAAGGCGACGAGGTCCCCGTCAAGGACCCCCTCATCATCGTCGGCGCCCCCGGCGAGGACATCTCCGGCCTCGTGCCCGGCGGCGATGCCCCGGCCGAGGAAGCCCCCGTCGAGCAGGCCGTCCCCGAGCAGGCCGCCGCCCCCGCCTTTGCCACCGAGCGAGCCACCGGCGCTGTCTCCCCACGCGCCCGCGCCCTGGCCGCTTCTGCAGGCGTCGACGCCTCGGCAATCTCTGAGGGCTCCGGCCCCCACGGCCGCGTCATCGAGCGCGACGTCGCCGCCGCGATCGCCGCCGGTCCGGTCCTGACCTCCGCCGCGCGCGCCGCCGGCGTCGAGGCTACCGAAGGAACCGGCATCGGCGGACGCGTTAGCGTCGCCGATGCGGGCCGTGTCGCCCAGGCCGCCGAGGCCTCGGCCCCCGCCGCGGCTCTCGCAGCCCCCGCCGGTGCCGAGTACCCCGGCGCCTCGACCTCCGCCCCGCTCAAGGGCGTTCGCAAGGTCGTCGCCAAGCGCATGATGGAGTCCCTGACCTCCACCGCGCAGCTGACCCTCAACACGACGGCCAACGCCGCCGGCATCCTCGCGATGCGCAAGAAGGTCAAGAACGCCGACGAGGCTCTGGGCCTGAACAAGATCACGCTCAACGACCTGGTCTGCTTCGCCGTGTCGCGTACCCTGCCCAAGTACCCCGTGTTCAACGCACACCTCGAAGACGGCGTCCTGACCGAGTTCGAGCAGGTTCACCTCGGCTTCGCGTGCGACACCCCGCGCGGCCTCTTCGTTCCCGTCATCCGCTCCGCGCAGGCCCTGGGCCTCAAGGCGTTCTCCGACGAGGCCAAGCGCCTCGCCAGCAGCGCGATCGACGGCACCATTGCCCCCGACTTCCTGTCCGGCGGCACCTTCACGGTCTCCAACATCGGGTCCTTCGGCATCGAGACCTTCACCCCCGTCATCAACCTGCCCCAGACGGCCATCCTCGGCGTCGGCGCGATCACCCCGCGCCCGACCGTGGCAGCCGACGGCACGATCGGCGTGGAGCAGCGCCTCAACCTGTCGCTGACGATCGACCACCAGGTCATCGACGGCGCGGACGGCGCCCGCTTCCTGCGCGACCTGGTCGCCGCCATCGACAACATCGACGTGACGGTCCTGGCCTGAGGAAAGAGGAACACTCATGAGTGACACGCATTTTGACGTCATCGTCCTCGGCGCGGGCCCTGGCGGCTACCTGGCCGCCGAGCGCCTCGGACACGCGGGCAAGAAGGTCGCCCTCGTCGAGGAGCAGTACCTGGGCGGCACCTGCCTGAACGTGGGGTGCATCCCCACCAAGACCCTGCTCAACGGTGCAAAGAACTACCTGCACGCCAAGGAAGCCAGCCAGTTCGGCGTGGACGTGCAGGGCGTGGCCGTCAACTGGCAGCAGATGCAGGCCTGGAAGGATCAGGTCGTCAAGGGCCTGGTCGCTGGCGTCGCCGCCACCGAGCGCAAGGCGGGCGTGACCGTCATCAACGGACGAGGCCACCTCGACGCCCCCGGTCGCGTGACCGTTGAGGGCACGACCTACACCTCCGACCATGTCATCATCGCCACGGGCTCCGTGCCGGCCATGCCCCCGCTGCCCGGCACCCAGGACAACCCGGCGCTGGTCGACTCCACGGGCATCCTGTCCCTGCCCGAGGTCCCCTCCCGCCTCGCGATCATCGGCGGCGGCGTCATCGGTGTCGAGTTCGCCTCCCTGTACTCCACCCTGGGTTCGCAGGTGACCGTCATCGAGATGGCTCCCGAGATCCTGCCGTTCATGGACGACGACCTGGCCGCCAAGGCCCGCGCCGCCATGAAGGACGTGACCTTCGAGCTGGGCTGCCGCGTCGAGTCCCTCGACGGAGGCACCGTCCACTACTCCAAGGGCGAGGAGAAGCTGAGCGTCGAGGCCGACGTGGTCCTCATGGCGGTGGGCCGCCGTCCCGCGACGGAGGGCTGGGGCGCCAAGGAGGCCGGCCTCGAGATCAACCGCGGCATCGTCGTCGACGACACGATGCGCACCAACCTGCCCAACGTGTGGGCGATCGGCGACGTCACCGGACGTTCCCTCCTGGCGCACGCCGCCTACCGCATGGCTGAGATCGCCTCGGCGAACATTCTGGACCCCTCCGCGAAGAAGCGCGGCGAGGTCATGCGCTGGCACACCGTCCCGTGGGCCGTTTTCTCGATTCCCGAGGCCGCCGGCGTGGGCCTGACCGAGTCCGCCGCCAAGCGCGAGGGCCGCGACGTCCTCGTCGCCAAGGTTCCCGCCCTCATGTCGGGCCGCTTCATCGCGGAGAACGGCTTCAAGGCCCCCGGTGAGGCGAAGATCCTCGTTGACCCCAAGACCCACCAGGTGCTCGGCATCCACGTGCTGGGCGCGTACGCCGCCGAAATGATCTGGGGCGCGCAGGCCGTCCTCGAGATGGAACTGACCGTCGAGGACCTGCGCCAGGTCGTCTTCCCGCACCCCACGGTGTCCGAGGTCATCCGCGAAGCCGCGTGGGCCGTCAAGCTCTAACGAACAACTACGTCAAGGAAGAGTAGAACAATGACTCAGTCTCTTATCATCGACCCCAATGAGGTGCGTCGCCCCGGGTACGTGAAGTTCCCCGAGGTGCCGATCAACCAGTACACCTTCGACCGTGACACCGAGATCGCCCGCTACGGCGAAAAGGGCATGGTCCAGATGCTCCACGACATGATCGTCGTGCGCACCTTCGAGTCGATGCTCGACTCCATCAAGAAGACCGGCGCCTGGCAGGGCGTTGAGTACAACCACCGCGGCCCCGCCCACCTCGGCATCGGCCAGGAGAGTGCCTACGTCGGCCAGAGCTACGTGCTGTCGCCCGATGACTTCATTTTCGGCTCGCACCGCTCCCACGGCGAGATCCTCGCCAAGTGCTACTCGGCCATGCACCAGATGGACGAGAGCCAGCTCGAGGGCATCATGAAGGGCTTCCTCGGCGGCGAGACCCTCTCCTACGCCGAGAAGATCGACTACAAGGACACGAAGGACCTCACCGAGAACTTTATCCTCTTCGGCGCCCTCGCCGAGATCTTCGCCCGCAAGTCCGGCTTCAACCGTGGCCTGGGCGGCTCGATGCACACCTTCTTCCTGCCCTTCGGTTCCTACCCGAACAACGCGATCGTCGGTGGCTCCGCCCCCATCGCGAACGGTGCGGCCCTCTTCAAGCGCATCAACCGCAAGCCCGGCATCGTCATCTCCAACATCGGTGACGCCGCCATGGCCTGTGGCCCCGTGTGGGAGGCCATGAACTTCGCGTCGATGGATCAGTTCCGCTCGCTGTGGCGCGAGGAGGACGGTGGCAACCCGCCGATCCTGTTCAACTTCTTCAACAACTTCTACGGCATGGGCGGCCAGACCTTCGGCGAGACCATGGGATATGAGATCCTCGCCCGCGTGGGCGCGGCCCTCAACCCCGAGGCCATGCACGCCGAGCGCGTCGACGGCCTCAACCCGCTGGCCGTCGCGGATGCGACCACCCGCAAGAAGAAGATCCTCGAGGAGGGCCGCGGCCCCGTCCTCATGGACACCATCACCTACCGCTTCTCCGGCCACTCGCCGTCGGATGCCTCCTCGTACCGCACGAAGGAAGAGGTCGAGCTGTGGGAGCAGGTGGACTGCATCAAGGAGTACAGCAACCTGCTGATCTCCAACGGCCTGACCACGCAGGACGAGATCGACGGCTACGCGGCCTCGCTGACCGAGAAGCTCGTCAAGGTCCTCAAGCTCTCGATCGACGACGAGGCCACGCCGCGCGTCGCCGACGGCTACATCGACTCCGTCATGTTCTCCAACGAGAAGGTCGAGGCCTTCGATGACGCGACCCCCGAGATCGACCTCGAGGACAACCCGCGCGTCAAGGCGCTGGCCAAGAAGGTGCGCACCTCCGTCGACGAGAATGGCAAGCCCGTCTCCAAGATGCGCATGTACCAGTTCCGTGACGGCCTGTTCGAGGCCATGCTGCACCGCTTCAAGACCGACCCGACGATGGCCGCTTGGGGCGAGGAGAACCGCGACTGGGGTGGCGCCTTCGCCGTCTACCGTGGCCTGACCGAGGCCCTGCCCTACCGTCGCCTCTTCAACTCGCCCATCGCCGAGGCCTCGATCGTGGGCGCCGGCGTCGGCTACGCGATGGCCGGTGGCCGCGCGGTCGTCGAGCTCATGTACTGCGACTTCCTGGGCCGCTCCGGCGACGAGGTCTTCAACCAGATGGCCAAGTGGCAGTCGATGAGCGCCGGCCTGCTCAAGATGCCTCTCGTCCTGCGCGTGTCCGTGGGCGCGAAGTACGGTGCTCAGCACTCCCAGGACTGGAGCGCGCTCGTCGCTCACATCCCGGGCCTGAAGGTCTACTTCCCGACGACCCCGACCGACGCCAAGGGCATGCTCAACCTGGCACTCGCCGGCACCGACCCGGTCGTGTTCCTCGAGAGCCAGAAGCTCTACGACAAGGGCGAGGACTTCGAGCCCGGCGGCGTGCCCGAGGGCTACTACGAGACCGAAGAGGGCGAGCCGGCGATCCGCCGCGAGGGCACCGACATCACGATCGCCGCCTACGGCGCGACCGTGTACAAGGCCCTCGAGGCCGCGGACGTCCTGGCTGAGAAGTACGGCCTGAGCGCCGAGGTCATCGACCTGCGCTTCGTCGCACCGCTCAACTACGACAAGCTCATCGCGTCTGTGAAGAAGACCGGTCGCCTCGTCCTGACCTCGGACGCGGTCGAGCGTGGCTCCTTCCTCAACACGGTCGCCGCCAACGTGCAGACCCTGGCCTTCGACGCGCTCGACGCGCCGATCGCCGTCGTCGCCTCGCGCAACGGCATCACGCCCGGACCCGAGATGGAGTCGTTCTTCTTCCCGCAGGTCTCCTGGATCCTCGACGCGATTCACGAGCGCATCCTCCCGCTGCCCGGCCACGTGCCCACCACGAAGCACGCGACCGAGGCCGAGATCGCTCGCCTGAACCGCGCGGGTCTGTAAAGCACTGGGGGCGGGCCGTTCCCCCTTTCCAGCCCGCCCCCATCCGAGGCTCGCATTCCCTGGTGCGAGCCGCGCGAGGCCGGGGCAATCTCCTCCTCACCTGTGCCCCGGCCTCGCGTCCCCCTCAACATCCCCTTTCACTTCTCCACCCAACGAAGAGATGGCAGAACCCATGGACATCACCAACGACCCGGCAGCCACCCCGGCCCAGCGCATCGACGCGCTGCGCGTCGTCGCCGCCACCGAGCAGTTCCCCGAATGGGTGCCCGAGTCGAACAACCACATTCACACCTGCTTCTCGTTCAGCCCCTACACGCCCACCCACGCGGCCCTGCTTGCGCGCCGGGCTGGCCTGCGCGTCGTCGGCTCCGTCGACCACGACTCGATCGGTGCCGCCGCTGAGATGAGCGAAGCCACCTCCATCCTGGGAATGGGTTCCGTCACCGGCTTCGAGATCCGCGCCCGCTTCGGCGAAGGCACGCCGCTCGCGCAGCGCAAGCTCAACAACCCCGATTCCGAGGGCGTCGCCTACATGACGGTGCAGGGCGTGCCCGCCTCGGCGCGCGAGAAGGTCGCGGCCTGGCTGGCCCCCAAGCGCGCCGCCCGCCTGACGCGCACCCTCGCCATGGCCGAGCGCGCCAACACGATCCTTACCGACCTGGGCCTGGAGCCCTTCGACCCGCAGGCCGACATGGTCGGCATCTCGCAGTACGAAAACGGCGGCGGGATCACCGAGCGTCACCTGCTGGCCGCCATGGCCTCGGCTCTCATCCGCGGATTTGGGCGCGGTCCCGCCCTGACCGAGGGACTGGCGCAGATGGGCGTCGAGATCCCTCCGTCCCTGGCCGCCGTCCTGTCCGACGCTGACAACCCCCACCTCATGTACGACCTGCTGGGTGTCCTCAAGGCCAACTACCTGGACCGCATCTACATCCAGCCCACCGACGAGCTGCCCAGCGCGGCCGAGGTCGTGGAGTTCGCCGACTCGGTCGGCGCGATTGCCACCTACGCCTACCTGGGCGACGTGTCCGCCTCCCCGACGGGGGACAAGAAGGCCGAAAAGTTCGAGGACGACTTCCTCGACGAGCTCTTCGAACACATGGAGGCCATCGGCCTGCGCGCCGTCACCTACATGCCCCCGCGCAACACCCCCGAGCAGCTGGCGCGCATCCACGCGCTCGCGGCCGCCCACGGGATGCTTGAAATTTCGGGCGTGGACATCAACCAGCCTCGCCAGCGCTTCACCTGCGAGGAGCTGCGTCGCCCCGAGTTCGCGGACCTCAACGAGGCCACGTGGGCCCTCGTCGCGCACGAGGCACTGTCCTCCGTGGACCCCTCCCTGCACCTGCTGGGCCGCACGGGTCGCCTGACCCCCGAGGCCCTCGCCGAGCGCATCAGCCAGTACGCACCCCTGGGGCGCGCGATTGCCGACGGCGAGGACGCCGCCGCTGTTGCCGCCCGAGCCACATCGATTAACTGACGATCACCGTCAAGAAAGAGAGACATCATGAGTAACGCCCCCGAGGTACGCGGCCTGTTCCTCAAGGCGCTGCGCCGCCCCGTCATCGTGGCCCCCAGCTCGGCCGAGCCGACCGTCACCTTCGACGGCCCGCTCACCGAGGTGTGCCCCTGCTCCCTGAAGGACACCGAGCTTCCCGTCGTCGTGCGCGCCGGCGAGGAGACCTACGAGGTCCGCGCCACTGCCACGGGTGAGCGCGCCATCAACGGCCGCGTCGCCCTCGTCACGGGCGGCGCCCAGGGATTCGGCGCGGAGATCGCGCGCGGCCTGGTCGACGCCGGATGCTTCGTCTACGTCGCCGACCTCAACGGCGAGGGCGCGGCAGCCAAGGTGGCTGAGCTCGGCGGCGAAGGTGTCGCCCACCCGATCACGGTCAACGTCGCCGACGAGGAATCCGTCGCGGCGATGGCCGCCGAGATCGAGCGCGTCACCGGCGGCCTCGACCTGGTCGTCTCCAATGCGGGCATCGTGCGCGCCGGCTCCGTCCTCGAGCAGGACGCCTCCGCGTTCCGCCTGTCCACCGACATCAACTACGTGGCCTTCTTCCTGGTCACCAAGCACCTGGGACAGCTCCTGGCCCGCCAGCACTCCACCGCACCCGAGTGGCTCACCGACATCATCCAGATCAACTCCAAGTCCGGCCTGGTCGGCTCGAACAAGAACGCCGCCTACGCGGGCTCGAAGTTCGGCGGCATCGGCCTGGTCCAGTCCTTCGCCCTCGAGATGGTTGCTCACGGCGTGAAGGTCAACGCAATCTGCCCCGGCAACTTCTACGACGGCCCCCTCTGGTCCGACCCGGACCGCGGCCTGTTCGTCCAGTACCTGAACTCCGGCAAGGTCCCCGGCGCCAAGACGGTCGCCGACGTCAAGGAGTTCTACGAGGCCAAGGTCCCCATGCGCCGCGGCGCCCAGGGCATCGACGTCCTGCGCGCAATCTTCTACATCGTCGAGCAGGAATACGAGACCGGCCAGGCCGTGCCCGTCACGGGCGGCCAGGTCATGCTCTCCTGACACCGTCTCGAGGCCGGGGCCCCAGGGTGGTCACGGTCCCCTCCACGGGTGCCCCGGCCTCGTCCCCCTTCATCTCACGTCCAGTCGTTTTTAGTCAAGGAGTCAGTCATGACCCAGATTCCCTCCACCCAGTACGCGATTCAGATCGTCGGCAAGGAGGAGTTCGTCCTTAACCCGGCGAAGCCCGTTGACCCCGTTGGCCCGACGCAGATCTTGCTCGAGGTTGAAGCCTGCGGCATCTGCTTCTCCGATACGAAGCTGCTCCACCAGTTCGATGGCCACCCGCGCAAGTCCGACGTGGTCGGCGGCATCGACCTGGATGCCCTCACGGACATCCCGTCCTACCACCCGAACGGGGAAGCAGTGACGCCCGGCCACGAGCCCGTGGTGCGCGTCGTGCAGGTCGGCGAGAAGGTCACGCACTACAAGGTGGGTGACCGCCTGCTGGTTCAGGCCGACTGGAAGCACCTGCGTACCGCCAAGTCGAACGGCGCCTTCGGCTACAACTTCGACGGTGCCCTCGAAGAGTACGTCGTCGTCGACGAGCGCTGCGTCGTGTCCCCGGACGGCGAAGAGTACCTGATCCACGTGTCGGAGGGCCCCTCGGCCGCCGCCGTCGGCCTCATCGAGCCGTGGGCGACCGTTGAGGGCTCCTACGCGTGGGCAGAGCGCAACCACGTTGCTGACGGCGGACGCCTGCTCGTCGTTGGCGAGGGCGACATCGACGCTCTGACCGCCGAGCACAAGCCCGCCGAGGTCGTGCGCGTTGCCGCCGACGCCATCGAGGGCGTCGAGGGCGAGTTCGACGACGTCGTCTTTTTCGGCTCGGACGCCGACGCCATCGAGAAGGCCGCGCTCCTGATCGGCACCCGCGGCACCATGTGTGTCGTCCTGGGCGGCGAGACGATCTCCCGCAAGGTGTCCCTGGACATCGGCCGCGTCCACTACGACTTCATTCGCTTCTGCGGCACGACCGGATCGGACCCGCGCGAGGGCTACGCCTGGATTCCCGCCAACGGCGATCTGCGCGAGAACGACCGTTGCGTCTTCGTCGGCGCCGCCGGCCCGATGGGCGTCATGCACACGATGCGAGCCGTCACCTCGGGTGTCCCCGGCATCTCCGTGGTCGGCACCGACCTGTCGGACGAGCGCCTGGCGAACCTCGCGGCCGTCGTCGGCCCGACCGCCGAGAAGAACGGCGTGCCCCTCGACATCATCAACACCGCCTCGACGCCCCTCGAGCACGGCTACACCTACGCGACGTGCCTCGTGCCCGTCCCCGCGCTGGTCTCCCA